>JBBQXC010000138.1:0-12295 GCA_038210005.1 Gemmatimonadales bacterium
GAATTACCTCTTGAGCCGATAAGTCCTAAGGAAAGGTCCGACAGACTGCGTTCACGTCATGCCCCAGTGCGGGGAAGGCGACCGCGTGGTGAGGACCTTATCAGTATTCTTTGGGCTTCAAGACCTCCTCTTCGTTCCGTAACTTGTGCGAAAGCCCCGCCAATCGGCGGGGCTTTCGTATTTCCGGCGATGGCCCCCGTTGCTCGGCCGTCGCCTTGCCGGCGCGCACCGACGGTACGAGTTTGGGGAGGGAACCTCTCCCCCTTTCGGGCGGTTTACCGATTATGCCCATCGTTACCGCGACGCGACTGCTGCGCTTCAACGCGGCCCACCGCGTTCACAATCCCGCACTCTCCGACGAGGAGAACACCCGCCTGTTCGGCAAGTGCAACAATCCGAACTGGCACGGCCACAACTACACACTCGAAGTCTCGGTCAAGGGACCGATCGACGAGCGCACCGGCTATGTGATCGATCTCGGGATGCTGCGCGACACCGTGGAACGGCATGTGGTGGACGTCACCGATCACCGCAATTTCAACATCGACGTGCCGTACATGCAGGGCGTGAATCCGACGACCGAGAATGTCGTCGTGGGCATGTGGCGTGTGCTGGAGCCGGTCGTTGCGCCGGGAAAGCTGGTGCGGCTGCGGCTGTGGGAAACCGAGAATAATTATGTCGACTACGAGGGGGAGTAATACCGTGATCCGAATCCGACCGAATCTGGCGGCGCACGCGAGCCTGATGGTGGCTGACCCCGACGATGTCGCCACCGAGAATGCCGTGCAGCACGAGTTCGAAGGACTCGTTCGCCGTCAGCTCGAGATGCTCGGCGAAGATCCCGATCGCGATGGACTTCTGAAAACGCCAAGCCGCGTCGCCAAGTCGATGGCGTGGCTCACGCGCGGCTACGACCTCGATGCGCGACAGGTCATCGGCGATGCGATGTTCGAGGAGAATCACGAGAACATGGTGATGGTGCGCGACATCGAGATGTATTCGATGTGCGAGCACCACATGCTTCCGTTCTTCGGCAAGGTGCACGTGGCGTACATCCCGAACGGCAGGATCGTCGGCCTGTCCAAGCTCCCGCGTGTCGTCGACGTGTTCGCGCGGCGGCTGCAGGTGCAGGAGCGACTCGGCGAGCAGATCGCCAACGCCCTCGATGAAGTGCTGCAGCCCAAGGGGGTCGGCGTCGTGATCGAAGCCGTGCACCTGTGCATGATGATGCGCGGTGTCGAGAAGCAAAGTTCGCGCACCATCACGTCGTCGCTGCGGGGCCTGTTCAAGGACGACTCCAAGACGCGGAGCGAGTTCCTGCGCTTGGCACACGGCCCGTCGGCGTCGTTCTGAGCGCGTTCCGGTGACCACGAGCGCTGTGGCCACGCTGCCGGTGCTCCACGGCGTGTCGGCCGTGGTCACGGGCGCATCGCGCGGCATCGGCCGCGCAGTGGCCGTCGCCCTCGCGGCGGCGGGCGCTCAGACGTTCTTGATTTCCCGTTCAGTCAGCGACCTCGCATGTGTCGCGACGGAAATCGGCGGTGGTGCGGTCGCGGTGCCGTGCGACGTCACGAGCGCCGTCGATGTCGCGCGTGCTGTGAAGACGATTCGAGAACACCGCGCTGATGGACCGTCGATCCTCGTGAACAACGCCGGGGTCTTTCCGCTCGGCCCCATCGAGAGCACTGATCCCGCGCTGTTCGAGCAGACGCTTCAGGCGAACCTGCTGGCGCCCTTTCGCTTCCTGCATGCGTTCGTACCGCTCATGCGGGCGGACGGCCGAGGCCATGTGATCACCATCGGCTCGGTGGCCGATCGCAGCATCTACAGTGGCAATGGCGCCTACTCAGCGAGCAAGTTCGGCGCACGCGCGCTGCACGAAGTGTTGCGCGAAGAACTACGTGGCAGCGGTATCCGCGCCACGCTGGTCGCGCCGTCGGCGACCGATACGCCCATCTGGGATCCCATCGATCCCGACAACACCCCCGGCTTCCCGCCGCGAGCCGCCATGTTGCGCCCCGACGACGTGGCCGACGCCGTGCTCTGGGCCGTCACCCGGCCCGCACACGTGAACGTCGACGAGCTACGAATCAGTCGGGCGTAGCGCCAGGTAGCCTCGCCCGACGCCGGATTCGCGTGCAGCTTTGAGACAGCCGACGGCCGCAATGGCCTGAGGCACTCCACTGCGCCCATCCGGACCGAGCCATGTCCCACCAACCCCACTCTCGCGATCGCCGTGCCGTGGTGCTGGCACTGAGCCTCGCCGCCTGCACGATCTCCGCCCCACGCGCTTCGGCACAGTCCGGGTCGGCGAACGCGCTGCCGGCTCCTGCGGGGTCGCTGACACCCAATGACCTGCTCGACGTTCGAACCGTTTCGGCGGGCGATTACTCACCCGACGGCAAGTGGCTCGTGGTGCGGATCGGCACGCGGCGGGACGGCCTTGGATTCGTCGCCGCCCGCGACGGAGATCCCAGCTACACCCGGCCAGCGCCTGTTCGGCTGCTGCTGCTGAACACCGAAACAGGCGACACCACGCCGCTCGTGAGCGCCCCGCGCACCATCGGTGCCGTGGCCTGGTCGCGATCCGGAGATCGGCTCGCGATCGCGACGCGTGACACCCTGCCGCAGCTGCTGCTGTGGGACGGCGCCACGCGAAAGCTGCGTGTCCAATCACTCGCCGGCGCACGCTTGGCGGACAACAGCGGTCTCTCCTGGACGCAAGACGGCCGTCTACTGCTGGCGATCCGAGAGCGGCAGTGGATCGGTGAAGTGCGTGCGCGCTTCGACTCGCTCGTGCGCGGACCCATCTCGGTCCAGGTGGGCACTGAGCCGTTCCTCGCGTGGGATGTGCTGCGCCGACTCGGGAACCGGGCGATCGTGGTCTCGCTGACGCCGGCTACCGCGAAACTCGACACCATCGTACCGGCCACACAGCTCGCCGCCTGGATGGCGTCGCCCAACGGGCAGTTGGTCAGCTGGCGCGAAGATCGCAACGCGAAGACCAACTATGAGGGTGGCCCTGCGACCGAGTCACGATGGCTCGCGCGGAGTGGCCGCGACAGCGCGCGCGTGATCTTCGCCTCGTTGCGCGGCGTGACGCTCTCGAGCGCCGCCGATGGCGATCACTACGCGTATGCGCGCGATGGAGCTGTCTACGTCGCGAGCATCACCGACACCACGTCGCGCCGACTGATCGGTGCGCCCCCACGCGCCAGGAGCGATTCGGCGCGCGGTCCGCGTGATGTCACACGAGACTCCGTTGCCCGAGCGGCCGAAGAACGTTTCACGCTCGTCAACATTTCACCGACCGGGGATGCTGTGCTCGTCTCATCGCGCACAGGCTTTCATCTGGTACGTGTTTCCGACGCGACGCGCCGCACGATCGTGGCGATTGCCGACACCATTCGCGGTCCGCGCGTGGCACTCGCCGACTGGAGTGCCGATGGTCGCACCATGCTGCTCAGCCTGGCGTCGCGTCTGGACTGGAACCGTGCCGTGCTGCGCGTAGACGTCGCCACCGGCGCTGTCGACACGCTGGTGCGCGACGGCCGGTTGTACGGCCAGCCGCGCGTAAGCCCGAACGGCGCCACGCTTGCCGTCACGATCGGCGCGAATGGCCGACCGGCGGATCTCTGGCTCGCCGACGCCGCGTTCAAGGCACCGCGTCGGGTCGTGGAGTCCAATCCGCAGCTCGCGTCGCGCGCGCTGCCGACGACGAAACTCGTACAGTATCTCGACGCCGACGGCCGCCCGCAATTCGGTGTGCTGACGCTGCCCGCGGGTGCGGCCGGTACGATGCCGACGGTCTTCAGCGTGTACGAAGACTTCTTCGACGACAGCTTCGACGCGACCACGATGTATCTCGCCAGCCGTGGCTACGCGGTCATGAAACCATCCGTCACCTTCGAGACGGGCTACCCGGGTGAAGCGTGGCTCAAGGGTGTAACGGCCAGCGCCAACAAGCTGATCGAGATGGGCATCGCCGACAGCAGCAAGCTTGGCGTGCATGGCACCAGCTACGGCGGATACGCGACCAACCTGCTCATCACGCAGACCAACCGGTTCAAGGCCGCCATCAATATTTCCGGTAAGGTCGATCTCGTCTCCTTCTACACGGATTCCCCACGCCTCGGTGTGCGCAATGTGAACGCCGCTGAAAAGACGCAAGATCGCATCGGCGCCACGATGTGGGAGCAGCCGCAGAAGTACGTGCAGCACAGCGCCGTGATGTTCGCGGACCGCATCAAAACGCCGCTGTTGCTGGTCACCGGCGGTGAGGATCACAACGTGCCGGCGATCAACACCCGTGAGATGTACTTCGCCTTGCGCCGTCTCGGGAAAACGGTGGAGTGGGTGAATTACACCAACGGTGGCCACGGTATTCCGATGACGAATGCCGGCGAATTCACGGACTGGCACAATCGTCTGACCGGTTGGTATGATCGCTACCTCAAGCCGGCGTCCATCATGCCGGCCTCGCAACAGGAGCTGCTCGAGTAGCGATCTGCTATCATTCAGCGATGCAACGAGACCTGCTCGACTCGCTCCGCTGCCCCGCACCACACGACGAAAGCTGGCTCGTCGCCGTCGTGCACGTGGCGTCCGGGTCCGAACTGATCGACGCTGAACTGGCCTGTCCCGTATGCGGTGCTGAATACCGCGTCGCCGACGGCGTCGCGCACTTCAGTGAGGCACCGATGCCGGCAAACGACACGGTGCCCACCGATGATCAACTGTTGCGTCTCGCCGCCCTGCTCGGTGTGGCCGAAAGCCGGCAGCCCGTCGCCTTGGTCGGGCGCTACGCGGCCGGCAGTGAACCGCTCGCGTCGTACGTCGCCGCGCCGCAACTCCTCGTGAATGCCGCCGGTGGGCGACGTGCCGTGGGCGCCTCCCGCATTGTGGTCGCCGACCGACTTCCACTCGGTGTCGATACGCTGGCGGCGGTGGCCGTGGACGCCGTGAACGCCTCGACGTCCATGCTCGACAGTGCGGCCCGTGCACTGCGGCTCGGGGGGCGCCTGGTGGCGCCGGCACACGCACCGATCCCGGCCGGCATGCGCGAACTCGCGCGTGATGCGACCGAATGGGTCGCGGAAACGACCACCCGCGCCAGCGGGCTCGTTGAGCTCCGCCGACGCGCGCCTGAATCCGTGCCGTAGCGCCTACTCCTCGTACAGACTGTCGATGAGCGGCTTGTACGTCTTGTCGATCACGCGGCGCTTGACCTTGAGTGTCGGCGTGAGTTCGCCGCGTTCGACGCTGAAGTCATGCTCGAGCAACGCGATCTTCTTCGGTGTCTCGTAGCTGGCCAGTGCGGCCAACTGCGTCTTCACTTCCTTCTCCATCTTGGCGTTGATCGTCGGCATCGCCACCAGCTCGGCGCGGCTGGTCCAGACGATGCTCTGCGACGCGGCCCACTTCTCGAGCTGATCCCAGTTCGGTACCACGAGCACAACGGGGAACTTGCGCTTGTCTCCGAGCATCACCGCTTGAGAGACGTACTTGTTCGTCCGCAACATGTTCTCGATCGGTTGCGGGGCGATGTTCTTTCCACCCGCCGTCACGATGATGTCCTTCTTGCGATCGGTGATACGCAGGTATCCGTCGACCAGTTCACCGATATCGCCGGTGTGGAACCATCCCTCTTCGTCGATGGCGTCCTTCGTCGCTTCGGGATGATTGTAGTAACCGCGCATGATGTGCGGTCCGCGTGACAGAATCTCGCCGTCAGCCGCGATCATCACTTCCACACCGAGAATCGGCCGGCCCACGCTACCCAACCGGTAATGCTCGAACGTATTCGTCGAAATCACCGGCGACGTTTCCGTGAGGCCGTAGCCCTCGAGGATGATCAGTCCTGCGGAGTAGAAGAACTTCGCGATGTCGGGCGAGAGCGGCGCCCCACCCGACACGAAGAACCGCAGGTTCCCGCCCGTGCGCTCCCTCAGCTTCGAGAACACCAGTTTCTGCGCGAGCGCGTACTGCATGGCGAGAAAACCGGCCGGTTCTCGCCCGGCGAGCTTTTCGTCGGCCCACTTCTCACCGACGTTCTTCGCCCAGAAGAAGATGCGCTGCTTGAGCGCGCCACCGGCCACGGCGTTCTCGACCACGCGCGCGTAGATCTTCTCGTAGAGTCGCGGTACCGACATCATCATCGTCGGCTTCACTTCATTCATGTTCACCGGCACCGTGTCGATCGACTCGGCGTACGCGATACGCACCCCGTTCGCGAACAGGAAGTAGTCGCCGCAGCGTTCGAAGATGTGGCTGAGCGGAAGGAAGCTGAGCGCGAGATCGCTCGTGCTCACGTGCAACGAGCTCTTCGTGGCGATGACGTTCGAGTACAGGTTGTCTTGCGTCAGCATCACGCCCTTCGGATTTCCCGTCGTGCCAGACGTATAAATCAGCGTGAGCAGTTGGTCGGGGGTCACGGCCAGCGCATCACGCTTGAAGGTGGTGGCGCGCTCGGCGCTGTCCACCGCAGCGCCCTTCGCTTCGATCTCGGCGAGGGTGAGGTCGCAGCCGTCGGCTTTCGTGGCCGCGAAGCCGATGATCCACTGCAGCCCGGGCACCTCACTTCGGATCGACGCGACCTTCTTCGCCTGATCGGCGTTCGACACGAAGATCGCGCGCGCGCCCGAATCGTTCAGCAGGTACGGCAGCTGGTCGGCGGGAAGCGTGGGGTAGATCGGCACATCGGTGATCGCGCTGCAGAGGCAGGCATAGTCGGCGATCGGCCACTCCGGACGGTTCTCAGAGAGAATGGCCACGCGATCCTGCGCGACGATGCCCAGCTCGGCGAGGCCGAGTGCGGTGCGACGCACACGCTCCAGGATCGTGCGGTGTGACATCGGCTCCCATACGCCGCGCACCTTCGCGCTGAGCGCATCGGCGCGGTCGAATCGTTCGACGGCATCGAAGAACAGCGCGTTGATCGTGCCGTGCGGGGGACGCGGTCCACCGGAGGCATAGCGCGACGAGGCCGGAAGGCCGTTCATCGTCACGTTCAGGGCAGGATTAGAATTTGCCGCGACCGAAGTCATCGCCATCTCCGAATGGAGCGAAAGGCAGGGCAGAGGCGCATCGGTGCAACGAACCGGAGCGACGCCAGGTGGGATACCCTGAAATTGCGCCCTGGCGTCGTCTGGCGGGAGTCCCTTGGACTATCGGGACCCACGACGAACGTGGGCGGTGAGCCGAACCGGAGAGCCCTTGAGCGGTACGCCCCTGTACGTCACGCTGGCTCGGACCACCACCGAATCCACGGCCGCGCCGACCGGAAACTGCAGCGCGCGCACGCGTACACGCCGTCCGGCAACGCCACTGTCGTCGGTGGTGTCGATGGTGCTGGCGCGACCCTGGTCGTCCACCAGAAAGGCGGCTGCCATGGTGTCGTTGGTCGGATTGGCCGGCGACAGCAGTTGAAAGCGCACGGGCCACGAGCGAACCGTCCTGACCGCACCGTCCTCGAGATGTCGCACCGTGACCGTGAGCGCCTTGGTCGAGTTGCTGTCGAGTCCCCGACGACCCGTGTCGGGCAGGCTCGTGCCCAGAGTGTCCGTACGACTCGTGCCGTCGACAGAGTCCGGGCGGGGCACGATGCGAATGCCGCGCAACACCTGTAGCGAGCCGCCGATTCGTGCGGCAATGCGCTTGTCGCCGGAGACAAGCTTCTTCGCGACGACGATGCCGGTGAGGGAGTCGATCGCCAACGCCGAGTCGATGTTGAAGTCGGCGTACAGGTAAAGCGGTATCGCCTCGTCGATCACGTCGCCGCGCACGTTGAACACACGGGCGCGTACCGGCGCCACGATGCCATCGATGGTGCGCAGCGTATCACCCAGCACCACCGACGGCGACGGGAACGGATCGAGTTCGATCGCCGCCGCTTCATTCGGACCAAGCCCGACTTCCGAGCAGGCCGTGCCGATGCCGGTGGCGGCGATCACCGCCGACACGAGCATCGCACTGGCGCGACGTCGCGCCCGCACCGACGGTGTCACGCGAAGCGCTCGGCGAGTCGCGTCGCGATGTTCACGTACGCCTGACTTGCGGCATCGGCCGGATTGCGCAGCACGACCGGCTGACCGGCGGCGAAGGCGTCGGCCGTGGCAGGTGTGCGCGGAATCGGCGTGTCGAACACGAGATGTGGCGGCAGATGTTCACGCACATAGTGCACGACACGCTCCGACGCCGGATTCCCCTGTTCGAACATCGTGAGCAGAATGCCCTCGAGCGTGAGCTCGTCGTTGATGCTGATCACGTCCTGAATGGCGCGCAGAATCTGCGGCGTGGTCTGCAACGCGAGCGGCTCGCACTGCAGAGGCACCACCACATGCTGACTGGCCGCCAGCACGCGACGGGTGATGGCACCGAGCCCCGGTGGCGTATCGACCACCACCACGTGACAGCGTTCGCGAGCCATGGCCAGCAAATCGGCCAGCACGGTGCTCTCGCCCACACGATGCTGAAAATCCGAATGGTCGGCCGACTCGCTGACGCTGCCGGCGAGAATTACGCGGAGCCACGGAAGCGCGGTCGGCAGAATCACTTCGCGCAGCGCTTTCTCGCCACGCAGATAGTCATCGAACCCGACCGTGGGGTGACCGCGGCGCAGTCCGACGCCGTACCGCACCGCCCCCTGCGGGTCGGCGTCGATCAGCAGCGTTTTGAGTCCGCGGCGCGCGAACGCAACCGCCAGGTTCACGGCGGTGGTCGTCTTGCCGACGCCACCCTTCTGGCTCACGATGGAGAGCACGCGTCCCACGTCAGCCCTCGTCCGTGTAGGCCGATCCGTCGTGGTCGCCCGATGGCGCCGACGGATCCTGATACCGGCCGTCGGAAGCGTCCGGGGCACCCTGCAACTGCGCCAGCGTGTGCTCGGCGTGGGCTCGGAATCGTGCGGACGTCGGATCCTGCTCGGTACTGAATTGGAGGAACGACTCGAGATGCATGGCCGCGTGCGCCGAATCACCCCGCTTCAGGAGCAGAAACGCGAGGCCATAGTGGGCCCCCGGCGATTCTGCATCGAGTTGCAGGGCGCGACGGTACGTCCGAATGGCCTCTTCGGGCTGCCCGGTCTTGGAGAACGCGATGGCAATGTTCTGCAAGACGCCGAGGTCATCGGGTCGCTCGCGCAAGGCGAGTCGATACGACGTCAGGGCGTTCGCGTAATCGCCGCGCGACTCGAGATCGAGCGCTTCAGCCAGGAAGTCCGTGTGGCGCGGATCGCGCCCGGACGAGCCGCCCCCGAGGCGGCGCCACCAAGTCATGCGCTCGCCGTGGATCGGAGAAAGTAAAAAGGGAAGCTGCGCATCGAAGCGCAAAGCTATCCGGACAGCGCGCTGCCAACAAGTTGCCGCAGGGCACTCTGAGGGCTACACTCGGGTTACACTGCGGGATCCCACACCGGAGCACCACCATGACCGCACCACAGCCGTACGCACCAGATCCCTCCAAGGGCGTGATGATCGTGGATTGGCCGCTCTTCGGGGAGTTGGCTCGCGCGCTCGCCGTGCGCGTTGCGCGTGAGTGGAGCCCGGAGCTCGTCGTGGGCATTGCCACGGCCGGCGTCGTACCGGGGGCCGCGGTGGCGGCGATTCTCGATCTGCCGTTCCACTCGATTCTGGTGTCGCGTCGCTACAACGCGTCCCGGGTTCGTGAAACACCAGCGGTATTCGGGGCCGCGCCGATGGAGGTGCGGGGCAAGCGCGTGCTCGTCGTCGACGAGACCTGCGACTCCGGTCAGACCATGCGGCTGGCCGTCGCAGCCGTCGGGAATGCGGGTGCCCAGGAAGTGCGCACCGCTGTGAGCTTCAAAACCGGCAGTTTTGCCCCCGACTACTTCGCGCTGGCCACGCAGAGCATGATCGTGTTGCCCTGGGACCGCGAAATCCTGATTGACGGTGAACTCCGGCCAAACCCCAAGTACGCCGGACTGATCCCCGAGGTCTGATCGGGAGTCCGATCAGGACACCGAACAGGCGCTGGTGGCGGCCCGCTCGTACGGGATGCCGCGTTCCATCGCTTCCCAGACGTAGTTGAGCACGTCGACCGAACCGAGCAGGAAACGGCACTGGCCGCCGCCGGCCGACTCGGGGGGCACTTCGAGCACCGAAATCGGTGCGTCGGCCAGCCGCCCGAAGAAGCCCGCGAAGAGCCCCGTCGATACCGGGCAGCCGCTCGCGTCATCAGCTGCTTCGCCCCAGTTGTTCCCGTCGAGCACCATCACTGCTTCGCTCAGCGACGAGAGCTGGACGAGCCCCCAGCCGATCTCGAAGAAGTACTCCCGAAGCAGGAGCGGGAAACGGCTGTCGAGCACGTTGTCGGGACCGTGCTCGCTGCGATCCGCCAGCCACGCCGAGAAGTGGTCGAACAGTGCCTGCCCCGCCGCGTAGCCCGCGTCACGGACGGCATCGACCGGGATGGCGGGATGCGCGTGCTGGGTGGACCGGCGGAGCCCGTCGAAAAATTCGACCGGCACCGTAACGGTTCGGGTAGTCAGAAAAGGAAGCGAAGTGCTCATGATCCCGTGACGCTCGCCCAATGCAGGGGTCACGTCAAGCGCGGACGGCGTGATGGACGATGCCCGGAGTGTGTCGGTCATCGCCCGGTTCGCCGGATCAGCTCGGCTTCGTCGATCACGGCGATGCCCAGCTCGATTGCCTTATCCAGCTTGCTGCCCGCTGCTTCGCCGGCCACCACGAACGTGGTCTTCTTGGACACACTGCTGGTCACCCGCCCGCCCGCCGCCTCGACCAGTGCCGCCGCGTCGGTCCGCGAGAGCGTCGGCAGGGAGCCCGTGAGCACCACGGTCGCCCCGGTCAAGGGGCCGTCGGCTTGTACCGCGTTTGGCTCGTCGAACCGCACGCCACGTGCGCGCAGCCGCTCCACGAGCGCCCGGGACGTGGGATCGGCGAAATACGACGACGCCGACGCGGCGATGATGTCGCCGATGCCGCGCACCGCGCCCAATTGCTCCGGCGTGGCGGCGACGATCGCGTCCATGCTGCCGAACTGCTTCGCCAGCAACTGCGCGGCCTGCGCGCCGACATGACGGATGCCGAGTCCGAACAGCAATCGCGACAGTGGTTGCTGCTTCGCCGCCGCGATCGCGGCCACCAGATTCTCGGCGCTCTTCGTGCCGAAGCGCTCGAGCGACACGAGCTGCTCCACCGAGAGGTCGAACAGATCGGCGAAGTCAGCGACGAAGCCGGCTTCGAGGAATTGCTGAATGCGCGCATACGAAAGTCCGTCGATGTCGAGGGCATCCTTGCTCGAGAAGTGCACGAGTCCTTCGAGCTGTCGTCCCGGGCAGGCGACATTGGTGCAATACGTCGCGACATCATCGCCATATCGATGGGTGGGCGAATGACAGCGCGGGCAGTGCGACGGTATCGTCCACGCCTGCTCGCTGCCATCGCGTCGCTCCGGCACCGGCCCGAGGACGTACGGAATGACATCGCCGGCGCGCACCACCTGCACCCAGTCGCCGTCGCGCAGATCCTTCTTCGCGATCTGATCGGCGTTGTGCAGCGACGCAAACGTGACCGTCGCCCCGCCCACTTCGACCGGCTCGAGCACCGCGAATGGCGTGAGCACGCCGGTCCGTCCCACGCTCACGTCGATCCGGATCAGTTTCGTCACCGCCATATCGGGCGCGAACTTCCGGGCAATCGCCCAGCGCGGCGTACGATCGTTGCGCACACCGAGTTCGTCCTGCAACGACATATCGTTCACCTTCACCACTCCGCCGTCGATCGCGAAGCCGAGGGTCGCGCGCGTCTCGTGTTCGACGGTGTGCGCCCACGCCGAGACCTCGGCCATGGTGTGGCATCGCTCGCGGTGCGGCGCCACGGGGATCCCCCACGCGCTCAATTGTTCGAGCAGCTCCCACTGACTGCGGGCGGGCGCATTGCCGTCGGGAAGCACTGCGGCGTAGCCGAAGAAGCGCAATGGACGTTGCGCCGTGATCGACGGATCGAGCTGGCGCAGCGCACCGGCGGCCGCATTCCGTGGATTCACGAACACCGGCTCGCCCGCAGCCACCCGTGCTTCGTTCATGGCTTCAAAACCGGCGAACGGCATGTAGACCTCGCCGCGAATCTCCATTAGCGGCGGATGACCATCGCCCAGCAACCTCAGCGGTAGACCGCGAATCGTGCGGATGTTCACCGTGACGTCCTCGCCGTCGGTGCCATCTCCCCGCGTCGTACCGGCTGCCAGCACGCCGTCGCGATACGTCAGCGCGATCGCCGCGCCGTCGATTTTGAGCTCGACAGTATACCCACCC
>JBBQXC010000139.1:0-12279 GCA_038210005.1 Gemmatimonadales bacterium
CCAGCGGATGTACGCCTCGGTCTGCCGCGACACGAGCGCCAAGGCACCAAGCTTGAGCGCCCACTTCACCGCCAATTCTCCATCGTCGGTGGGCGGCCGGAGCGCCGCCGAGCAGCGGAAGGCGCGAGCCGCCCCGAGGGCCAGCACGGCCTGAGCGAGATCGCGTCCGGCACTCGGTGCCGGCTGGAGGGCCGCGTCGAGCTGACCGAGGGCCGCCAGTTCGTACGCGGTGCCGAGCAGCGCGAGTCCGTCGGCGATCGGCTCGCCAAGCCCGTCCCCGGGGCGAAGGGCGGCCGCGTCAGCCCGCTCCAGCAGCAGCGCACGCCGCTCGCTCGGTATCGCAGCGACGGCCCAGTGATCGTCGAGGGTGGTTCTGGCGAGTTCCGCCAGATCCCTCGCCGCAAGATCACGTTCAGCTACCGGGGTGAGGACGTGCATCCAGCCTCCTCCAGGGGAGAGCTCGAACCGTACCCTGTCCGACACCCGACGTGGTGTTGGCACAGGCCTCAGACCTCTGATCGAAGCACACGCCGGCGACGACCGGGTGATCGATCAAGACCGTTCTGCTCCGCGCCGACGACGTGCTAGGCGCCCGTTCGGCATCAGGAAAGCGCCGAACCACGAAGCATCTGCAGTAAGCATCGCTATAGCATGCGGTTATCCCCGCCTTCACCGCATCGCCATCACTGTCGCATTTATGTAACGGGTCCGTTCCTGTCAAGAGCAAACTCAGGGTAAACCTGCGTAAACCTTTGACAGACGGCACTTTCCGGAGATTTCGCGTGGGATTTGAGTCATCGCAGGTGGCGCGGCGCCGTTTGGCCGCTCTGGCGTCGAGCAACGGGCGTGTGCAGGAAGCCCTGTCGGCGTCGGCGTTTCCGGGGTTCTGGGGCAGCACCTCCGACCAAGAATCGAACCAGGACCGTGAAGTACCGTTGAACTCGCTATCCGCCCAGGGCTCATCCCAGGGAGGCGCCTTGGTTCGTCATCTCGACGACCTGGCGCAGGACATTGTGGCCATCCCGGGGGCCGGTGGTGCCCTTCTTGCGGCGTATGCGGCGCAGGCCCGCGCGCTCTCGATGGTCGTCGAAGCCGCCAAGCGGGCCGGTAGTTCACCCCTTCCCGCCTCCGTCCTCATGGCCGCTCAAGACGCGCTTTCGGCTCCCTCGCCCCTCCCGGGGCTGGTGATCGGATGACCAAGCTCCCGCTGCGCGCGCTGGTCGCGGCGGCTGTGCTGGTCTCCGCCGCCGCTACGCGCGACCTCATGGCGCAGTCCGGCGAGGCGGTCGTGCTCTGGCGCGCCGGTCGCGCCCTCGCCCTGCGCGGACAAGTCGATTCCGCGCTTCGCACACTGGAGCAAGCGGGCTCGGCCGCCCGCACCTCTGGGGACCTCGCGACCGAACAGGCCACCCGACGCGGCCGCGCGGATCTCTGGATGTTGCGCGGCTGCGCCGACAGCGCCACCACGATTCTACGTGAAGCGGTCACCGCCGCCCCTCCGGGCGATCGGTCCAGTGCCGACGCGTTGGTCCGGCTACTCTCGTCCCGGAAGGCGGTCGCGGACGCCCGCAGCGTGCTGGTGAAGGCCTACAGCGACGTCCCGTCGGTGGGTAGTAACATCACCCGCGAGAGTGTCACGTTCCTGCAGGGCATGGCCGCCGTAGAACTCGCTGGGGGCCAAGAATCGGCAACACTAGCCACGCTGAACTCCGCCCTCGCCATCGCGGTCCGCCTGCACGAAGGGGACGTGAAGGAGCGCAGCGAACATGCCGTGGGCGAGATCACCGATGAAAATGCCTGGCTGATGTTCGACCTCGCCCAGCTGCGCCGGACCGCCAAGAGCCCGGGTCTTCAGTCGCCTCGGGAGCACGCCCGCATCATGGGCAACCTCGTGAAGGCGTGGCCCACGCTCGACGTACTGCCCGACAACGGCTTCCCGATTACCCGCTTTGCCGATCGACTGGTGATGCGCGCCGCGTTGTGTGCCGTCGACGGCAGTGAGTGCGCGGTTCCGATCGTGGCCAAGGGGTGCCCGTAGTCGGCTGGTTTCGTAGGAACCGATCAGTTGATCCCCTTCACCTCGACCTTCTTCTCGGCCTTCGGATCCTCGAGCGTTTCGAGCACTTCACGCCACGAGAACTTCTTGCCGGTGCCGAGCACCCAGTAGTTCATCCACGCCATCTCGGCCGTGCTCTTCACGAGCCGGTTGCGCGCATCGGGAATGCCGTGTGACGCGCCGGGGTACATGAACAGCTCCGTCGGCACGCCGACGCGCTTCAGGCCCATGTGCAGCTCCACACTCTGCGGGCTCGGCACCCGCGGATCGCCTTCCACCACGTGAATCATCGTAGGGGTCTTGGCGTTGCGGATGTACTTGATCGGCGACTGCTTCCAATACGCGTCGAAGTCGTCGTACGGGAGCTTGTCGCCGAGGTAGTACTGACGGTTCCGCTGCACGTCGCTCTGCGCGTACATCGAGATCCAGTTCGACGTGCCGGCACCGCTCGAGATGCCCTTGAAGCGATCGGTATGCGTCAGGATCCAGTTGCTCCAGTGGCCACCGGCGCTCCAGCCCAGCACACCCATTTTGGTCTCGTCCACGAGGCCCTGCGCGATGAGGGCATCGACGCCGGTCATGATGTCGTTGTAGCCCGGCTCGAAGTAGTTGCCGACGATGCCGTTCTTATGCGCCTCGCCGTAGTTCGTGGAGCCGCGGTAGTTGGGCATCAGCACCGCCCAGCCCTGCCCCGCGTACACCTGCGCGCCGTAGCCCCCGTTGAACGACAGTTGATCGGCCGCCGCCGGGCCGCCGTGAATGGCGACGATCAGCGGATACTTCTTGCCGGGCTGATAGCCGACCGGCTTGAGCAGCACGCCGCCCACCTTCTTGCCGTCCTTCGAGGTCCAGGTGACTTCGGTCTCCTCGCCCAGTGCAATCTGCTCCCGTACCCAAGGGTTGGGATCGGTGAGCTGCGTCCACGAGCCGCGTGAAGCAAGCGCCGACAGCGACGCGACCGTAAACACGGACGGCGGCGTGGTCGGGTCCTGATACGACACCATCAGGCGCTTGGTGGCGTCGTCCTGCGTCACCGAGATCACCCCCTTCACATCGGTGACCGCCTTCACCTTGCCCGACGCCACATCGAGCGCGAACAGCTGTTGCGTGGCCTTGAAGCCTTCGTTGAAATAGATCGTCTTGCCGTCGGCCGACCACCAGTCGGCACTCACGTCGCCGTCGAGATCACCGATCTTCCGGAAGGCCGCACCCTTCGCGTCGGTCGCGCGCACGTACACGCGGCGGTTCTTCATGTTGTACGCGGTCATGTCGTCGGACGCCGAGAAGGCGATGGTGCGCGAGTCGGGTGAGAAGGCGAGTCCCGACTCCGACGACTCCTCGTTCTTCGTGAGACGCTCGATGCTGCCGTCGCGCGTATCGAGCAGGAACTGGTCGGCGTAGATCCCCTGCTCGGTGATATTGCGCTTGTAGCGGTCGTTGGGGACGGCGGTGAAGCCCACCCACTTACTGTCAGGCGCGATCACAAAGGCGGTGACCGCCAGCGACGTGTCGCGCGTGACGCGCGTGGTAGCGCGCGACGCCGATGCGAGGTCGACCATCCACAGCGAGTTGATGGACGTCGCGGCGTTCCGTACGGCCACCGTGAACTTCTTCTCCACACGCGCCTTTTCGTCGGCGTCGACGGTGTCGGCCGTAATGAAGTACAGGCGACGGGAGTCGGGGGCCAGTTCCCAGCTGCCCACACCGGTGGGGTGCGTGGTCAGCTGCGTGGCCGTGAGTGAATCGAGAGACGTTCCGCGGTCGAGCGACGCCATCGCGAGCGCGTAGAGCTGCTCCTCGCTGGACTTTCCGCTACGATACACCAGCCACTGCCCGTCCTTACTGAAGGCGAACGTGCTCACACCTTCCTTGGCGTTCGTGATGCGACGCGCTTCCCCGCCATCGGCGCGCATGAGGAAGAGCTGCTGCTTGGCGTCTCCTGCGCCTTCACGATTGGACGAGAACACGAACCACCCACCAGCAGGCGCCCAGCGCGGCGAGGATTCATTCTTGTTGTTGGTGAAGGTGAGCTGCCGCGTGGTTTCGAGACCGCGGTCGGTGCGTACCCAATAGATATCGCTCTGGGTCGTCGCCTCTTTCCAGTCGGACGTCGTGAGCGCGTACAGCATCTGGGTGCCATCGGGTGAGATGGCCGAACCGGCCACCGAGCGGAGTCGCTGCGCGTCCACCCAGGCCATCGGCCGTTTCGCCTGTGCCCAGAGCGGGGAGGCAGACAACACGAGCAGGGTACCGCTCGCGGCCAGCCGCGCGGCAGAGGGAACGAGCGATCGGTCGGGCACGGGTCGCATGGGCAGCCTCGATACGGAAGGGAAAGGTCAGGAGTCGGCTGATCTTGCACCCGGCGCCGAAGACTGGCAACGTCCACGGATGCGTTCATCATCCCTAATACGTCGCAGCGGTGCCACCGCTGCGCTCCTGCTGCTCAGCGCGATGCCGGCCGCTGCGCAGCGCCCCGCCTACGACCCCACCCTGTACAGCGACGGGTCGAAGTCGAATAGCGCCTTCAAGTCGCTTCGCTGGCGTAACGTGGGCCCGTCACGGGGCGGCCGGGCGACGGCCGTGACCGGCGACCCCACGAAGCCCCTCGTCTTCTATTTCGGCGCCGTGAACGGCGGTGTCTGGAAAACGACGAACGCCGGTCAGTCGTGGGAGAACCTCACCGACGGCAAGACCGACATCTCGTCAGTCGGGGCGATCACGGTGGCCCCGAGCGACCCCAACGTGATCTGGGTCGGCACCGGCGAAGGCAAGCCGCGCGAAGACCTCACCTACGGTACGGGCGTGTATCGCTCCACGGACGGCGGGCAAACCTGGACGCCCCGCGGCCTCTCCAATGCGCAGCAGATCACGTCGCTGCGCGTCCACCCGTCCAATCCGGATGTCGCGTTCGTGACGTCGCTGGGGCACGCGTTCGGTCCGTCGGCAGACCGTGGTGTGTTCCGAACCACCGACGGTGGCGTCACCTGGAAAAAGGTGCTGTTCCTCAACGACAGCACCGGCGCCGCCGATCTGTCGATCGACGTGAACAACCCGCGCATTGTGTATGCCTCGATGTGGAAGTTCCAGCGCAGCCCTTGGGGTATGGACGCCGGCGCTGGTCGCAGCGGCCTGTGGAAGAGCACCGACAGCGGCGACACGTGGAAAGAACTCACCTTCAATCCGGGCATGCCGAAGGGGCTGATCGGCAAGATCGGTGTGTCGGTCTCTCCCGCGAATTCGCAGCGCGTGTACGCCAACATCGAAGCGCAGGACTCACTGGGCGGTGTGTTCCGCTCCGACGACGCCGGTGCCACGTGGTCGCGCACCAGCGGCGATCAGAAGTTCGTGGTGCGGCCGTTCTACTACATGAGCCTCACGGCTGACCCGGTGAACGAGAACACCGTGTATGTCATGAATCTCACGGTGCATCGCTCGATCGACGGTGGACGGACGTTCACGCCGATACGCGTACCGCACGGCGACACGCACATCATGTGGGTCGACCCGAAGGATCCGAACCGTCTCATCAACGGCAACGATGGCGGCGCTACCATCTCGATGGACGGCGGCCGCACGTGGAGCACGCAGGGCAACCAGCCCACCTCGCAGTTCTATCATGTGACCACCGACACCCAGCAGCCGTATCGAATTTACGGGGCACAGCAGGACAACAGCACGGTGTCGATCGCGAGTCGTTCCGACAACGGCTTCATCGGCGAGCGCGACTGGTTCCCGGTGGCCGGCTGCGAGAACGCGTACATCGCGATCGATCCGAAGAATCCGGACGTCACGTTCGGCGGCTGCTACATGGGCCAGCTCACGCGCCACGACAAGCAGACCAATACCCGACGCGACGTGTCCGTGTGGCTTGGCAACTACGACGGCATCGCCGTGAAAGATGTGCCGCAGCGATTCCAGTGGACCTTCCCGATCCATTTCTCCCCGCACGATCCGAGCACGCTCTACACCGCGTCGCAGTACGTGTGGCGCTCGAAGAATCAGGGCGCGTCGTGGGACAAGATCTCCGGTGACCTCACGCTCGCCGACACCAACACCATGGGACGCAGCGGCGGCCCGGTGAGTGGCGACATGACCGGCACCGAGTGGTATGCCACGATCTTCGCCTTTGCCGAATCGCCGGTGAAGGCCGGTGTGCTCTGGACCGGGAGCGACGACGGACTCGTGCACATCTCCACCGACAACGGCACCACGTGGAAGAACGTGTCACCCAAGGCGTTCGGAAAGTTCACGCGCGTGTCGATCATCGAGGCCTCGCCGTTCGATGCCGGTACCGCGTACCTGGCGGCCAACCGCTATCAACAGGACGACTACACGCCGTACCTGTTCAAGACCACCGACTACGGCGCCACCTGGACACGGATCGACGCCGGCATCCCCGTGGGTGCGTACACGCGCGCCATCCGCAGTGACGTGAAACGCAAGGGGCTGCTCTTCGCGGGAACGGAAACAGGTATCTACACGTCGTTCAACGACGGCCTCAACTGGGAGCCGCTGCAGCTCAATCTGCCACGCGTGAGCATCCGTGACGTGCGCGTGCACGACAACGACCTCATCGTCGCCACGCATGGTCGCGCCTTCTGGTCACTCGACGACATCTCGCCTCTGCGCGCGCTGGGCGACTCGATCACCACGAAGGCGACGCATCTGTTCGCGCCCGCTCCGGCGATTCGCTGGGCCAGCGGTGGAGGACGTGGCGGTAGCGCCGGCGCCAATCCATCGTTCGGCGTCACGGTGGACTACTGGCTCAAGACCAAGCCAGCGTCACCGATCACCGTGCAATTCCTCGAGTCGAACGGTACCGTGGTCCGCACCTTCGCCAGCGATACTCCCGGCAAGAAGGACAGCACCGGCAACGTGCAAGCCGATTCGGCGGCGAACGCCGCGCGCGCGCTGCAGAACGTGATGCAACTCGCGTACGCTCCGGCCGACTCGGTGGTGCACGCGCGCACCGGCGCGAACCGTTTCGTGTGGGATCTCATGTACACGGGCCCCAAGCGCATCCCGGGCTCGATCAACGACGACGGCTCGTACGAAGGCCCGATGGCGGTGCCGGGTGACTACACGGTGCGACTCATCGTGGGCAAGGACACGCTGTCGCGTGGCTTCACGGTGCGCGCCGATCCTCGGGTGCAACTCACGGTGGCCGAGTACAAGGCACAGTTCGATGCGGCCACGGCCGTCGGCGCGCGCATCACCAGCATTACCGAGGCGGTGGCGCGCATGCAGGACCTGCAGCAGCAACTCGATCAGCGTGCCCGCCAGGCGAGTTCACAGGCGTATGCCGATTCGGTGAAAACCATGGCCACCGCGCTGCGCAAGAAGCTGGAAACGGTGCGCGCCGAAGTGTACGAGGTGTACACCAAGGCCGATCAGGCCACACTCAACTATCCGATCAAGCTGTACCAGATGTTCGTAACACTGAATGGACAGGTAAACGAAGGCACTAATCCACCCACGCGCCAGCACGGAGAAATCCTCACCGATCTCTCAACCAAGCTCAACGTGCAACTGAACACGCTGCAGAAACTGGAAGACAATGACCTGCAGCAGTTCAATGCGTTGCTCACACGACTCGGCGTACCCAATGTGTTCGTGGCGCCGAAGAAGCCGATTGGGTGAGACAGCGCGCCGAAATTCAGTGGTCTGAACTCAGAAATCAGGCACAGGCATCAGACTGGGTATAGTGTTCAGTCGTGAGCAACCACAGTGCACAGTACCGAGCGATTTGGCACTCGTCGCGAGACAAGAGGCCACACTCCATCAAACCACTCGAAACTGTGCACTATCGTTGCTGAATTCCGAACACTATACCAAGTCTGACGTCTGACCCTGGCAACAGAGCTCTGAGTAGTGCAGCCCTTCCCGCCCGTCAGCCGCCCGAGCGCACTCGCAGCTTCTGCGCCCGCTCGAGCGCCTGCAGGTAACGCTTTTCACTCTGCTTGTCGCGCCCTTTGTGCTTGACGTCGACACCGGCCATCACCGCCAAGCCACTGATTCGCAGCACCGGCGCATCAGGATTCTCAGTGGCCTCAGCGCCGCGCACGGAAAAGCCGCCCATCACGGCCATGCCGGTGACTTCCACTCGAACGCCAGTCGGCACGAAGATCTCAACGCCACCCCAAAACGTGAAGATCTCGATCTCCGTAATGCCGGCGCCGAGCTTCGCGGTGCGCAGGTCGAGCTGGCCGCCACCCATCACGGCCACCACGCGCAGATGACGCGGCACGATCCAACTACCACTGCGATCGAAGCCACCCATGATGGCCATTGCCACGCCTCGCGCCGGCACTACCGGATCGGCCGCGACGCGACCGACTGAGCCGGCGTCGGCGAGCGAACGGCTCGCGTCGGCAGGATCCGCCAGCAACACTTCCAAGTCGCCAAGCGATCGCGCGCGATACACCGCCGACAACCGTTCGTCCAGTTGCTCCATGGACAGGCGGTCGGTCGCAAAGGCGGCCGACAACACCTGTACCACGTAGTCCCGCTGCACGTCGGAAACGCCAGCGAGCGCGTTCGGCGGCCCAGTCATAACGCACTCACAGTGCGGGCCGCCTCGCGTGATAGTCCGTCGACTTCTGAAACTGATGCGCGACGGAAAGAATGAGATCGTCGTTGTACAGATTGCCGGTGATCACACCACAGATCGGCTGCGCCTTGTACACCGGTGCCGGCGTAGCGGCATTCGCGCCACCGCCCCCACCGCCGAACTGCGGCACATCGAACTTGTACGGCAGTACGACGCACGGGTGTCCGGTTTGTGCGTTAGCCCCCACGTCGGCGTTCGGACCGGCGATGAACAGGTCGAGATCCTTCATGAACTCGCCCCACTTGGCCACCAGCAGCATGCGACGACGTTGACCTTGGATGAAGTCGAACCCGCGAGCGGAGCGTCCACCAAGGAAACGAGGGTTCCAGTCGGCGGCTGCCATCGGGTTATTCCTGCTCTCGCCCGGCTCGACGCCCATCGGCCACGCGGCCACATGTTTACCGTATGGTCCCGACTCGGTGCGCGGCCGATCGTAAATCGTGTTCAGATCCAGCCCCACTTCCTTCGCCTTGCCCTGCACGAAGAAATCGAACGCGGCGGCCGACTCGACACCCAGCGCTCCCTGCCCACCGGCCACGGTTGGTCGTGCCCCAATCACTGTTGGATTCATGCCGAGTTCGCGCAGCTTGTCCACTAAATCCTTCGGCGCGGCCGGGTCGACGCCGATGCGCAGTGAGGCCAACTTGACGTTCCGATCGAACTGAAATGGCATGGTCACCGTGCTCGCATCCTTTTCGTCGACGCCGTGCAGCACGCTGAACACCATCGCACAATCCTCGACCGTACGGCACATCGGTCCCACGCGATCCATCGACCACGCGAGCACCATGCCGCCGTGGCGAGTCACACGACCGAACGTGGGGCGCAGTGCGCTGATGCCGTTGCGAATGGCTGGTGACACGATGGAGCCCTGGGTCTCCGTGCCGATAGAAAAAGCCACACAGCCGGCCGCGGTCGCCGACCCCGGTCCCGTTGAGCTTCCGCTCGAACCGATGTTCGTGTTCCACGGATTGTTCGTACGTCCGCCGTACCACCAGTCGTTCTGCGCGAATATTCCCGTGGACAATTTTGCCAGCAACACCGCGCCCGCATCGCGCAAACGCACCACCACCTCTGCATCGAAATCAGGCGTCTGGTCTTTGAAGTCGGCGGAGCCCCACGTGGTCGGCACGCCCTTCACCGCGAACAGATCCTTGATGCCATACGGGACACCGTGCAGTGGGCCGCGATACTTGCCGGCCGCGATCTCGGCGTCGGCCTTGTCAGCCTCGGCGCGAGCCTGCGACGCGAGTAGCGTGACCACAAAGTTGAGCGTGGGATTGAGCTTCTCGATACGCGCGAGATACACGTCGGTGATCTGTCGTGACGTGATCTTGCGCGCCTTGAGCAAGGCCGAGATACGATGCGCCGGCAAAAAGGCGAGGTCGTCGGGATTGGTGGGCACGGCGCCGCTCCACTTCTCGACAGCGTGCGGCGTGCGCGTGAACGCGCCCGCGCCCTTCTCGCGAACCACCTTTTCCATGAGCGCGCCGGTACCGCCGGGATACGGCATAAACTGCAACGCGGGCGCTTCGCCGTTGCCAAGTGGCGCGGGCGGCACCTGCGGTGGTTGCGCGGCCCCATTTGCGAGGCTCCGCATGCTACCCGCGCGTGCCAACGCGCTCTGTGCACCCGCCCCCTGCGCGCCGAACGTGCTCGCCGCCGCCGCGACGAGCGAATAGAACATGAACTGCCGACGGTCGACACCGGTCATCGCATCATGGTGATCGGCGGCTGCCAATTCGGCCTCAGCCTGCTCCAACATATCCAGGGGCGTATCCACGCAGGGGCTCCAACGGAGAGAGACAACAGAACGGGGCATGCCATACTACCCCAAATATCTCTCGCGGTGCACGCTAGGGCGAGCGTTATTGCGCTCGCGGCAGGCCACGCCTGACGTTACAGCTTCGGCAACAGATTCTGGATGCGAAACACAAACGGCTGCTCTACCAGCTGCGAGACGGCGCGTCCGCGCAAGATCGCCGGCCGATACGTCATCGTCACGAGAGCCGTTCGCACGGCAGCGACGAACTCTGGATGCGGGGCATCGAGGACGACCATGGTCGCTGTATCCACATGGCCGATCGAGTCGACGACGAAGCGCGCGTAGACGACCCCCTGCACCCCCGCCTCGAGCAACGCCGGCGGATATCGAGGGCCCTCGGCCGTGGGGTCAAGCGTCACGGTGGAGTCGACCTCGATCTCGGTGTACGCTTTCTCCGAATCGGTCGACGCCTCGCTCACGTCGAGCTCTTGCCCGGCGATGTCGCCCAAGCTGCCGAGCGGCACGGGCGTATTGCCAAACTCCGACGTTTCGATGAGTGGAATCGACGTCGCACTCATCCCGCCCAATCCGATGAACCGGATCGACTCCTGCATCGGCGGTGGCGCGGACTGGCGGAGTGGTGCCAAGAAGCTGGCCGCCTCGTCCAGAAGCGGCGTGGGAGCAATGCGATTGAGCGCACGCGCACCGATAATGGACACGGCAACGATCGCGGCGTACGTGCTGATGCCGAATAACTCAGCACCCACCGCATACAGCGTGGTCCGGCGGGTGGACTCGATCAGCGTGAGACGAACTTTGGCTCTTGGCATATCGCCCCCTGAGGGCGCGAGACGACGACGGGAACAGCACAGCGTACTTTAATCAGTGCAGGACGAATCGCGGGTTGGCAAGGGGGCTGCGCCCGACAGGTGGGACGAGTGACCGCGCGCTAGGTTATGCCCATGTCTCGACTCCCCGCTGCTTCACGATGCGCTGCGCGAATGGTCGCCACGCTGTCTATCGGGCTGACCACGGGCTGCCTCGCGGCGCCCGCAACCAAGCTCGGCACAGACGCCATCGCGTATCCCCACGCGACCGAACCCATCGGATCGCTCCGCGAGATCTATGACGGAACCCTGTCAGCCGACCTCGCAGTGAACACCTTTCGCAACATCGACCGACTGCTGCCCACGCGCACCGTGCGTCCGTCGAGTCGCCCCAAAGCGCTGCCGCGTGCCGACACCACACATGCATCGGCATGGCAGGCCGTACGCGTGGCCGACGGCGGGAAGTCGTACACGGTTGACCAGTTTCTTGAAGCCAATCGGGTGGCTGGACTGCTCGTGCTGCACGATGGACGCATCGTGGAGGAGCGCTATCGGTTCGGCAACACGGCGCGCACCCGATGGATGTCGATGTCGGTGGCCAAGTCCATCACGTCCACGCTCGTGGGCGCGGCACTGCATGACGGATACATCGCGTCTATCAACGATCCGGTCACGAAGTACGTCCCGTCGTTGGTGGGCAGCGCGTACGATGGCGTGTCGGTACGCGACGTGTTAATGATGTCGTCGGGGGTCCGCTGGAACGAGACGTACACGGACCCTACCTCGGATAGGCGCCGCCTGCTTGAGGCGCAGATTTCGCTCACGCCCGGATCGGCCATGACGGTCATGCGCTCGCTGCCGCGCCGTGCCGAGCCGGGGACGCGCAACACGTACAACACGGGCGAGACGCAGGTGGTCGCCGAGGTGGTCCGGAAGGCCGTGGGCAAACCACTCGCGACGTACTTCTCGGAACGCGTCTGGTCGCGTTACGGCATGGAACAGGAGGCGAATTGGTGGCTCG
>JBBQXC010000140.1:0-12185 GCA_038210005.1 Gemmatimonadales bacterium
GGTCGACTTCACCTACTTCAATGCCACGACCATCGATGCCCTCTTCAGCGTTCGATCGGTGCCAAGTGAAGGTTTCCTCAACAATACGTTGAGGAACGTCGGTGAGCTGCAGAAGTCGGGTGTCGAACTCGCGGTCAACCACGACGTCATCAATCGCGAGTCGTTCGGACTGAAGGCTGGAATCAACTTCAGCACGAACGTGAGCAACGTCGTCAGCCTCGGTGGAGCGCCGGCGTTTACCGTCGGCAACTCGGGTTGGGTAGTGGAGGGCAAGCCGGCGGCGGTCGTGCGCGGCAGGCTCATTCGCAACGCCGACGAGCGTGGTGTCGCGCCGATCGTCCAGTTGGATCACGACTTCGGGCCAAGCCAGCCGACCAAGATCATTGGTGGAAACGTCAACATCCGCGGCTGGAAGAACGTCAGCCTGTCGGTGCGCGGTGAGTATCAGGCTGGCCATTACATCGAAGAGGGCGCATCGTTCAACGCACTCTCACGTTCGGTACTCTGGCCCACCTGCTACGACGCCTACGCCAACATTGCCGCAGGCCGGCCGATCACCGCGCGTGAAACGCTCACGTGCATTCCGGCCAACGTCCGGTCGGACATGTTCATCTTCAAAGCGGACTTCTTCCGCATTCGTGACATCTCGCTCACCGTGCCGCTGGGCAAGCTGGTTCCGCGCTCGTCGAACAGCACGTTCGTGTTCTCGGCGCAGAACATCTTCCGCAGGAACTACGGCATGCCGCTCTTCGACCCCGAGATGACCAACAACGATTCGTTCAACGCGGTCGTTCGCGGCATCAACGAGCAGATCCCGGCGCCTGCGGTCTTCCTGATGTCTCTCCGTATCTCTTACTGAGGAACGTGCTGATGCTTACTTCGATTTCCTCAGGGCGCGCGAAGATGCCGTTCCGCGTACTTCGCGCCGCGGCACCATTTTCCGCGCTCGTCGCGCTCTCGGGCTGCGCGCTCGACGCGCTCAACCCCGGACCCATCCGGGCCGAAGCACTGAATGCGCCGACGGCGCTGAGCTCACTCGTGAACGGCTCCGGACGCGACTTGGCCGAAGCACTGAACTGGACCGCGTACACCGGCGGTGCGGTGAGCCTCGAGATTTTCCCCGGAGGATCTACGGGTGCCTTTGGCATTTCGGTGCAGCAGCAGGGTGGCAAGCTGAGCGACGATGATGGCGCAACGTGGTGGAATTTCTCCCAGCGCGCCCGTTGGACCGCAGAAGACGCGGTTGCCCGTATCAAGACGGTGCTTGGGACCGCGTCGGCGAACAGTGCGACCCTCGCCCAGGCGCTCGTGTGGGCCGGCTACTCCAATCGCCATCTCGGCGAGAATTTCTGCGAAGGCGTGATCAACGGCGGCGCACCGGGACCACACACGGTGTATTTCGAGCGTTCGGAAGCAAACTTCACCGAGGCGATCGCGGTCGCGACGGCTATCAACAACACCAACCTCCTACGGGCCGCCACGGCTGGAAGGGCGTCGGTTCGGTTGCTGCGCAACAATACGGCCGGCGCCGCCACCGACGCAGCGGCCGTGCCGAGCACGTACGTGTACGCGATGCCGTACTACCAGACTGAGCTCGATCAGAACAACCGCATCTTCTGGGCAAGCGCCAATCAGCCGTATCGCGCGCATACGGTGTGGAACACGTACATCGAACCCTATCGCCGGGCCACGCGTGATCCGCGCGTGCCCTTCGACAGCAGCCTCACCGTGCTGGTCGGCGACGCGGCGGTCGGCGCACTCGGTCGCGTGCGGTGGTACTTCCAGACCAAGTATCCCACGCTCACGTCGCCGATCAATCTCTCCTCCGGTTGGGAGATGCGCCTCATCGAAGCCGAGGTGAAACTTGTCGCGAGCGACCTCGCTGGTGCGCTCACGTCGATCAATGGTCGTCGTACGGCGCTGTCGCTGCCGCTGGTCACGGCGAATAGCCTCACGGAAGGGTGGGCGGCACTGAAACGTGAGCGCGGCATCGAACTCTGGCTCGAAGGCCGTCGTCTCGGAGACCTGCGTCGCTGGGCGGCGCTGAACCGCCCGGGTGCGCTCGATCCCAAGGAAGAAATCCCCGGCCGCGATCTGTGCTTCGCTACCCCGCTGTCAGAGAAGCAGACCAACATCAATTTCATACCGAAGTAACTCCTCGGTGCCGCGTGGCGGCCTCAAGGCGCCGTGATGCGCAACGTGGCGCCCGGAATTCCGGGCGCCACGTTTGTCTTCTTCTTCCGACATATGGAGATGCCGTCGATGCGACCGCTCGTTCTCATCTTCGTGGCACTGACGCTTGGCGCGGCCCGCGCCGATGCGCAGCCCGCCACACCGCCACGCACTCCGCCCGTATTCATCGATGAGCTGACATGGATGGAAATCCGTGATCGTATGCTCGCCGGGACGAAAACGATCATCATCGGCACCGCTGGGCAGGAGCAGAAAGGCCCGCACATGGTGACCGGTGAACATAAGTACGTGCTGCAGCACACCACCGAACGCATCGCCCGCACGCTCGGGGACGCGTTGGTCGCGCCGATCATTACGTATGTTCCGGAAGGAAGCTGGGAAGCGCCGCTCCGCGGTCACATGGCGAAGGCGGGATCGATTACGCTCCCCGAGGATCGGTTCATCGAGCTGCTGGTGCATGCGGCCAAGAGCCTGCGCGCCGGAGGATTCACCTCATTCATGCTCCTCGGCGATTCCGGCGGCAATCAGAACGGCATGAAGACCGCTGCCGAACAGCTCAATGCGGCATGGAAAGACACAGGTGGTCGCGCGGTGTTCATCGGCGACTACTATACGAAATCCACGGCCGATATTCGCGCGTACCTTGGTGGCCTCGGCTTCTCGATGGACGAGATCGGAAGCCATGCGGGGATGGTCGATACGTCGGAACTGCTGTTCGTGAACCCGGCCCTGGTCCGTCGCGACCGGCTTGCGCCCGGCGGCGGTTCCCCCGACAGCGGCGTGAACGGTGATCCGACGAAGGCGACCGCCGCGCTCGGAAAGACACTGGTGCAAATCAAGATCGACAATGCGTTGGCGCAGATTCGCGCGTCGCGCGCCACGTCCGGAGGCTTCTGATGCAGAGACTTGTATTGAGCACGATCACCGCGCTCGGCATCACGTCGGCGCTGCCCGCACAGGAACGCCCGAATCTGTTGGCGGCGCCCTATCTCGAGGCCATGACATGGACCGAGATCCGCGATGCTATCCAGGATGGCAAGCGCGTCGCGATCATCCCCACCGGCGGCACCGAACAGAACGGCCCGCACATGGTGATGGGTAAGCACAATTACATCGTCACCTTTGCCGCCGGGCAGATCGCCGCGCAACTCGGCAACGCACTGGTCGCGCCGACGGTGCAGTACGTGCCGGAGGGCGACTACACGCGTCCCGGTTTCGGTGACAAGCCCGGCGTCATCTCGCTGCCGTCACCCAGCTACGATCGCCTGCTCGACGCGGCTGTTCGGTCGCTACGGGTACACGGATTCACCGACATCCTGCTGATCGGCGATAGCGGTGGGAACCAAGCGGGCCTCACCGCGGTGGCGAACGCGCTCAACGCGGAGTGGGCCGGTACTGGCGTGCGTGTGTACGCCTTGGTCGACTACTACCAAAAGGGGCGCATTCAGATACGCGACTACCTCAAGGCCACCTACGGATGGGACGAGCAGATGGTCGGGTCGCACGCGGGTACGAGCGATACATCGCAGTTGCTGTACGTGTTCAGCGACGGGATTCGGCTGGACAAGCTCATGCCGAATGGCGGCGGGCCGGCCGCCGGTGTCACCGGCGATCCGACCAAGGCGTCGGCCGCGATCGGCAAGATCGCGGTCGATCAGAAGGTGAATGCAGCGCTCGCCCAGTATCGCGCTATGAAGGGCGGCACACCGTAACAGGGAGTCAGCAGGAAATGCAGCGATGGTTGTTCTTCGCACCCAGCTTTTCCAGCAAGGCCACCGTGTCCAGGAACGGCGAAATACGCTGCACTGGACCGTTGGCCATATCCACCGTCGTCTGTCCGCTGCGCGCGACCGCCATCACATCGGCGCCCTTGGAAATCAGGTACTCGATCATCTCGTTGTCGCCGCGCGCGGCGGCATGGTGCAACGGCGTGTAGCCGTTGAAGTCACGCATGTTCACGTCGAACTTCAACTCTTCCACGAGATAGCGCAGCGCGGGCATCCAGCCGTCGGGCGTATGCTTGTGTTCGTTGGCCGCGAAGCTTTGCCCGTAACCTACGCCGGTGGCGGCGTGAATGGCGAAGACGCCCACGCCACCGTCGGGAATCGGCGCCAGCCCGGACGGATCTTCGCGTGTGGCGACGGCCATGGCGCCACGGCGTGCCCTCGGTTTGGGCTTGATTGTTGCGATCATCGGATCGGCGCCCGCAGCGAGCAGAAGCCGCATTGCGGGAACATCGGTCGCGTGGGCCGCCCGGAAAAACGGCGTGGCGCCGGTGAAGTCGACGCCCAGATTGTCGCGGTTGTACGTGGTGTACCAGAGTGAGTGAGCAACGCGCGCGTTGGGATCCGCCTTGGCCTTGAGCAGCGCATCGACAACTTCGAGATACGTCACCTTCTGCTGCAGCTGGAACGACGGCTGCGGTGTACGGGTCATCGGTGCCCATTCCTTGTTCAACACCGCATAGAGCGGCGCGGCGCCCGCGTCACTGGCAAGGTTGGGATTGCCACCGCGCTTGAGCAGCAGCATCACGATGTCGTAGTGACCGTTGATCGACGCCATCAACATCGGGCTGGTACGATCGCCGACACTCACTTGGTCGATGTTCGCTCCACCGTCGAGCAGCGCGTCGACCGCTTCGATTTGTCCCTCACGTACCGCCAGCAGCAGCGCCGTGTGGCCTCCCTGTGGGCCAAGCAGTTCATTGTAACCCGGATTGTCGTCATCGAGGCCGCGGCCGCCCTGGGCTGCCAGCCGAGCCTCTTCGGTGGCCGATGCGGCCGCCGCGCCGGCGAGCGCCGCTGCCGTGGCGCTCTGCACCTCCACCTCGCGGGAGGCTTTCACCGCCGCTTGTACCTGCGACGGCGACGGCATCCAGTTCGCATTCTTCGTCTGTCCCTGGGCTTCTCGGAGCTGTGCGAGCACCGCGTTACGCTTGGTCTTGGCCTGACGGTCCTGCGCCGCGCTGGCCATGATATCCATTGTCGTGGCGGTGATCGCCGGGTCCGCCCCGGCCTTCAAGAGTGCACGGACCGCGTCTACCCGGCCTCTCGCCGCAGCGGTCATCAGTGGGGTCTGTCCCCACGACGGTTCCGTCGCGTTCACGTCGCCGCCCGCCGCGATCAAGGCGCTGATCGTACCCGTCACGCCAGCCACGGCGGCAAGGTGCAACGGTGACACGCCGTTGGTGGTGACCGCGCGCGCATCGGCCTTCGCGGCAAGCAGCGCCCGCACCACGCCGGTGGCACCACTCTGGCTCGCCACGTGGAGCGGTGTGTAGCCCCCCACCCGCGTGGTGGCCGTGAGCTGCGCCTTCGCGCGCAGCAGCACCACGGCGAGCGATGAATCACCGCGATTGGCGGCCCAGTGCAATGCCGTCATGCCGTCGCCCTGCGCCACGTTCACATCGGCGCCGGTTGCCAGCAGCGCGCGCACGGCGGCACCATCCCCCCGCATCGCGGCATCGGCCACCGGCGTCGCGGGGGGGAGCGCGATCGACAGTCCACCGGGAAGGCCCAACGCGATCACTCCAAACACCTTCAGCATCGCTCGATTCATACGACGTTCGCTCCGCGTGGTCAGAGACAGGTCACAGACAGATCAGAAGGCGAATTCGCCGGTGCTATCGCCGAACGTGTTCATGTCGTCCATGCCGAGTTTGTGCATCAGGCTCAGCATCACGTTGGCCATCGGCGTGCCGTCGGGCGCCTTGAGGTGCTGATTGCCGGAGGCGAGGCCGTGTCCGCCGCCAAGCAGCAACAGCGGGGCGCGCCGGTGGTTGTGCGTATTGCTGTCCGACATCGGCGAGCCATAAATGATGGTCGTGTTGTCGATCAGCGGCGTGTCACCGTCCATCGTCGTCTTGAGCTTGTCCAGCAGATACGGCAGCAAGCTCACGTGATAGCGGTTGATCTCCGCGAACTCGCGCACGCGTGCCGGGTTGTTGCCATGATGCGACGACGGGTGGAAGCCGGTGGCCACGCCGCTGTCGGGATACACGCGCGCCGAGGCATCACGTCCCATCTTGAACGAGAACACGCGTGTCATGTCGCTTTGCAGCGCGAGCACCTGCAGGTCGAACATGATCTTCACGTGATCGCCGAACGAGTCGGGCACACCGGTGGGCGCGCCCGCCAGCTCGCGTTCCTCACCGGAGGCGTTGCGCGCTTCGACCTGCTGAATGCGCCGCTCGATCTCGCGAATATTCTCAAGGTACTGCTCCATGCGCCGACGGTCACCGGCACCCAGCTCACGGTTCAGCTGCGACACGCGCCCCGTGATCCAGTCGAGCACACTGCCCGTACTGCGCGTGCGGTCCGCACGCTCGGCCGGCGTGCCGCCGGTGCCGAACAGCTGCTCGAACGCGACGCGCGGATCACGAATCATCGGCAGCGGCTCGGTGGGCGAACTCCAGCTGATCGAGTCGGTGTACATACACGAGTAGCCGTACGCACAGCCGCCGGCGCGATCGAGCGGTTCGATGCACAGCTGCATCGACGGAATCGGCGTGACTTGGCCGAAGCGCTGCGCGTACATCTGATCGAGCGAAGTGCCGGCGAAGATGTTGGAGCCTTCCGTCTGCGTCGGATGCGCCTGCGTGAGGAACACGGCGCTCGACCGGAAATGGTCACCGCCGATCTCTTCCGCCTTGTACGCTTCTGCCATGCGCACGTCGGTGTTGCTCACGATCGTGAGATACTTGCGCCATGCTTCCAGCGGCGACAGCGACGTGCCGCTGAGATCGAAGGCGCGTCCGGTGGTTGGCGGAGCCCACAGATGTTCCGACAGGCCGAACGGACTGCAACCGGCCGCGCCGTGCACCATCTCGAGGCAAAGCAGGCGCGCGGGATTGGCCGGTGCGCTGGCGGCGAACGCGGTGGTGGGGATCATCGCGTCCAGATACGGAAGCGCGACCATCGTGCCGAGTCCCTTGAGGAACGTACGGCGCGGCAGTGGTTGGCGGCTGATGAACGCCATAGGGCGGCTCCTTACCGGGACGTCGAGGACGACGCGCCGGATGACGCGTCGGTGGCTTTCGGAATAGCGCTTTCCGCGCGCTGCATGCGGAACGCGGGGCTGCGGACGACACCAAGGATGTAGGCCGACATCCGATGATCCTGCTTCGATGCATCACGCACGATGCCGCGCACCGTCGGCATGTCGTACGCTTCGATCCGACGCCCGATCGCGTACGCCATCAAGTTTCGCGTGAACGTCCGGAGCAGCGCGTCCTCGCGGCGCAGCAAGGCGGCCTGCAGCTCGCCGATGGTGCTCGCCGTCGTTCCATCCCACAGATCGCCGCGCGAGTCGATCGGCATGCCGTTGTCGCGCAGGCGCAGTCGTCCGGTCACGTCGTACTGTTCCATCGCGAGACCGATCGGGTCCATCATCTTGTGACAGCTGGAGCATGCCGGGCTCTTACGGTGCTGCTCCATGCGCTCGCGCACGGTCAGCATGCGCCCCGATGCGCTCCCAGGCGTCGCTTCCAGATCCGGCACACCGGGTGGCGGCGGCGGTGGCGGTGAATTGAGCATCACTTCCATCACCCACTTGCCGCGTTCCACGGCCGACGTGCGGCCGGCATGCGACGTCAGCGTGAGTACGCTGGCGTGCGACAACACGCCGCGCCGTCCGGCGTCGGGATACTTCACACGCCGGAACTGCGGACCAACCACGTTGGGCATGCCGTAGTGTCGAGCGAGCTGCTCATTCACGAACGTGTAGTCGGCACGATACAGATCGAACAACGGACGATCGCGGCGCACGAGATCGTCGAAGAAGATCTCCGTTTCCTGCCGCATCGCGCTGCGCAGCTGCTCGTCGAAATCGGGATACTGCCGCACGTCCGGCTGTACGATGTCGAGATCGGGCAGGCGCAACCACTGCGCCGCGAACCGCGTGGACAGCGCCTTGGCGCGTGGGTCGCCGAGCATGCGACGGACCTCGCGCTCGAGCCCTGCGGGTTGCGAGAGCGTGCCGCGGGTGGCAGCCGTGCGGAGTGCCTGATCGGGCGGCGCCGACCACAGGAAGAAGGACAATCGTGACGCGAGGTCGATGTCGCGCAACTTGTAGTTCGCACCGGCCGCCACGTCACGCGGTGCCGGTTCGAAGCGGAACACGAAATCGGGACTTGCCAGCATTCCCTCGAGTGCCGTCCGCACGCCGGTTTCGAAGGTGCCGCCCTTGCGACCCGACTCGTACAGCGACATCAGCCCGGCGCGATCTTCATCCGTGAGCGGACGACGATAGGCCATGGTACCCAATCGATTCACGATCGACTGCGCACAGGGGCGTTCGGCGGTGACCGTGGCGGGTCGGCAGCTGAAGATGTGCTTGCGGACCGGCGTCTCCGACACGCCGGTCACCGCGTACGGGCCGTTCACCGTGAACTCGCGCAGGTGCGGCAACAGCGAGAATCCGTATGCCACAGCATTCGACGTGCTGGTCAGCGACCACTTGAGTGGGCTGATGAGATCCTGCACCACGCCTTGAAACGCGGGCGGCACAAAGGCGGCGGCAATGCGATGCGGTCCCGCAGTGATGCGAACCCGCTCACTCCCCATGGCGACGCCATTCGGGTCGGAGGCATTCATGAAACGGTCGATCCCGAGCAGCGCGACGCGCTCACCATCGACGGAAATTTCGATCTGCTCTCCTCGGGCCAGGCCGCCTGCGAAGGCACCCGTGGTCTCGTGAAAGAAGTTCACGTCGAAGCGGTACTCCCCGTCGGCGGGGAACGTATGCAGCACCGCCATGCCGCCGCGCGTGCCGAACGGCGTGCCTTCCACGTGGTCCACCTGCGACGCCATCTTGGGCATCGTGTACGTATTCGACGCGGCGCTCGCCCCCGCGTTCCCGATCGCCAGGCGACTCAGATCACTCGCCGCGCGCAGATACGCGCTCAGGAGTGTGGGCGACAGCGCCTGCACATCGGCGATGTTGTCGAAATTGTCGCTCTTCGTATCGGGCGGGAGATAGGCGGTGGCGTCGACCTCGAGCTTTAGCAAATCGGCGATCGCCGCGCGATACTCGGCCCGGTTGAGCCGCTGAAATGTGCGCCGGCCGGGATTCGGGTGGGCGAACGCATTCGCGTCGAGCTGTCGCTCGAGAGAGGTCACGAGTGCATCGAGCGTGTCCGCACTCGGCCGCGCCGAACCGACCGGCGGCATCATGCCGGCGCGCAGCTTCGCGACGACTTTTTCCGCCACGTCTGCGTCCGCTTCGGGCGCCCCGACGTCGAACGCGACGAGCGAAAGATTCCCGCGACGCATCGTCGAGTTGTGGCACTTCTGGCAGTATTGCTTGACCACCGCATTCAGCTCGGCCGGCGCCATCCACGCAGCGGGCGGCGTCGCCAAGGAACCCGCGCGGCGCGCGACGGGGCGGGGCAGCACCGGATGACCCATGGCGCGAGGCGCCTCTGGGGGATCGATAGGCCGCGAATCGCTGTGGCCGGGTAGGGCGACGGCGAATGAGAGCGTGACCGCCAGTGCGGAGATCGCCTTCATGCCTGACCTCGTGCGGGGGGGAACTACGGAGGGGAACGACGGGGGTACAGCCAACACTGATATCGTCGGGCGCAAAACTGGGACGACAAGAAATATACGTGGTTTCGTGTCAACCCGTTGACGACCAGTCCCGGCGGGCCGACCTTTTAACGGTGGCGCTCTGCCATTCGCGCTCCTCTGGCTTCCGGAGTCTCCCGTGCCGCGCTGTCTCGTTCCCCTGCTGGCAATCGGCTGTGCCATGATGGGTAGCACCCGCACGGTTCACGCGCAGACTCCGCCGCCGGCGTCCGCAACGGCGGCGGCCCCAGCGGTGCCGGCCGCTGCAGCGCCCCATCCGGACAGCGTTGCCGCGATGCTGCCTTATGCCAAGGCCGCTGTGGCGATGAACGCACTCCGCGAGCGGGCCGATGCCGAATACGCCGACCCGAAGAACAAGAGGCCGGAGGCGCTGGCCGAACTCCGCAGCAAGTACCAAGTGGAGCGGGAGCGGTTGTTGAAGGCGCAGGGGCTCACGGAAGCGACCTACGTTGCGCTCACACGGCGCGTGAGTGGCGACGACGCCGCGCGGCTCGCCTTCGAGGCCGCGCTGGCGAAGATCACCGCGAAGTAGGTCGTTCGCGACGCGCTCGCCGTCCGGCGACCCACGCGATCATGCCGGCGACGATCCCCGTCGGGACCAGCCATACGGTCGTGCCGGCGATGGCCGCGATGTCCGCAGACCGCGCGCCGATGCCGCGCAGCGCCCACGCCACGACCAAGGGAAAGAGCCAGTTGCCGCGTCCCCATGCCATGATCGCACCGAGCAGCGTGGCCACGATCATCATGGACACCGCCCACGTCTGTTCCGAAATGCCGAAGCCGCTCCACGCCACGGCGTGCGCGAACTGAAAACTGTTCACGATCAGCGCCACCGAGATCCACGCGAGGTAGATGTCCTGCGGCCAGATCAGGAACGCCTGTTCGGCCAGTGTGGTGCGACTGCTGTCGCTGCGTTCGCGTTCGCGTGCGCGCACGCGTTCGCCGGTGGCGATCAATGCGCCGAGGAAGAGCACCATCACCAGCAGCGCGAGTGCGAACTGCCCGAAGGAAAAGAGCGAGATCCACGCCACGTTCAGCGCGCCGGTCACGATCCACCAGATTCCCAGGCGATGCACGGCGCGTTCGGCGCCATTCGTAGGGAGCGCCTGATAAATCGCCGAGGCGATGAGCCCCAGGTAGATCAGACTCCAGATACCGAAGGTGTAGTCGGCCGGCAGGACCAGCGAGCGGTAGCGGTTGGCAATGACGCCGATCGAATCCCCACTCATGGCTCCCGTGGCGGCGAGGCCATTGAGCGCGATGACCACCACGAGCGCGAGCACGTTGCCCGCCTTTCGGTGTGTCAGCGACAGGGTCAGCGGCATCGGCGGGTGGAGTCATGAGAAAGGATCAGCGCGGTAGCTGCACGCAGGATAACCTTACAGGTGTGGTCTTCATCTTCAGGAGGGTGATCGGATGTACGGCATCTTGATTGGTACGCACAACCTGCTGGCGTGGGCGGTCCTCGTCGTCGGTGTGCTCGTGATCGTGCGGGCGGTCCGCCGCAGCGCCACCTGGTCGGAGGCCGACACGGGTCTGGTGCGGAAGCTGACGTTGCTGGTGCACCTGCAGCTGCTGGCGGGTCTTGGTCTATGGTTCGTGAGCCCGGCCGTAGCCGCCGCGCGCGGCTCGATGGGCGACACGATGAAGGATCCGGTGCTGCGTCGGCTGGTCGTGGAACATCCCTTCCTGATGATCCTGGCGGCCATCGCGGCCACGGTGTCGGGCGTGCTCGTGAAAAAGGCCTCGGGTTCGGCGGCCAAGGCCAAGAAGGCCCTCATCGGCACACTGGTCACGCTCGCGCTGGTGGCGGCGGTGATTCCGTGGCCGCGACTGGTCGCGAGGTGGACTGGGGGCTGACCGGGTGGGGCTGGTACAACAAAGAACCCCGCAGCGACCGAAGTCGTTGCGGGGTTTCTCTTTATATCAGTCGGGGCGACAGGATTCGAACCTGCGACCTCGTGCTCCCGAAGCACGCGCTCTACCGGGCTAAGCTACGCCCCGTTGACTGTCCCACTCCCAGAATCCGAGTGACGTGCTCCCACCCGGATTACCCCACGCGCCTAGAAGGACTCGAACCTCCAACCTTCTGATCCGTAGTCAGATGCTCTATCCAATTGAGCTATAGGCGCAGAACTTCGATGCACCACGTTCACCGCACAGCCTCTCCTTGGCGGAGAGACCCGGAACCTAGCGAATCGTGCACGCGCACGCTACTCACGAGCTTTCACCAGATTGTCCAACACCAGCACCCGCAGACCAGCAGTATGGGTCGTACAAGACTCGAACTTGTGACCTCCACGATGTCAACGTGGCGCTCTAACCAACTGAGCTAACGACCCAAGACACCGTTGTACTACAAGCGGGAAACGGGACTCGAACCCGCGACCCCAACCTTGGCAAGGT
>JBBQXC010000141.1:0-12130 GCA_038210005.1 Gemmatimonadales bacterium
GAACGACGACAGTGAGGTGTGGACCGTAAACTGCGCTTGACTCGCAACCGGAACAGTCAGGAACGCCAAGGCGCCAACGAGGCGGGAGAGTGATTTTAGCTGCATTGGGGCCTGTCTCGCTGCAAGGGGGGGAAGAACGGCAGAGTTCCATACCAATCCAACCTGCCTTGTAATCGCTAAAGGCATGCCGCAGTGTCGTTCGGCGGGTGTATGTCGATAATACATTGGCGTTTAATGGTTTAGCATCTCTTCTCCGTGGAACGCGTGGCGGCCGATGGCTCGACCTGTAGAACCGGCTCTACGTTAGTGTGGGACGAGCACGGCATATGAGGTGCGCTTTCCGGTAAACTCGAAGCGGACGGTTTCGCAGCCGGGCTCTCTGCGCGCGCAGTGAAGCGCGTCGGGAGAAGGTTCAGACATACGAAAGCCCGCCATTGCTGGCGGGCTTTCGTATCCCTACAACCCGCGTGTGCGGATCAGATGCGACGACGGCGCGCGACCACGCCGAGGGCGAGCAGGCCAGCGCCCATCAGCGCATAGGTGCTCGGCTCCGGTACGACCGAAGAGGCCATGGCGCGCCCATCGATGCTTTGCAAGAGAAAGCCGCCCACAACCCCACCGTCGCTCACGTCAAAGTCGAGCGTGTTCACACCCGCCTGGAATCCACTGTTGATGGTGAACGCCGTGGTGGTACCGAAGTTGGATGTGACGACACCGGGAATGGTGTTTCCAGTGGCAACACCATTGATAAAGACGTTGAGACCGGTGTTGTCCGTCGCCCACGTGCCACCGATGAACGCGGTGGTGTGATCGAAGCCGGTGAGGTCGAAGGTGGTTCGGAAGCGTAGCGTCAAGGGAGTGGAGACGCTGCCGACGGGCGTGCCGTTCGCGTTCTGCCAGATCCAGCACGCCTGACCACTTGGGGCAAGCCATGTGCTGGCCAGTCGGCACGTCCCGCCGCTATTGTTGACCACCACCGCATTGAGGAGGCCGCCCGTGGGACCGACAATCTTCCAGTGTGGGTCCACCAAGCCGGCGCCGAGGCGATTTCCTAAGATGTCCACGCCGGTGACGTAGAGGCCGGCGATAGGCGACTGCGCCGAGGCAACAACCGGAGCCAAGGTCGCGAGCGCGGCAAAGGAAAGGAAAGACAGCAGTTTCATGGTCGGGAGCAAAGAGTTGGGGTTGAATCGATGAGCATAATACACATGTCGCGTAGACGGAACCATTGTTTCATGGTTGGCACGGTCTTTCCGAGAGGCGGCGGCTTTCACCCGTCAAGGCGCCAGGGCGCCAATGGCAAACGAGTCCACCGCTTGTGATCGCCCCACGAACACGAGGGCGTAGAAGCGGCTTGTTCACCCTCATCTCACCGCGGATTCGCGCGGACACGACGCGGATCGGGGCCGCACGAGACCACGGACGATGGCGCGGTGTTTTTCAGGTGGTTTGTCGTTGATCCGTGTGGTGTCTGCGACAATCCGCGGTAAGGCTGTTTCGTGGGCATTTTGGTCGAGATTCACCCCCACGAAACCCCGAAGAGCCCTCAACAATCGTCCGGTATCCGATGCCGCAGCGCTCGGTGATCTTACGGCGCGGATGACCGGTGTGAACGAACGGATGGACACGGCCGCACGCGTGCCCCGGTTATTCGTGCGTCTCGAGCTCTTTGGCGAGGATCCGGCCGCGGCGATGCGACGATTGCGACGTCGTACTCGATCGCGGAAGGGGTCGGGCAGCCGGCGTTGGATCTGAATTCCAAGCATATTCATTGGTTCTGTGCAGACTTCGTGTGGTTTGCCGGCGCGGGCGAAAGTGTGGTCGCGTTGCCCGGACTCCCGCTCATTCCACTGATTTACAGCAGTCAGATGGTGAATGCGGCCGTCGTGCCGCTCCACATCGCCACCTTGCTGCTGTTGGCGGGGAATGCTGACATTATGGGAGAGGCGCGCTCGTCATCCCATCTCCTTCACTCCTGCACCATGTCTTCGTCGACGTCATCACCGCGTACGTCCCGTGCGCGTGCCGTTCTGGCCGTACTCTCTGTGCTCACTGTCACGAACGTGACGTCGGGCATGGCGCAGGCGCAGGACGCGCCCAAGCCTGCGTACGAATTCGCGGGTGACTTCTCGCTCGCCGCCAGTCAGGGCAATCAGCAGGTCACCACGATCGCGCTCGGTCAGCGCTACAGCTACAAGTTCGCGCACTGGAAGTTCTCGCAGAGCGCGGCCGCGCTGCGTGGTACGGCGAATGGCGTGCAGAATGCCGAGTTGTACCAGCTCTCGCTGCGCAGCGATCACGACATCACCAAGAAGCTCACGGCATACCTCAGTGCGTCCGGGCTGCGCAACACCCCGGCCGGCCTCAACAGTCAGTTGCTGGAAGGCGTGGGACTTGGTTACCAGTTCATCGATACCGAGATCGATAAATTGCAGGTTTCCCTTGGCGTCGGTGCACTGCAGCGCACCTTCGTAGGCGACGCCGAATCGGAAAATGACTTCGTGGGCAACGCCAGCGGCAACTATCGCCACGCCTTCTCGAAAGTGGCCTACCTAGAGCAGACGGCAACGTTCACGCCGAACTTCACCACCAGCGACGCCTGGTTGCTGACGGCCAAGTCGGCGGTCGTGGCTCCGCTGTCGGCGCGCTTCGGCATCAAGGTCGGTTATCTCGTGAACTTCAACAACGCACCGCCACTGCTGCCACCGGTGAACGGTGTGGCGCAGACGGTGCGCTTCAAGAAGTTCGATGGCTTGCTCACGACGGGTATACAGTTCACCTCCTGATGTATCCCACTATCGATCGGACGATCGGCAACACGCCACTGGTGCGCCTTCAGCGCATTCCGGGAGCCGACGTGTCCGCACGCGGCACGGTGATCCTGGGGAAACTCGAAGGCAATAATCCGGGCGGTTCGGTGAAGGACCGTCCGGTGTTGTCGATGATCCGTGGCGCCGAGGCGCGCGGCGAGATCACACCCGGCGATCGTCTGATCGAAGCAACGAGTGGCAACACCGGCATCGCAATGGCGATGATTGCGGCGATGACGGGCTATCGCATGACGCTGATCATGCCCGACAACCTGAGCGCCGAGCGTCGCGCTTCCATGCGGGCGTACGGCGCGGAGTTGATTCTCACGCCGGCGGCTCAAGGCGGCATGGAGTACGCGCGCGATGTGGCCAAGACGATGGAAGCGAACGGTGAGGGACGCGTGCTCGATCAGTTCGCGAATCCCGACAATCCGCGCGCACACTACGAAACCACGGGTCCGGAGATCTGGCGCGACACGCAGGGCGGTATCACGCACTTCGTGAGTGCGATGGGCACCACCGGCACGATCATGGGGGTGTCACGCTTTCTGCGCGAGCGAAACGCAGGCGTGACGATCATCGGCGCGCAGCCGTCGGAAGGCTCGCAGATCGCCGGCATCCGCAAGTGGTCGCCGGCGTATCAGCCCAAGATTTATCAGCCGGCCGAGGTGGATCGTATCGAGCAGGTCTCGCAATCCGAGGCAGAGGATATGGCGCGGCGAATGGCGACCGAGGAGGGGATCTTCTGCGGACCGTCGGCAGCGGGTGCGTGTGTGATCGCGTTGCGGATCGCGGCCGAGGTGGACAACGCGACGATCGTATTCATCGTGTGCGATCGCGGCGACCGGTATTTGAGCACGGGGCTGTTTCCGGGGTAAGCTGTTCTCTGCGTACTCTGCACCTCTGCGTTCTCTGCGTTCTCTGCGTGATCATTTCGCCGAGCCTCCGAAACAGCAGGGGCTCGCTGCGCTCGCGGGAACGCAGAGAGGCAGAGGCGCAGCGTACGCGATAAATTCGCGGCGGCGGGCGTAGCGGTTCACTTGCCGTCGGACCGAATCCAGCCTAGCCTTCGACTATGAACGCCATTGACCGCGTAACCATCGAACCCGGCAAGCGGAGCGGTAAACCGTGTATCCGCGGCCTCCGGATCACGGTCGACGACGTCCTGTCGAACCTCGCCGCTGGCATGAGCGAAGCGGAAATCCTCGCCGACTTTCCTGACTTGGAGCACGACGATTTTCTCGCCGTCTTTGCCTTTGCCGCAGATCGCGAACGTCGATTGATCGTCAACTCGGCCGCGTAGCTGAGTCACACCAATGACGATTCGGCTGCTGTTCGTCGAGAATCTCAGTCCGGCGCTCGTCCGCGATTTAGCAGAGGTCTTTCCAGCATCCGCGCACGTCCGTGACGTGCAGCTCCGGAGTGCATCGGACGAAGTGATCTGGCATCATGCCGCGGCGCTTGGACTCACGATCGTGACGAAAGACGACGACTTTCGGCAGCGGAGTTTTCTGTACGGCTTTCCGCCGAAGGTGGTCTGGTTGCGCGTCGGCAATTGTCGACGGGAGGAGAGCGCCACCGTACTGCGCGCTTCGGGTGATTCGCGTTCATCGTGTGCGATCGCGGCGATCGGTACTCGAGTACGTTGCTATTTTCTGGGTGAGCTGTTCTCTGCGCCTCTGCGCCTCTGCGCCTCTGCGCGCTCTGCGTGATCAGTTCTGCCGAGCGTTCGCAACAGCTAGGGCTCGCTGCGCTCGCGGGAACGCAGAGAGGAGAGGCGCAGAGAACCGAAACGCAACGGCATGTGTCGAGTAGACCGCGTCAGGCTGTTTTTCCTACACCCCCGGGGTCACCCGCCAGATCTCGCCGCTGTCCGTCGCCACGTACAGCGATCCGTCCGGCCCCATCGTCAGCGCGCGATAGCGCGTGCCGGGCAGGTCGGCGTTTACGCGCTCCGTGGCCACGCCCGCGCCGTCGATGGTGAGCACGTCGATGCGCTGGCCAGCCATGAGGCCCACGGCCAGGCGTCCGTTCCATCCGCGCCATGCGCTGCCGGTGAGGAACACGAGCGGGCCCATGCCTTGTGACGCGCCGCTGTTCGACCACGACGGGCGCAACGCATTCGGGAAGCGTGTGAGGTCCGTCATCGGCATCGTGCTGGCATTACCGGCGTAACCGCAGTAGCCATCGGCGCAGTTCAACGACGGGCGATTCTGCGGGTCCCATCCAGCGTTTCCGCCGGCCACGAGCGGCGTGACTTCGTCGCTGTGATTCGGACCATGCTCCGCTACGAACGGCTGCCCGCTGCCGGGGCGGAAACTGATGCCCTGTACGTTGCGATGGCCATACGTGTAAATGCGCGCGTCGAATCCGATTGGCGCGTTGTTACCCGGCGCGGCGGCACCGCTCGTGGTGACGCGCAATACTTTGCCGCCGAGCACGGTGGGACTTTGCGGAATGCTGCCGTTGTGGTTGTCACCGGTGGCGACGTAGAGGTAGCCGTCGGGCCCGAAGCGCAGCCGACCGCCGCTGTGCGCACCCGCGCCACCGTGCGCGTTTCCGGCATTCTTGAACGCGATATCGGTCACGATGTCGGCGCGGCTGCTCGCCGAACGCAGGTCAGGGCCCAGCACGAGCCGCACCACGCGATTGGTGCGCGGCGCGGTCGCCGTCGACGTCATGAACAGGTAGACCGCGCGATTGGTCGCGAAGGCCGGGTCGAGGGCGATGCCGTGTACGCCACTCTGCCCTTGGCACAGCAGGTCGGCGGCCACGAGCGACGAACCGGCGGTGCCGAACAGGCGTGTGACGGAGCCGTCGGTGTGTCGCACGGAGAGCCCGCGGCAGCGCTCCGTAAAGAACATCGCCCCATCGCTGCTGACGGCGATATCCCAGGGGCTGCTGAGCCCCGACAGCACGACCGTACGCGTGAGCGTCGGCGTCGCCGTGCTCGGTGGCTCGGGGAGCGTAGGTGCCTGCACGGGCGCTTGCGACGAGTTGGAGCAGGCCACGAGGGCCGTGAACGCGAGCGCCGCCAGCGCAAAAGTGATCGTCGGCCGCTGGGCGCGAAGGGGATGGAGTGGCATGAGGGTAGTATCACGCCATGCGCCGGAAAGTGCCTGAGCTTTGCTTTTAATTGATACTGCACTATCGTTCGCATGTGACTACTCCCATGGCCATCACTCAAGAACACGGCGGTAGGACAGCAGCAAACAATATTAAGTGGCTCTTTGCTGCACTGATACTGGCGCCATGGTCATATATCCACGCGCAACCTTCGTGCGTTCCTGCGGTAGTCGTGGGAATCGTCGAGCGCCTGCCGCAACGCACCCCCGTGCGCAGCGCGCAAGTCACTATCGGTGAGCGGCGAGTTTCCACCGGCGCTGACGGCCGATTCGTGCTGACCGACATCGGTCCTGAACAGACCCAGTTGCATGTCACCGCGCCCGGGCTCGCGGAGCGGTATCTCCCGATCCGCCCCTGCGGCCCCGACTCCTTGCGGCTCTTCGTGCGACTCGCCGCGCGGGCTCCGGAATTGGAGCAGGTCGTGGTCACCGCCACCGAAATCGCTCGCTCCGCCGAAGGGTCCAGTGTTTCGCGCATCGGACGCGATGCCATCGAGCACGTACAGGCCTCGAGTCTCGCCGACGTGCTCCAACTGGTGCCTGGTCAAGCGGCGGTGAATCCGACGCTCGCCGGCGCCCGACAGGCGCTGTTGCGGCAAGCGCCCACCGCCAATTCCCGTGATCCCGGCCCCGGTACTGAAGCCGAGCGCGCGAACGCGCTGGGCACCAGTGTCGTGCTGGACGGCGTCCCGGTCTCGAACAACGCCAATCTCCAGACGACGCTGACGATTCTCAATAGTGGCCCCAACACGCTGCCGCAGTTCTCGAGCACGGCCGGCCGCGGGCTCGATCTGCGGCAGATTCCGGCCGATCAGATCGAGTCGGTGGAAGTCGTTCGCGGGGTGCCCAGTGCCCGCCACGGGGATCTCACGGCCGGCGCCATTCTGGTCACCTCGCGCGCGGGTGCGCAGGCCCCGGAGTTTCGGATACGCGCCAACCCGCAGACGCTGGAAGCGAGCACCGTGGCCGGTTGGGGACGCGCCACCCGCGACGGACTCTCGTTCGACGCCAATGTGGTGTCGAGTCAGGACGACCCACGCTCCACGCTCGATCGCTTCACCCGCTACACCACGCAGATGGCGTTCACGCACGAGCGCCCGCGCGTTGGCGCGTCCGTGCGGCTCCGAGGGTTCGGTGTCGTCGACGAAAGCCGACAGGATCCGGACGATCGGCGCTATCAACGCCGCGTGACGTCGCGTGATCAGGGCGCACGGATGGACCTGCGGCTGCGGCTTGGCGCTCGCACGGGCTGGGTCACCGAACTCACCGCCAGCGGCAACCTGGCAACGCAGCAGTCGACGTACCAGGAACTCATTACCCGCGACATCTTCCCACTCTCGGCCGCACGCATCGATACGCTGGCGCCGGGCGTGTACGGGCGCAGCGAGTATCTCGCCCAGCTCACCGTGGATGGAAACCCGCGCAACGGGTATGCCCGATTGGAAACGCGCCGCTCACGATCATGGCGTGGTACGCGAAACGACCCGGTGTTCGGGCTCGAGCTGCGCCTCGACGAGAACGCTGGAGCGGGTCGGCTCTTCAATCCCATCGAGCCGCCACGACAGAACTACGGCGTGGGTGATCGACCGCAGTCGTTCGATCAGATTCCGGCGCAAACACAACTGGCGGCGTACGCCGAACATCGGGTGCGTGCTCTTGTGCGTGGTCACGCCGTCGACGCCAGTGCCGGTGTGCGACTCGACGCCATCGATCCGTCGATGAGCGGCAGTGCACACGGCGCGCAGGTGGTTCCGCGTCTGTCGCTCAGTGCGGCGATTACCCGTCATGTCTCGTGGCGTGTGTCGCATGGTACCACCACCAAAGCGCCGACGTTGTCGCAGCTCTACCCGCTGCCGCGCTACTTCGATCTCACGTCGTTCAACTATTACGCGGCGAATCCCGCCGAACGACTGGTGCTGTTCACCACGCGTGCGGTGAACGTGCAAACGCAGGATCTCCGCTCCGCACGCGCGACCAAGTCGGAAACGGGTATCGACTGGCAGGCGGGGCGGAGTAGTGGTACGGTGGCCGTCTTTCGTGAGCAGACGCGTGGTGCATTCGGCGCGAGTCGCGTGCCGATCGGTATTACCGTCCCCCAGTTCAGTGCGGCGTCATTCCCGGTCGGGCGACCCCCGGTGCTCAACACGGTACCGATCCGTGTGGATTCGTTCGTCGGCCTGTACGACGTGCCGCGCAATAGTCGTGATATTGCCACCACCGGTGCGGAGTTCACAGCGGACAGCCCGGAATGGAAGCGGCTTCGCACGCAGTTCTCGGTGAGCGGCGCATGGTTTCGCACCGTAGCGCGCGATGACGATGTGGATATCCCCGTCGAGCAGTTCATCAGCGGATCGGTACAGCCGGCGCGAGTCGGGGTGTATGCCGGCGGTCGTGGGATCGAGTCGGAGCGCGCACTCACGGCCGTGCGTCTTGTGCATCGGGCACCCACGCTCGGCCTCGTGGTCTCGCTGTTGTGGCAAACCACCTGGCATGAAGACGATCGGCCGGTTGGTCGTACCGACGGGGTTCCCGTGGGCTACGTCGACCGCAGCGGGCGCATCACGACGCTGACCGTGGCGCAGGCTACGTCGCCGGAGTTCGCCGCGCTGGTGCGCACGGTCACCCCCCTCGAAGGACGATGGGAGCGCCGTCCTCCGCTGCATCTGCTCAACCTGCGTCTCACCAAGACGCTGCCCGGGCGCACACAGGTGGCGCTCTTCGCCAACAATGCGCTGGCGGATCGCCCCCTCTATCAGCGGCAGCGTCAGATCGGCTTCGAACGCCGTAATCAGCCCGCCTTCTTCGGCCTCGAATTTCTCGCGGCACTCCCCAGTCTCCTCTGACCTCCCCACCATGTTCGCTTCTTCGCTCCTCCGGTCGCGTATCGTGACCCGCTCCCGTCCCATCTTCGCAACGGCAATCCTCGGATGGTCGGCCGCGTGCGGCGACAATGCCGTCGAAGTGCAGACGTTCGTCATCGACGTGCAGGTCACCTTGCCGACAACGTTCGCGCAACCGGCCGCTTCCGGCGCACGCGTGTTGCTCACCAGCACCGAACGCAATGTGACCGACACGGCGGTGGCCGATGCGCAGGGGCTGGCGCGCTTTCCGCGAGTGCTGCCCGGCAGCTACATCATTGCCAGCAGTCTGGCGCTCGATGCGGATCGCGCGCTGGCACTCACCGGACAGCGCACCGCGCTGACGCTCAACGCCCTCGACCCGGCACGGGTGATCACCACCGCCCCCACGACGCCGTTCGTGCAGCGCTTGAGCGGTTCGCGACTCGGCGATCTCGTGATCAAAGAGGTGTACTATCCGGCCTCGCGCACGCCGAGCGGCGGGACGTACTTCTCCGATCAATTCGTGGAAATCTACAACAATGCCACCGACACGGTGTTCGTCGATGGATTGCTCATCGCCGACGCGTTCGGGCCGGCGGGACAGATCAATCCGAGCACGGTTCCCACGCCGCTGCAGGCGCAGGCGGGGAGCGTATTCGTGTCCAGCATCTGGCAGATTCCCGGTACGGGGCGCCAACATCCCATCGCACCGGGACAGAGTATCGTCATCGCACAGGATGGCATCGATCATCGCGGTGATGCCAATGGCAATCCGGCCAGCCCGGTCAATCTTGCAACCGCGAATTGGGAGACCTTCAACGAACGTCCCGACGGTCGCGACCTCGACTCGCCTTCCGTGCCGAATCTCACGCGTATCGTGCATCGGGGCGGATTCGACTGGTTGCTCGCGGTCTTCGGCCCCGGCGTGGTAATCTTCCGCACGCCGAATGTGGCGGCGCTCGATTCGACGCTGGTGCCGGGCACCACGGCCACGTGGGTCACGCGCGTGCCCAACGAGATCGTCGTGGATGCATTCGAGGCGCTGCAGAACGGGAACAGCGCCTCGTACAAGCGGGTGCCGGCGGCCCTCGATGCTGGCTTCGTGTTTGCCAGCGGCACGTATACGAGTGAGTCGGCGCGACGTCGCGTGGCGACCACCATCGGTACCCGACGCGTGCTCCGCGACTCCAACAACAGCAGCGCCGACTTCGAGGTTATCGCGCGTCCCACGCCACGCGGCTTCGGTACGCCGTGACGCTTCGTCGCACCGTGCGGTGGTCTCGGTGGGCGGGCGGCTTGGCCGCAGGATTGGTGCTGAGTAGCACGCTGACGCTGGCGCAGGAGACGCCGTATGGTGCCACCTCGCCGCTCAACATCTGCTGTCGGCCAAGCTCCAGTTTGCTCGTGGCACAGGATACCACGCCGGGGCTTCTGCGCGTGGCGCGCCTCTTTGCCGCCCACGATGATCTGCCGCCGTCGTGGCGTCGGTATGGAGTGCGCGCGCGGAGCACTACGGGGGCACTGCGTCGACCGCAGGACGCGGCCACCGACCAGGACGTGATGCTGGTGGCCGACGGTGCGCAGTCCGTTGGTCGGTGGCGCCTGTGGGGCCAGGCGACGTTCGGTCGGCAGCGCGAAGACGACGTGCGCTGGCGCAATCAGTCGGCGCCGTCGCTGCGTTCGGCGTATGTCTGGGCCGACTCGGTGGGTGGCACCTTTCGCAGCGACCGGCTGGGATTGGCGGCAGCGCTGGTGTCGCCGACGTGGCGGGGGATCACCGTGGCGCTTCCGGTAGACTATGGGCTGGGGCAAGGCGCGCGGCGCGAGGACCCGCGTCCGCTCTATCGGCGGCGCGTGGCGGAGCTGTCGCCGTCGTTGCGTTGGCAGTCCGGCGCGCATCAATTCGGCGCCGGGGCCATCGTGGGATGGCACCGCGAGGATCTCGAAATCGGCGGCGGCACGACCACCGAAGTGCCGGTGGTGTTCCGACTGCGTGGTATCGCCACCTTCGATCGTACGCAGCTGATCTCGGCCGAACGGGCCTTGCTTGGTGGGGTGGTGGGCGTGCAGGGCGGCTATGCGTGGAAGTCGTTGAAGTGGTTCGTGGCCACCGGCGCCACGCTTCGCCTGGAGCGGGATTCGGTACGCGATGGCATTGCGGCACCGGTGAACGGTGGACAGACGCGACGGGTGCGCGGTGATTGGCGTCTGGCCGTGCGCAGGCAAAGCGCGGAGCGCGGCGTGGAGTTGGATGTGTTGGCGCAGCAGGAGACGTCGCGTGGACGCGATCCGGTGTTTGCGGCGGTGAACGCGACCGACGAAGGGCAGCGCGTGCAGGTGACCACCCAGTGGTGGCAGGGCGGTGTGCGCCCACTGGCTTCGTGGATGCTGTCCGTACACGGTGCGTGGCATACGCTCGAACGCCGAGATGTCGCGGCCGAAACACGGTGGCGTGTGACACGGTTGCCCATCACCATGAATTCGGGACACCGATGGCGGCAGGCTGACCAGGCGTGGCTGCTGGAAGTCGGGGTTTCGAACGACGCCGTGTCGAGGGCCGATCGCGAGGCATTTCGCGGTACGCGCCTCACGCCGATCCTGACCGACGCCGATTACGCCGTGGCTGCAGCGCCAGCTGCTGGCGGGCACCTGATGCTGGCCTGGGATCGTGTGCGGAACGGCGCGCTGGCGTCGCGCGTGTCGCTGTCGGGCGCAGCGCGACGCACCCGCGGGATGTTGTTCGACGGACGCCGTGCCTTGCCGGCGCAAGCACTCACGTTGATGGTGGAATTCTACTGAGAGCCGTGTGGCTCGGGAGCGCGTGATGTCTGGAGTGGGGATAACGCGTGGCGCCGGCATGGCGCTGGCGACGATCGTGTTCGGTACGGCTTGCATGGGGCCACGAGCCTCGACGCGTTCCGCGATGACGGGATCGCCGGTGCCTACGGCGGCGGCATGTTTCCCGGTGTCGGCGTTGGCACCAGCCGATCGGCGTGTCGCCGAACAGGTCATCCTCGAGTTTGCCGATCGTGAAGGGTTGTACACGCTCGGCGACGGCGTCAAACCCATTTCGAGTGATGTACGCGACCTTCTGGTGCGCATCGCACCGACGCTGGATACGATTGCTCTCGTCACGCTGGAACAGCAACGTCGCGTGGCGGCAGCGCTGACCTGCGGTGACATCGGCGTGTTCGTGCAGGTCTTCACCGCCACGCAGCGCCGTCGTGATTCGTCGGAGGTACGCAACACGTCCATGGTGATCTTCCATCGCGCCGCCGTGCGTCGTACGATCGAGGCGCACCGCTCGTTCTTTGCGATGCTGGGCGTGACGCCGTCTACCGATCCGCGCGAAGTG
>JBBQXC010000142.1:0-12108 GCA_038210005.1 Gemmatimonadales bacterium
ACGTCACGCAACAAACTCTCGGGTTTCGCGAATCCATTCGCCGCACAGAATGCGGGCGGCGGTGGTGGCCGCGGTGGTGCCGGCGGACCCGGTGGCGGTGGCGCGCGTCCGAGTGTTGGCGCGAGTGATCGTGGTGGTGGACCGGCGTCGAGCCTGGCCGCCGCAGCAGCAGGTCGCGGTGGTTTCGGCGGCGGCGTGGGCGGCGCTGGCGGATGGGGCGTGATCGAGGTGTTCGAGACGTACAACACGACGGCGCCGGCCGTAGGTCTCACGTGCGAAGACTATTCGCTGGTGTATCGCTTGGCCGAGAACAATCAGAAGCCGATGGTCACGCTGGACCTCGATGCCGCACTGCTTGGCGAACAGCCGGCGTTCAACACGATCGCGATGATCAAGGGCAGCGAAAAGCCCGACGAATACGTGATGTTGTCGGCGCACTTCGATTCGTGGGACGGCTCAAGCGGTGCGACCGACAACGGCACGGGCACGCTGATGGCGATGGAAGCGATGCGCATCTTGAAGAAGGCGTATCCGAATCCGAAGCGCACGATTCTGGTAGGTCATTGGGCCAGTGAAGAGCAGGGCCTGAACGGGTCCACCGCGTTCACGGAAGATCATCCGGAAGTAATGAAGGGGCTGCAGGCGCTCTTCAATCAGGACAACGGCACGGGCCGCGTACAGTCACTATCGTCGTCGGGACTCACCGACATCGGTCGTCACTTGAAGCAGTGGTACACGAGACTACCAAGCTTCTTTACCGACAGCATGAGCGCGAACGTGGTGTCGTGGAGCTTTAACGACGTGCCCACGGGCAACCCGGGTGGTACCGACGGCGCCGTGTTCGCCTGCTTCGGCACGCCGAGTTTCGGCATGGGTGCGGTGGGCTGGAACTACGGCACGTATACGTGGCACACGAACCGCGACACGTACGACAAAATCGTGTTCGACGATGTGAAGCACAACGCGACGTTGGCCGCGCTGATGGTGTATTTGGCGAGTGAAGATCCGGAGTTCATCAAGCGTGATCGGTCGCCGGGCACATGGCCGGCGAACTGGCCGGCGAATTGTGGGAAGGTACCGAGGAAGACGAGGCCGCGGTACTAACGGCGAAGTAGGGAGTTGGGAGTCGGGAGTACGGAGTTGGAACGGCCCGCGAGATCGGTGTGATCTCGCGGGCCTTGTTGCGCTACGGCGAGAGTTCGCCGACTGCGTTCGTCCGGATGAGAATCGCGTTCAAAGCCACGTTGATATAATAGTTCGTCCGACCCACTTTCCTCTTCTGTAGCAGCTCGGCTTCAGTGAGTGCGTCGAGGTACCTGGTGGCGGTCAGACGCGAGACGTTCAGGTCATGCTGCACGAATTCAATCTTCGTGTAGGGGTGCATGAACAGATTGTTGATGAGGTCTTGGCTGTAGAACTTGAATCGTGTGCGGATCTGGTGTTTGTAGTCCAGCCGTGCCTGCTTGATGTCCGTGATGGTGCGGATGGTATGCTCGGATGTCGTTTCAACGGCCGTGAGCATGTACATCACCCATTCTTGCCACGGCTCGGGCGTATCGGCGTGGGTGCGAACGGCCTGCAGCAGACGGTAGTAGTCCGCCTTTCGATTGACGAGATAGCTGCTGAGGTACAGGACGGGAATATCCAGTAGACCTTTGTTCATGAGGTAGAGCACGTTCACTATGCGGCCTGTTCGTCCATTGCCGTCGTAAAATGGGTGGATGCTTTCGAACTGATGATGTACGATCGCCATTTTGATGAGCGGGTCGGCGTCGAAGACTGAATCATCATTGATGAAACGCTCCAGATCACTCATGAGCGATACGATGTCGGCTGCCAGTTGCGGCGGCGTATAGACTACCCGACCGGCACCGTCGTTGAGTGTCGTTCCCGGAAGCTTGCGGAAGCCGGCGTTATTCTGTTCGAGCGCGGCCTGTATGGCGATCATGTGGTTGGCCGTGAGCAGTCCGGATTGGCGCACCAAGTGATCGCCGGTACTCAGGGCGTGCACGTAATCGCGCACTTCCTTGGCCGCCGGCGACGTGGGGGGCTCGGACGTGGCCGCACTGCGGAACAATTCGTCGTGTGTCGTGACGATGTTCTCAATGGCCGAGCTGTCCTTGGCCTCTTGGAGGACCAAGGCATTGATGAGGATGGCCTGATTCGGCATCGACGCGGCGAGGCCCTTGAGTTCGGCCAGTTTACGGCCTGCCGTCGCGGTCTTCTTGAGGAGCGCCGGGCTCTCAAAGATCAGCGGGTCGAGGCGCGTAAGCGGTTGCACAGGCAAAACGGCGACATCGGCAGTCGGCGGCGCGGGCGGCTCTGGCAAATGACCTTCCTTGAAAGTGCCAATTTTGTATGCACGAGATTGTTATGTGTATAGAATAGTGGCACTATCTATTCATATTGCAATAGGCTTGGCGGCTTTCGGGTGGGGAGGCGTGGCCGCAGACGCCGAGATCCAAGCGCGGCGCCGGGAAACGCTAAACTGCAATCCGCCAAGAAATGCCAATTTCGTGTATATGTTAAACAGACGTATACGGAAAAGTGCACAAACCTATATATGAAATCGGCCCACCATGGTGTTTCCAGCTCACGCATACTCCGAGACCAGCTGTTCTATCGAGTCGCGGGTTGGGTGTCGACCGATCTGCCGCGCCATTCACACCTGAAACCCAAGCGCCTTGGCCACCTTGCGTTGGGCCAGATTGAGCGTGAGGAACGTCAGATCCGAGGGCTCGGGCGCGATGTACAGCGCCGTAGCCAGATGCCAGCAGTCGGCGCCTCGTACATAGCCCGCCTCGAGTACGCGAGCGATCTCGTCGGAGAGTGCCCGATCGGGCGCGATGAGTGACAGCTCCGCATGAAACGCATCGGTGATCGCGCGCTGCTCTCGACGAAGTGCGCTGAATACTTCGGCCTCGAGCAGCGTGGACGAGACCACGAGTGAAAAGCTCTTGCGTCGCGCGATCATGGGTCGAGCACCGGGCTCGCCGAACGCTGCGGCGACGACGCAGGAGCTATCGAGGTAGGCCGTACTCATTCGCGTTCGTCGAGAAAGCGGCGAAGCGCGCCCGGCTTTCTCGCGCCCACGGGATACACGGGGTCGCTGCGTGTGGATCGCTTCGGCGGCAGCAACACGCCACGTACGGTCAACTCGGCGAGTCGCTCGTGGAGTGTCTGCGGGTGCGCGGAGGCGTCGATGGGGCGCAGCTCGGCGGCCGGTTGGCCATGCACGGTGATGATGACCGTGCGGCCTTCTCGTACCTGTTTCACCAGCGCCGAAAGCTTGGCCTTGGCTTCGTAGAGGGAGTATTCGTCCGACATTACGCGAGTCTAGTCTAGTCAGACTATATTTACAAGCTCCGAGTTCACTATCCAGCGCCGTCTCGGTCGCGTTGCCGGTGCTGGTGCCAAGAATCTTCTGCGCTGCGGCAACTTTTGAGGGCGTGAGGCGGTACGTCTTTCACACTTTAGCGTCGGACGCGAGCGTCTTGGCAGGAATGCGCCGACGCGATGCGGATTGGGGAGAGCGTTTGCCCGAAGGCTCCGGGTGTATGGCGTCAGTGCGTCCCTGCACTTGTCTGGTCTGGTCAGACTGGACACATTCGCGCATGCCTGACGAATGCTCGATCTGCGATGCCAAGGCGAAACTGTCGGCGTTGGTGGGGGCCGTCGGTCGGCTCGATGAGGCGCAGGCGCTGATCCAGCGCGCGATCTCTGCGGTCGAACAGACGGCGACCGGCTTGCGATCGCTGCCGCGCGCCGCAGGATCGAAGCGACCCCAGTCGTGATGCACGAACAGGCCGTCGGCGTTGCACGCGCTCTGGCACGCGTCGGTGCCGCCCGCGAACTCGCTCGTGGACAGCGTGCGCGCGATCGTGCCATTGAGCGCGTACACCATGACGCGCCGCGTGACGATGTCCTCGACAAACAACGACTCGCCGCCGCGGTATGCGACCCGGATGTACTCGAACTCCCCGGGCCCGGACCCCTGGCGCCCTACCGCGCGCTGGAAGCGTCCGTTTGGTGAGAAGAATCGCACCGCCTGGTGGCCGCGATCGGCTACGAGCACACCGCCGTCGGGAAGTCGCGTGACGTGTGCGGCATCGCCGAGCATGACCTCGCCGCCAGGATCGTCATCGCTGAACTCGAGCAGCGGGGTGGGGTCGATGTCCGGTCGGCACCTTAGTCGTCACCTTGGCCACTGTAAGGAAGCCCGGACGCTTCGACCGGGATCGAAGGGTTCGCGGATCTTCGAGTTTCCGTAGCGGCACAACTCACAATAATGCTTGCTCTGCCTTCATGGTTTAGTAGCGTGACTTGGAGCGTCAGTATAGCCAGTTTACCAGGACGTGGGTGCCTCCGGCGGGCTTAGACCTTCCGTTGTCCACTTGCCAGAAAAGACGCCACCCCGGTGTCGAGGGGGATAGCACTCGCTCGCCCAACGAACGAGCGAGTGCAACTGTGGTTTCAGTTGGTCGCGCCCGCCGACGCCCAGCTATCACGCGCCAGCTTCCACGCTCCGTCGGCCCCTCGGCGATAGATGTTCAGTCCACTGCCCCGATCGATCACCACGGGCGTGCCCGCCGCCTGTCCACCGGCACGCGGCGTGTCAACGGAGCGATAGCTGTACCGCTCGTACGCCAGATCGCCGCGGACAATGAACTCGTCGGTGTGCTTCTCCCACTGCGTCTGATAGGCCTCCAGGTACCCCTTCACCCATGCGCCAACGGCGGTCTTGCCCACCATCACCGGCGTATTCGGCGCCACGTACACGACATCGTCGGTCAGCGTCGATAAAAACTGCGTGAGGTTGTTGGAGTTGATGCCGGCCAGATACGTGACCTTTGCCTGTCGAGCGGCCGCTTCATTAGCCGCCGAGCTTTCGACGGTCGGATCGACGTGCCGCGTCGACTCGCTGCATCCCTGTAGCAGGGCGAAGGCGGACAACACAACGAGTGACTGGATGAAACGACGCATGAAGATCTCCGGAGAAAAGATGTTCGGAATAACCAGGCTGCGGTGACGAGCGTATGTTGTTTGCTCCCGGACTCGGTAACATCTGCCATCTGGCCTATGTGTTGGCACCGCCGCTGGCCAATCGATCCTTCGTCGACCTGATTTCCGTACACTGCACGTGGGAATAGGCCACGTGGCAGATGTTTCGCATGTTCCCGATCCCGATTGTGTTGTCATGCCAAACACCACCCCTTCCTCGGCGCCGCGCCACAACGTTCCGGCCCCCCTGTCGCGCTTCCTTGGCCGTCAGGATGAAACGCGCGAGGTCGCGCAGGCCGTCACGCAGCACCGCATCACGACGCTGACGGGCGTCGGCGGGTGCGGCAAAACACGACTGGCCCTGCAGGTGGCGAGCGGCCTGCTCGATCCGCCGCGGGACGCCTCGCCCTTTCCGGATGGCGTGTGGTTCGTGGAGCTTGCCGCGACCAGCCGGGATGCCGATGTGGCGCGTGACGTCGCGCGCGTCTTTGGTTTGCGCGAAGAAGCCGGCCGACAACCCCTCGATACGCTGCTACAGGAACTGCAAGCGCGCGTGCTGTTGCTGGTGCTCGACAACTGCGAACATCTGCTCGATGGGTGCGCCGCCGTCGCGACGCGATTGCTGACGGCAGCGCCCGGCGTGCGACTGCTCACCACCAGTCGCGAACCGCTGGGAGTGGATGGCGAATGGACGTGGCGCGTCCCATCGCTTGATGTAGAGTCGGCGCGCACGCTTTTCATGGAACGCAGCCGTCTCGTGCGACCAAACTTCGCGCCGGATCACGACGACAGCATCGCCATTACGCAGCTTGTGCAGCAGCTGGACGGACTGCCGCTGGCGATCGAACTCGCGGCCGCGCGGTCACGTGTCATGCAGCCGGCGCGTATTCTGGCATCGCTCACCGACCGCTTCACACTCTTGACGGGTGGCAGTCGTCAGAAGCTGGCGCGCCAGCAAACGCTCGAAGCCTCAGTCGGTTGGAGTTACGACTTGCTGTCCACAACAGAGCAACAGCTGGCCCGACGACTCTCCGTAATGCGCGCTTTCGATATCGATGCAGCGCAAGCGATGAGCATCGATACCGAGGGAAGCGTGGTGGAAACGCTCACGCGACTCGTCGACAAGTCACTCGTGGTGGCCGATCACGATGGCCGCGACACGCGGTATCGATTTCTTGAAACGGTGCGCCAGTTCCTGCTCACGCGATTACAGCGCTCCGGCGACATGCAGCATGCCCGGCAGCAACATCTGCAGCATTTTCTGACACTCGCCGAACGATATGCGCCCTATCTGGCCAGTCGCGAAGGCCCGACGTACTTGTCCGACTTGCAGGTGAACGTGTACAGCCTTGACAGCGCGCTCGAATGGGCGGAAGTCACACACGCATCTGACACCATGTTGCGTCTGGTGACCGCACTCAGCCTGTTCTTCGAGCTTGGTGGACATCTCGCGCACGGTGGTCGGTGGTTCGCACGCGCGCTGGCGCTCGACACAGCCTCGCCTTCGAGCGCAACGCGTGCTGACTCGCACTCGCTGCGTGCCCGCGCGCTCTGGGGCGCGGCGCACGTGGCATTCTACGGTGGACACTACGGACTCTCGGCGACACACGCAGGAGCCGCGCTGGCCCTGGCGCAGCAGAGTGGTGACCGGTGGGCGGAAGGGCGCGCCCTCAACACCCTCGGCGCGGCGCATTCGCTCAGCGACCCGTCAAGCTCGCGCGAACTGCTGACGCGCAGCGTCGCGCTGGGTCGATCGAGTGGCGATGACTGGGCCGTTGGCGATGGTATCAAGATGACCACTGTCGCGTGGTTTGCAGAGCACAATGAGGACGGCGCGCGCCCGGTACTCGACGAGTTACGCCGAGTTGGCGAGCGCTTGGGCAGCCGTTTCTTTCTCGCGTGGCAGCAGGCGATGGTGGGATACTTTGCGCGCGATCGAGGGGATCTCGAGGACGCCGCCAGTGCATTGGCATCGGCCGAAGCGCACTCGCAATATGTAGGCGATCCTTCCACGGGTGGCTTCGTGGAATGCTGGTCAGCAGCGCTCGATATGGATTGGGGACGCTTCGAGAGTGCGCGCGCGCGGCTCGAGCATTTCCTGGCCACCGCAGCGGCAGCGGGCAGTGAGCTGGCGTTGCCCGAAGGGCTCTATTCGCTCGGGCTGTGGCTGCTGGCACACGATGATGCGGCGGCCGCGAAGCAACTCGTCACCGAACACATCGACACCATGTTCGAGTACGGGCTACTGGCATTCGGCGGGCAGCTGCTGCTGGTGTTGAGCGCCGCCGAACGAACGTTGGGCAACACGATTGAGGCTCATCGCGCGATTGATCGCGCGTCTACGCGTATGGCCGGCCTGGGCAACCACTATCTCGACGCGCTCATCAACGCCGAACGTGGACGAATCGCGCTGGTCGAAGGTGACCACAGTGCCGCCGAGCAACAGTTGCACACTGCACTCGCGATGCAGGTGCGCCTCGGCGCACGTCCGGCCGCGGCACGCACACTCGAAGCGTTGGCCACCATCGCCGCGCGCGATGAAGGTTTTGCCGAAAGTGCGCGAGTGTTGTCGGCAGTGGATACGTACCGCGAAGCCATGGGCCTGGCCCGCACTCCCGCCGAGGCACGCGAGCACGCAGCGGTGCTGGCGCTGCTTCGTGAGCGCTTGACCGACACATTCGATGCCGAATGGAATGCCGCGCGGTCGGTGCCGTTCGCCGAATGCGTCGCGCACGTGACGCGGATGCGTGGGCAACGCAAGCGCCCCTCGTTCGGCTGGGACAGTCTGACGCCCACCGAACTGCGTGTGGCTGCGCTGGTTGCCGAGGGCTTGAACAATCCACAAGTGGGCGAGCGCATGTTCATCGCGCGTGGAACGGTGAAGATCCACCTCGCCCACATCTTTGCAAAGTTGAATATCAGCAGCCGCTCGCAGCTGGCGGTGATGGTGACGCAGCGGCACTGACGCCGCCGAGTCGTCGCGCCACTCTTGCTTCGCCGGCGCCAGCGAAGTGGCCCTCACCTGCCGCGATACTTCCGAACTGCGTGTCCTACTCGCCGAAGCTGCTACCGTAGGGGAGTCATCACCCGGGCGCCCCAAAGAGCGCGCGCCACGCCGCATACTCACTCGGGCCCGCAAGGGTCCCTTCCACATACGCGCGCACGGGGACGTCCACGAACGAGAGCGGACAGAGGTTGGCGGCGATCAGCGGGATATTGGCCGCAAGCCGCCCCGTGCGCTTCCTCAGCGTCCTTGCCCTCCGCCCGCTGCCCGAACTCCAGGGGGTTCTGCGTGTCGAGCCGGTCGTACGTGTTGCGCGCCTTGGTTTATTTCATGCTGTTTTATGACGTTTACGTAGCTTTTGAATTTCTCACCCAGCTTATTACGTAAAAGGATTATTATTATTTATACCCCAAAATGTTACCTGTTCGTAGTATCGAGAACAGACGATACATGAGGTAGGAGTTGAAATGGTAGTCTAATTTTCACGTATACGTAATATTTAGCATAATATCCGCCTACTATTACGTATACGTAAAGCATCTCTTACTCTTCGTACCCTCATACCGCAAGCACATGAGAACGACCTCGCTTCCTGCCAATGTTCATGACATCGCCGAGCTTGGGGCCGTGCTGCGCGCTCAGCGCCAGCGATTGCAGATCACGCAAGCCACGGCGGCAGGTCTGAGTGGGGTGAGCACGCGGCTGTGGTCCGAGTGCGAAACGGGCAAACGCGCCCACGTTGGGTTGGAGACCGTGATCCGCATGCTCAACACAGTGGGGATTGACCTCGCGGTCACCGCGCGCTACACGGCTCAGGCCGCATAAGCCAATGGGCCGCAAGAAATCGCTCACGTACGACACCAGCCAACCGGAGCTCGTCGTCTACCTGTACGAACGCCGCGTTGGGACCATCGGGCAAACCGAGGACGGCAACGTCTGGTTCAAGTATGACCCAACGGTCGTCGCGGACTCCGATCCCACCGCCTGCCAGCTGTCAGTGAAGCTCCCGCTCACGACCGACACCTACGGGCCGGAAGAGACCAAAGCATTCTTTGACAACCTGCTGCTGGAATCCGATCTTCGCGCGGAGATGGCGACGGCCACCAAGCATGAGAGCCGCGATACAACAGGCCTGCTGGGACAGATCGGGGGCGAATGCGCGGGCGCAGTCGCGATTTGGCCCATTGGGATGCAACCGCCCGTCGAGCCAGAGTACACACCCATCGCGGTCGATGCGCTCGAGCGCTTGTTCGTCGAAGCCCACGGGGCGCGTCTGACGCAGATTCAGATCAACGCTCGACAAACGATGAGCGGCGTGCAGCAGAAGCTGGTGCTGCGGAAGGTCAAGGATCAGTACGCCCTCCCGATTGACGGCGCACCGACCACCCTGCTCATGAAAGGCACCACGGGTCGCTACCCCGGGCTCGCCTTGAACGAGCACTTGTGCTTGCGCCTCTTCGCCTCGCTCGGCCTCCCGGTCAACGAGTCGCGCGTGATCGGCGGTCCTGACGGCCTGCTACAACTGACCCGATTCGATCGCGTGGTCGCCGCCGACGGATCGATTCGCCGATTGCACCAAGAGGACTTCTGCCAAGCGACCGGACGCCTGCCGCAACGCAAGTATCAAATGAACAACGGTCCCGCATTCGCCGACGTCGCGAACGTCGTGCGCCGCCACAGCGTGGCGGCCGCGCTCGATATTCAGCACCTCGTCCGAGCGGCTATTGCCCACGTGTGCCTCGGCAACATGGATGCGCACGGGAAGAACTACGCGCTCTTGACCACCGACGCTGGCAAGCGTTTGGCTCCGTTCTACGACATTGTCTGCACGGAGGCCTATCCGTGGCTCGACCGCGAACTCTCCATGAACATCGGGAGCACCCGAAACCCGCAACGGCTGACCACGGGGGATCTGCAACGGTTTGCGCGCGAGGTGAATGTCACACCCGCTTTGGTCATGCGCGAAGCGCGCGACGTGGTCCAGCGGCTCCGAGCGCAGGTCCCCGAAACAACGAGGGAGGTGACGCGCGAGGTGGGCGCGCACCCGATCTTGCACGATATGCAGGAAGTCTTCGCGCGGCGCCTCAGCATCGTCGAAAGCATCGCAACGGAAAACGGGATCGCAGCCGAGGCGGCGCCAGAGTAACCCCAGCCTGCGATGTCAACTGCGCGCCTTTGCCTGGCGGAGCCCTCGAGCGAGCACGGCGGCCACGATACCGAGCACCGCGGCGGCGAGGATCGACACGCCTGGGTGTTCCGGCTTTTGGTGGAGGCTAACGGCGGGGCGCAGGGTGGCTACCTGGTCTTTGAGCGCCGCTTCAACGGCGGGGTGACGCGCCGGTGGATATCTAGACGACCGAGTCCCTCAACTTCTTCTCCAATATCTCCAGCAACCTCTTCGCCACAGGAAACCTGACTGGCAGCGTGACCAGTGGCTTCCGTAACGAACCCAAGAGTCTTTCCGGATGGGCCGTGGAGAATAAGGGGTTGACCGTTATCGGTCTGTCGATCAGGATCGGCACCGGGGCGCTCTCACCCCCCCCGAACTGGATCGAAAGCTTTGAAGGCGCCGTAGATAACGTCTTCCTCACACGAGCGGTTGAATCGGGAAATACCGAGACGACCACGTGGAACTTCGAAGTAAGAGAAGCGTCGGTCGTACCGGAACCCACCAGCCTTGCGCTGGTGGGTCTGGACCTGGTGGGTTTGGGTGTCATTGGCCGTCGTCGCCGCGCAGTCCAGCAGGGTTTGACTAACCGGTCGTCCCTGCGGGCGAAGTCGTCGTCGCGTCCGTTCAAGAACTCTGACCCGTTGAATGGATCACCAACTCGTCGCGCTTCACGCCCATCACCCGCACGACCGCGTCATGGCTCTCGGTCGTGTTCCGCTGAAGTCCAGCCACGCGGACCATGGTTCCGACCGGGAACGGCGTCACGGAATCGCTCAGAGCCGACGGCGAGAACTACAGTGACATGCACGCGCAAGAGAACCAGCATGACGCTCACGATCACCGCCGGGAATGCACCGCGAATGCCCCATTCCACTGCCAGTGCTGCGTTCATGACTCAGCGTCTCCGGCTGTCGGTAATTGTGCGGCGCGTATTCGTGCCATCAGTGCGTCCAGTTCCGCCGCGTCGATCTCTTGGCTGTCCACCAATCCCACCAGCAGGTCGCCCACCGAGCCACGGTAAAGCCGTTGCGCAAGTCGCCGCACGCCCGACGCCGCGGCGCGGTAGACGTAGGTGAGCCCGTCCACGTCGTGGGTGAGGTAGCCCTTCGCGGTGATGCAGCGGCGGAGGGTGCGCACGGTCGACTCGCGGAGCGGATTCGGGAGTGCCTCGCGGACGGCATCGGCGGTCATCGCTCCCCGTTTCCAGAACAACGCCATGCGTTCGGCTTCGAGAGGGCTGAGGCTGGGGCGCTCAGTCTCCGATGTGCGGCATTTTTAATGCTACAAAATGTCGCAGTCGACTTTCGGTCCGTCAAGTCCGGATCGCAATTGTGCAGGGCGCTGCGCGTTGGCTCCAGCGTCTCCGCTCATTCGGCTCTTACTTGTGAGAACGGCGTATGTCGAGCGCAGTTCACGAAGTCTTTTCCGATGTGCGCTGGGCCACAAGGAGGTGCACCTGCGCAACTACAGCTGGCGGACGCTGCTCGGGGCGCACGGGCGGTGAGGGATTCGCGCGATCTTGATTGCTGCCTGCTCGCTGTGAACGAGAAACACTTTTCACGCGAAGGCGGGCAGCAGGCCGGCGCGGTCATGGCGGCACGACGACTTCCGTTGAATGCACTGTCACCGTAATTCCGGAGGCGGCGTCTGCTGGTGCTGGACGACGACCCAGTCGTCTTCACCCTCGCGTAACAGCGTAGACGTGCAGTACGCGGTGTAGGCAATGTCTCCGCGGCTGACCTCTGCCTTGTAGGCGATCACGATGAGGCCGCCTTTCGGTCCATCCGGGCGTGCCACCTTCGTCTCACTGAATACCACCGAGTCCCAGCGCGGCGTCTGCGCCATCGTATCGGCAACGTTCGGCCCCGCCAGCACGAAGGGATCCTGCGGCACCACCATGATGGCGTCACGCGAGATCTTGTGATGGTACTCG
>JBBQXC010000143.1:0-12102 GCA_038210005.1 Gemmatimonadales bacterium
TCACCGTTCCCAATGAGGCGGGGGTGTACTACCTCCGACGGCAGGCCGCGCGCATCGGTGCGCTGGTGGTGAATCCGGAGCCAGAGGAGTCCGACGTGGTGGGGATGGGGCAGGGAGCCGCCGATAGCGCGGTCGCCGTGATGCGCACCCACATTGCCGGGGGTGATGTCACGCCGGCTGCCAGCGCGAGTGCATGGCGCCAACTGGTGTTCGATCGCGCCGCCGGTCACGGATTGTTGTTGCCGCTGGTCGCGCTGGCGCTGGCCGCCCTGTTGGCCGAAGCCTGGTTGGCGAGACACTGATGGGCCTTCCCAGACTGCTCGATGCGATCGAGGCGCTGCCGGCGTTCTCCCGCGTGTGCAAGGCGATGCCCGGTCCCGGGCAGAGTCTCCGCATTGGTGGACTCGCCGGGTCGGCCGACGCCGTGTTCGTGGCAGCGCTCGCTCGGGCACTGCCCCAGCGACTGGTGGTGGTCATCACCGACCAGGTGGGTGACGCCGAACGCTGGCTGGCCGACCTGCAGTCGCTGGTGGACGACATCCCCGTCGCACTCTATCCGCCGCGTGAAGGGTTCGGCGAAGTGGAGCCGCACGCCGAAGTGGCTGGCGAACGCGTGGAAACGCTCGAGAAGCTTGGTCGCAGCGGCGTGCGTCTGTTGCTCACCACCGCGCGCGCGGTGCTCGAGCAGACCGCATTGCCGCGGGCGCTGGCCGGCGCGCGACTCGAACTGCGCAAGGGCGATGTGCGTCGCCTGGAAGCGCTCACCGCACATCTCGAGTCGATCGGCTTCGAACGCGTGCCGATGGTGGAGGATGTCGCGCAGTTCTCCGTGCGCGGCGGCATCATCGATATCTATTCGTTCGGCATGGCCGAGCCGGTACGCCTCGAGTTCTGGGGCGACGACATCGTCGAGCTGCGCCACTTCGATCTCAACACGCAGCGCAGCACGCGCGATGCCGAACTGGCGCTGATTCTTCCCGTCGATGGTCGCGTGCGCGATGACGACGGGCAGGCTGAGCGCGTATCGCTGCCGTCGTTGTGGCCGCCCGATGCCGTCGTCGTGATGCCATCGGGGACGTCGGTGTTGCCGGAGTTGGTGCGCACCTGGGATGAAGCGGCACACCATCTCGAGCTCGCCCGTCGTCGAGGGGAAGAATGGGTGCGTCGCGAACAGCTGTTCGTGCCGCCGCCCGAGATGGCCTCCACGCTGGCGCGTTTCGGTACCATTCGCATTGCGCCGCCGCCGCAGCGTGCCGTCAGTGCCTCGTCGGCGGACCTCCAGCCGCAGGGTCCTGAACCCGACGTCGTGTTCGCCACGCGTCCGCCCGAATCGATTTCGCGCGACCTGCGCGTGCTGCGCAAACTGCAGCGCGACGGATTGCACACGGTCATTCTCTGCGACAACGCCGGACAGGTTGAACGTCTCGACGAGCTCCTCGGCGAGGATGGGCCGCTGGCGGCGTCGCTCGCCATCGGTGTGCTCGGCGGCGGTTTCATCATTCCGAACGTCGTGCGCGTGCTCACCGATCACGAGATTTTCCGTCGTGATCGCCGGCTGCGCCGCACGCGCAAGTACAGCACCGGTGCGCCGCTCGATACCATCGGCGCGCTCAAGCCCGGTGATTACGTCGTGCACCTCGAGCACGGCATCGGCATCTATCGCGGCATCGAGAAGATCTTCGTGCGTGAGAGCACGATCGAGGCCGCAGTCATCGAGTACGAAGGCGGCGATCGGCTGAATGTGCCGCTGTATCGCATCGATCAGATCGAACGGTACCGCAGCGCCAGCGATGTGTCCGACGACGCACCCGCACCGCGTTTGCACAAGCTGGGCGGCAATCGCTGGAAGCAGCAGCGTGAAAAGACGCGCATGGCGATTCTCGAGATGACGCAGGAGTTGCTTGATCTCTACGCCCGACGCAAAGTGGCCACGCGTCCCACGCATGGCGTAGATACGGCGTGGCAGCGACAGCTCGAGAGCTCGTTCCTGTTCGAAGACACGCCCGACCAGCGCAAGGCCACCGAAGACGTGAAGCGCGACCTCGAGAGCGACCGCCCTATGGACCGCCTGCTGGTGGGCGACGTGGGGTACGGTAAAACCGAGATTGCCATTCGCGCGGCATTCAAGGCCGTGCAGGGTGGTCGTCAGGTGGCGGTGTTGGTGCCGACCACCATTCTGGCCGAACAGCACGCGCGTAGTTTCGGCGATCGCCTGGCCGACTTCCCCGTCACCGTGGAAGTGATGAGCCGATTCCAGACCGCCAAGGAACAGGCCGTCGTGGTGGAGAAGCTCAAGAAGAAGCAGATCGACATTGTGATCGGGACGCATCGCCTGCTCAGCCCTGATGTCGAGTTTGCCGACCTCGGGCTCATCGTGGTCGATGAAGAGCACCGCTTCGGCGTGAAACACAAGGAACGGCTCAAGCAACTCAAGCTGCAGACCGACGTGCTCACGCTGACGGCCACGCCCATTCCGCGCACGTTGCATCAGTCGCTGGCGGGACTGCGCGATCTCACGCTCATGCAGACACCGCCGCGCGATCGCTCGCCGGTGCTCACTTTTGTGGAGCCGTTCGACGACGCGCTGATCGAAGAAGCGGTCTCGCGCGAGCTCGACCGCGGCGGTCAGGAGTTCTTCGTGCACAATCGCATCGAGACCATTGAAGCGATCGCCGATCATCTCCGTCGCGTCGTGCCGCGAGCCAAGGTGGCGGTGGGACACGGCCAGATGAAGGAGCGCGAGCTCGAATCGGTCATGCGCCAGTTCGTCGATCACGAAGTGGACATTCTGGTGTCCACCTTGATCGTGGAAAGCGGGCTCGACGTGCCGAACGCCAACACGATGTTCGTGAACCGTGCCGATCATCTGGGGCTGGCCCAGCTCTACCAGCTGCGCGGTCGCGTGGGGCGCTCGCACCGTCGGGCCTACTGCTACCTGCTGGTGCCCGATCGGGTGGATGAAGACGCCGAGCGTCGTTTGGCCGTGCTCGAACACCACACCGAGCTCGGCGCGGGGTACCGTATCGCGCTCAAGGACCTCGAACTGCGCGGTGCGGGAAATCTGCTGGGATCGGAGCAGTCGGGTTTCGTGCATTCCGTGGGTTTCGACCTGTACCTGCGACTGCTGGACGAAACGGTGCGCCAACTGTCGGACGCCGGTGGCCAGAAAGCCTGGATCCCGGCCGACGTGTCCCTCGATTTCCCGGCGTTCCTGCCCGACGACTACATCACGTCGCAGGAAGCCAAGCTGGACGTGTACCGCCGACTCACGGCGTTGCGCGAACCGAAGGACATCGAGGCGCTCCAGCTGGAGGTACGCGATCGATTCGGACCGATGCCGTCGGCCGCCCAGTCACTCTTCGCCAGCGCCATGCTGCGGGTGCTCGGTGCGGAACTTGGAGTTGAGGGGGTGCTTGTGCGGGCCTCCGAAGCCCGTGTTAGTTTCAGGGCTGACGCAATACCTCGCCTGAAGGGGCTGTCAGCGGCGTTCCATGGGGTCCAGTTTCAGGTGGACGTCCGTCGGACACAGCCGTTGGCGCTCAAGTTGACTCGATTGGGCGGGGCAGAAATGCTCGAGGGCTTGGTGCGCGCGCTGCGTGCCCTCGCTCCCTGATGGCAACCGACTGGATGCCGTTGGGGTCTCACCAACACTTCTCTTCACTCCGGTGCCGGAGTTCGACCTGATGAAATCGTATCGTTTGTCCGTGCTCGCTGCCGTCGCGTTCGCCGTCGCTTGTGGTGCCTCCTCCAATCCGGACGTCGCGGCCTCGGCCGGTGACCAGCAGCTCTCCGTGACGCGCCTGGCCGAGATCCTGGGCACGTCGCAGGCCCCGCTCGAAAAGGATGTCGCCCGTTCCATCGCCGAGCTCTGGGTGAATTACCAGCTCGTGGGTGTCGCCGCCGCCAAGGGCGATTCGCTCGCCGACAAGAAGACCATGGACGAAGCGCTGTGGTCGAATATCGACAACATCCGCGTCAAGAAGTTCTACGACAACGTCTCGAAGGGCTGGGACACGCTCACGCCGGGACCGGACGAGCAGCGCTACATGAATGGCGAGGCGATGGCCGCCCGTCATATCCTGGTGAAGGTCGAGGCCAACGCAACGCCCGAGCAGAAGGCCGCCGCGCAGAAGAAGGCGGAAGGCATCCGTGCCGAAGCCACGCCGGCCAACTTCGCCAAGCTGGCCGCCAAGAGCGACGAGCCGGGCGCCGGCGAACGTGGCGGTGATCTGGGGCTGTTCGGCAAAGGCATGATGGTGCCTGAATTCGAAAAGTGCGTCATGGCCATCAAGCCGGGTGAGATTTCGCCGGTGTGCGCCACGTCGTTCGGCTTCCACGTGATCTACCGCTCGCCGTATGCCGACGTCGCCGAGAAGTTCGCGCCGATCGCCAAGCAGCGGAACGTGCAGATCGCCGAAAGCACCTACCTCGCCAAGGTCGAGACGTCGAATGGTGTCGAGCTGACCTCCGGCGTGGCGGTGAAGGGCAAAGCCATCGCCCGCAACCCGCTCGGGTACGCCAAGGACACCGACAAGCTCGCCACGTACAAGGGCGGCGAACTCACGGCGTCGGAATTCGCCGATTGGGTCGCGGCCTATCCGCCGAACTCGCAGATCCGTCCGCAGTTGCTGAACGCGCCGGACTCGCTGGTCGAGAAGTTCGTGCGCCAGATCGTGCGTAACGAGCTCGTGCTCCGTCAGGCCGACAGCGCCAAGTCGGTCCTCGACACTGCCGAGCTGTCGAACCTGTATCTGAACTTCAAGCAGGCCGTCACGGCCACGTGGACCGCGCTGAACATCGAACCGTCCAAGCTCGCCGACAGCGCGAAGGCCGGTGGCGACAAGGCGAAGATCGCCGCCGCTCGCATCGAGACGTTCTTCGCCAAGCTGGTCAAGAACGAAGTGGCGTTCGTCGACGTGCCCTACCCGGTCGCCCGCGCCCTGCAGCAGAAGTATGCGTTCTCGGTCAACGACGCGGGACTCGACAAGGTCGTCGAGAAGGCGAAGACGTTCCGCGCGACGTCCGACTCGCTGAAGGCCGGCAAGGGCGCCCCCGGCGTTCCGGCTCCGGGCGACGCTCCGATGCCGATGCCGATGCCGACGCCTGACACGACCAAGAAGTAGGCCCGTCGTATTTCAACGAACCCCTGGTCATCCGACCGGGTACTATACGGAATGATGCCCAGACTGCTTTCTCTGCTGACCGGCGCCGCGATCATCGCGGCGCCGTTGTCGGTTACGCTGGCGCAGGACGCGCCGAAGCCGGCCCCCAAAGCTGCCGCCGACACGGTGCAGCCGAAGGGATTTCCGGTTGACGGCATCGCCGCCGTCGTTGGTGATCAGGTGGTGCTTGTGTCCGAGGTCCTGGCCGCCGTGAACTCAGCCCGCTCGGCCGGCGCCAAAATCAACTCGGCGCAGGATCTGGTGAAGCTCGAGCAGGAAGTGCTGCAGCAGCTGGTGGAAGCCGAGCTGCTCGTGCAGAAGGCGAAGGAGCTGAAGGTCGAGCCCAACGAGGCCGAACTGCAGCGCTCCGTCGATGACAACGAGAAGCAGATCCGCTCGCAGTTCAAGACGGAATCCGAGTTCAAGGCGGCGCTGAAGGAAGCCGGCTTTGGAACGCTCGACGAGTGGCGCAAGCTGCAGAACGATCAACTCAAGCGTCGCAACCTGCAGCAGGAAGTCGTGGGCAAGCTGAAGCGTGATGGCAAGATGACGGCAATCAACGTCACCGAAGCCGAGGTCAGCGAAGCGTTCGAATCGAACCGCGAAAAGCTGCCGCGCAAGGAAGCGCGTGTTGGATTGCGGCAGGTGGTCATCGCGACGAAGCCATCGGAGGCGTCGCTAAAGAAGGCCCGCGTGAAGATCGATTCACTGCGCGCGGAGCTCGATACGCACCCCGAAGACTTCGAGAACATTGCCAAGAAGGAGTCGATGGACGGTACGAAGGAACTCGGCGGTGACCTCGGCTGGAACCGTCGTGGGCGCATGGTGCCGGAGTTCGATCGCATGATGTTCTCCCTCAATCCCGGCGTGATCAGTCCGGTGATCGAGACCGCGTTCGGGTATCACATCATTCGTGTCGATCGCGTACAGCCGGCGGAAGTGAAGGCTCGGCACATTCTTATTCGTCCGTCGCTCGACACGGCCGATGAACGCCGCGCGAAGGCGTTGGCCGATAGCATCGCGACCGCGTGGCGTGCTGGCGGCAGCTTCGATTCGCTCAGCGTGAAGTATCACGACGCGGCCGGCGGCGAAGACAAGTCGATCCCCGAGTATCCGCGCAGCGAGCTCCCCGAGCCGTACCGCAACGCGCTCGAAGGCGCGAAGCTGGGCGATATCATCGAGCCGTTTCCGATGCCGGATCCATCGGCCGGCGTGAGCAAGTTCATCGTAGCGCAGGTCACGTTTCTCGACGAAGCCGGTGAATTCACGCTCAAGGAAGTGCGTGAACGTCTGCGCTCGCAGCTCTCCGAGGAGCGCAGCATGCGCCGCCTCATCGATACGCTTAAAAAGCAGACGTACGTGTCGGTGCGGTACGATCCGAGCAAGCAAGTGGTGACGCCGTAAGAAGGGTCAAGTGAGTGTCCGTCAGACAACGGCGCCGACCACCTGAGGGTCAGCGCCGTTTGTCCTGAGGCAACACGTAGTGAGTTGATCGAATGCTCCGCCACTAACAACGCTTGATCGCCCAGACGCCGGTCAGCTTGAACATGGTACTGCGTGAGTTGTCTGGATCCGTCACGGGAGTCATCGAGCGCTGGAACAGGAGGCGCATGGAGACTGGGAATGCGCGAAGTGCAACGAGCTTCATTCCGACAGTCGTGGACGTTTCGATCTGCTTCGCTAAGACCACGCCGACTTGCTCATCGTCGCGCACGCGCAGCAGCTTGCTGTCCCCATTCGACGCGAGAACGCCTCCGCCGATGGCTTGAACCATATCCGGGCCAATCGATCCCCGTGCAGCATGAACTAAGATCGCTCGTCAAGGTACGAGCGCTCGCATTCTGCGCGTCCTGCATGCGGTTCTCCCGAAGGGATGACAAACCATGCGCCGCGAGTCTTGTAGGAGAGCCCCGCCGACATCGAAAGCCGGCGCGGTCCAACTCGGCGAAAGAGCTCTACGCCACCAGTCCATGCGCTCTTCGCGTCGAACTCCACGGACTCGCCATCGAGCTTGTCGGTTAGCAGGGTGATGCAAAACGCAGATGTGTGAGGAAATTGCTCAGTATTGCCGCGTGAAACGCGTTCAAGCGATGGTGTGCGTCGCGCGGGGTGCGCCGTGCGGGGCTCGGCGAGGCCCCGTCAGGGGCCGTGTTCGCCGTGTTGGCGGCGGGTGCGGGCGCGATCACGCGCGCACACCCGCCGCGGATGAGCGTGCGCAGGCGTACCAGAATGTACGCCGCCTTGGTAAAACTGAAGATCCGCGCCACCTTCTCGCGCGCCCTATGCTGCAGTGTGCGGAGTCCGCCAATCGTCTTGCCCCAGCCAAATACTTCCTCGACGAGCTTGCGCTTCCGCTCACTGATGACGTAGCCCTCGTGACGCGTCGTGCGGCCGTCCATTGCGTTCGTGGATTTGTTCTCGTGGATGTTTTGTGCGACGTGCGGCGTCACGCCGCACGCGCGCGTCCTCGACCAACGCGGCGTTATCGCAGCCTTTGTCGGCGCCCAGCGGACGACGTCGTGTGGGCGGTTCAAGCGTGGTGGGCATCTCCAGGGCCACGTCGCGTTCGAAATCGTAGCTTGGCGCGCGCACATCCGTCGCGACGATGAGGCCGTCGCGATTGTCATTCAGCACACAGCCCAGATGTCCGATACTACTCGCCGTCCCGTGACTCTTCTGCCCCAGTCGGGAGTCGGGATCCGTCACGGATTCATGCGTGGTGTTGGAACGCTTTTCCCCGCGAAAGTCTACGGTAGGATTCTTGGGATCCCCGTCTGACGGCGGGGGCGAAGAATTCTCTTTGGGCCGGAAGCGCCCGTGGCTCACCCACGCCTCGAGCAGCGTGCCGTCCACGGTGAAGGGCTCGTGCGACAAGCGCGCGCACGTCCGCCGCTTTCAGCACCTCGGGCAGAAACGCGTCCGCGATTTTCCCCGCGATCAAGCGGTCGCGTTTCTTGCTGAACACCGTCAGCACCCACACCGCGTCATCCAGCTTCAAGCCCACAAACCTGCGGAACAGCAGGTTGTAATTGAGCTGTTCCATAATCTGCCGCTCTCTCCGAATCGTGAAGAGCCCCTGCAGCATCAGCGCGCGCAGGAGACGTTCCGGCGGAATCGACGGGCGCCCCACGCGCGTGGGTTAGATCGCGTCAAACCGGGGGAACAGCGCGGTCGGCATCGGTTGGACCAACGCGTGAATCGCGAGCAACGGATGGCCCGCCGCAATCCGGTTGTCGACCGAGACGCAGCTGAACATCGTCGTCCGCGGTTGATCCGCACCACGCATCGCCACGCTCCGTTTGAGGATGCGCCAACATCTTCGAATCCTCGGCACGTGCTAGGCAAAATTCACCCGACTTCTTCATCACCCTGCCCAGGCATCTTTATACTCCATCTGATTCGAACTGAAACACATCCACTCTCTACAGTGGACTTGACCCGGCTACGCGCGGTTGAGGTGTAACGATGGCGAAGGCCGCGAAATCGATGAAGGGAACGCGGCGGATATTCAGCGCCGCGTTCAAGCAGGAAGCGGTCCGCCGGATGGCGGAGCGGCGCGCGCAGGGCGTGAGCGTGCCGCAGTAAGGCTGCCCTGCATATGAATTCGTCCCAGTTTCATGAAGCGTGTCTATTGCCGAATGCTCGCCTTCATCGAATGTTATAGGCGCGAAAAGATAGATCGTATGACAACGTACTCTGTGATTTCCTCTGATCACCGAATGAAGTGGCTTTAGAGGCGGGTCGCTTCAGCGCCAAGGGCTGAAGCGGATGTGTTGAATTATTCAGAAATAGGAGGATGGAACATGATGAAGCGGTTTGAAAAGAGAGCGGGTACCTATGCTTTCCTATTCTGTGTGCTCGGCGCGTGCTCCGCAGAAAGCAGGACGGGACCAGTCGACGTGGAGCCCCCCCCCCGGTCCTTCAACAGGGCGTAGTTGATAGAGCGGCGTTCGCGGTAGCGTCAAAACAGGCCGAGGGACTTGCGATCGCCCTTCGAGATTCTGCGTTTCGAGCCGCGCTATTAGCGGAACTGCGCGCCTCAGAGCTGAACGAGGGAAAGGTTTCTTGGGCAGGATTGCTCGACCGACGTGGGGTCGCGTTGCGACAGGCAGTGAGTCGTCAAGCCGGAAGCATCGGCGACGATTTTTCGACCGAAGGCAACGCCGCCCTCGCGTTGTACCTGCCGATCCGCCGGCAGCGCAACGAGTGGACGGGTGAAGGCGACGTCCTCGTCGCAGTCCAAATTCACAATACTGATCCGATACTTGCGTTTTCGACCAATGGCGAATCCCGCGTGCTCGGCACTGATTCACCACCAACGGAGGTCGTGATCGCGATCGTACCTGCAGAACTCGATCGCGCCGAACTGCAACGGGAGAATCTTCGACGTTCATCGCGTGCGATTCGCCTGAATGTCGAGCAATCGAGTTTAGAAGAGTGCGGGGGGAACGTGGACGAATGTCCGGGCAGTGGCGGTGGAGGCGGTCCGACCCCGAGCTATCCACCGGGTATCTACGCGACGCAGATGACCGTGTGGGACAAAGCGGAACCGTGGATTCGCGGAGACCCGGAAATCGAGCTCGTGTTGCTTGGAACCGTGACTGGGCGGTATTACGCGCGGGCTTGGCCCTCTCCGGCTGCGCCCGACCTGACTTACAGATCGGGAGAGTTTTTGATACCGCTGGGATGCGCGGGCCGTTCGGCGCCGAGTATCCATGGTGGAGTCAAACGGTTTGACTTCAACGGCGAAGGCGGTGCCGTGTACAACCGCACGGTGCTGATCGAAGAACGCGCTGAGTTCGGAGTGGAAGAATCGGTTAGGGGAGCATATGGAACCGTGCTGTACGCTCGAGAAGTTGCCCCACACGCTCCATTCGTCGTTCAGGCGTGGGAACGTGATGACGGAGGCGAATGCCCGACGCCTGCTGAGCCATGGTTTCCGTCTTTCAATTGGGGCTTCAACTTCAACACGAGGCCAACCGCCTCCCGTCTGACAGGCCTTCAGGCGACAAACAGTTCGGCGAACTGGCTTGCCTTCCTTGGCATCTCAAACGAAAACGATTCACTCGGCGCATGGTCCTTCAGCAGCTGGGACGATTTTGAGGCAATGTCGCCAAGTGCGCTCCGAACCGGCTCGCACGTTGACGTTCGGCTATCGAATACCGGAGTCAACCGTTACAACCTACCTGTCTTCTAGAGGGAACCTGTGAAACTCCGCATTCGCAGAACTGCATCAGTCGGCACCCTCCTGCTCCTCCTGACCTCCGGTGTCGCGGTCGCTCAAGCGACACCGCGACGCACATGGGAGTTCCGTGCAGTGGGCGGGCTGGGGCGCAGTTCAATCAGTGACCCGGATTTCAACGCGATTTCAAACTTCAAGTTCACAAGCGCGTGGACGCTTGGCGTCGAGTTTTCGCGGCAGCTTTCACCTGCGCGGCTTTCACTGTCGGCGGGACTCTCTCGCACCGATCGAGGTACCCGCCTCACCGTTCCGGCGGGTGATCCCAATGAAGGCTCTGCAAACTTGCGGACGGATTACCTAGAACTGCCAGTTCTTCTACACGCCGAGATCGGGCAGTTAAGCTCCGTGCGATTGCAGATGTTGGGAGGAGCGGTATTCGCCTCCAACGGCGCCGGCACTCTGAAGCGGGCGAGCGACGGCTTGGAGATCGCTTCGCTCAACATGAAGCAAGTGGAGAGTTCCGCAGCGGTTGGGATCGAGCTTCTGCCAAAAGGAAACCTTCCGATCTCCCTGCGATTCCAGTATCAGCGCGCCCTAACCGCGGCGGTGACGGAATCTCCAAAGTCGCGCAGCAACATGTTCATGCTGTCCGGAGTCTGGGCGATCAAACGCTGGTGAACGAGCCTGGCCGCCGTGTGCAAACGAGGCCAGAACAGAAGGTTTTGTTCACGCCTCGGTTGCATTTTCATTTTGATCGCATCGAATACGTGTGCGTGCCGCTGCGCTCTTCAGCGTCGCACCCGTAAGACGCTTGGCGTGAATCCTCTTCGTGGCACACCGTGCATGCGGCGGCGTGATCAGCGAACCGCGGGCGACTGGCGATACGTGGCGTCGCCGTCAACGGTTACTAAGGGGTTGTGAACAATGGCTCTTCGCGCTTTCGTGTAGTTTCACTCCCTGTGAAAGGCGTGCGGGGGCAGCTGGACCCGCGCCATTTGCGTCGCAGTGATCGTGACGCCCGCCGTATACGCGCCCTCATCCAGCTCAGAGCGCACGCGGAGCCCGGCGGCACTTGTGGCCCCGATGAGACTGACGATGGTGGCGAGATCGACCAGCGGTTTGCCGAGCCAGTTCATGGCAACGTGAGAAAGCCACCGATGTTCGATCGTGTTTCACTTGCTCGTACCCGGCGGAAAGTTACATACCGTGATCGACAAGCGCGTGCGATTCGCGAACTGCTGCCGTTCCCACTTCCAGAGGCGCACCCGCTAGCCGTTGCTGCCGCCTGCGTTGATCAGTACGGCGCGCGTATCCGGATGCGCCGCACGCCCCGTCTCGCGCCACCACCGTCGAATCGCGTGCACGGCAAACCGTGCTGCGTCGTGATCGATGCCGACACTCACCCACCCTTCGTTGCGGGCGAGCCTGAATACTCTTCACTCATTAACCCGGCCATTAAATACTTGACACTCCAACGTTTTCGCTGTACCTTGTAGGTGTGACTCACGTTGACGCGCGCACCCTGCCGCCTGCTGCGCAGGAGGAGAAACGCCGGATCGCCGTCGCGCTGCGCGAGCAGGGCGAGACGTTGGTGGCCATTGCCGCGACGGTGGGGGTGAGCCGTGCCATCGTCGCGTCCTGGTGGGCGCGATATCAAGCGGGTGGCGCCGACGCGTTGGCGTCCGCGACGCGCGGGCGTCGTACCGGCGCGCAGCGGCGGCTCACCGCGAAGCAAGAGGCGGCGATCCGGCGCGCGAT
>JBBQXC010000144.1:0-12036 GCA_038210005.1 Gemmatimonadales bacterium
ATTAGAAGGAATAGCACGGATAAGATGAAAAGCGCTGTTCGCTCTTAGCTCTTAGCGTTAGCTCTTAGCTCTTAGCTCTTAGCTCTTAGCTCTTAGCTCTTAGCTCTTAGCTCTTCTCCAAGCTCAAACCTCAGCATCTGCTCCAACCCTGGCAGCCGCCACTCGAAGCCGGCCTCGCTGAGCACGCGGGGAGCCACGCGTTGACTCGCGAGTACCGTGAGATTCGCCATCTCCTCGCCGAGCAGCAGACGCAGCGCGAAGGCCGGCACGTGCGCGATCGTAGGCCGGCCCATCACGGCACCGAGCACCTTCGTGAACTCGGCGTTCGTGACGGCTGTCGGCGCCACGAGGTTGACCGGGCCGCGGATATCGTCGCGCATCAAGCAGAAGTGGATGGCACCGATCTCGTCGTCGAGCGCGATCGGACTCACGAACTGCGTGCCTGGCCCAAGCGTGCCGCCGGCGCCGAAGCGAAACAGCGGGGCCTGCGTACCAAGGGCGCCGCCGGCAGCGCCTTGCACGATCCCGGTGCGCAGATGGACCACACGGATGCCGGCCTTCTCCGCTGGCGCCGTGGACCCTTCCCAAGCGCGTCCTACGTCGGCGAGATAGTCGTTGCCCAACGTACTGCGTTCGTCGAGCAGCTCGTCACCGCGACCGCCGTAGATGCCGATGGCCGAGCCGCTCAGCAACACGCGCGGCTTACGCGACAGCTGCGCGAGCGTGTGCGCCAGCAGAGACGTGCCTTCCACCCGGCTGGTCTTGAGCGACGCCCGATGTTCCCGCGTCCACCGCGACGCGACCGAAGAACCGGCCAGGTGGATCACCGCATCGACACCTTCGAGCGCGCGCGCGTCGAGTTGGCCACGCGCGGGATTCCACTGAATGTCCTGGCTGCCCGGCTTGGGTGCACTGCGACCGATGCGGATCACGTCGTGTCCACCGGTGGACAGAAAGGCAGTCAGCTGGGTGCCGATGAATCCTGACGCGCCGGTGATTGCGATGCGCAGCCGTGGTCGATCAGCGAACGCGGCGTGACGCGCCAGATCACCGAGCATGACCGCGTGACGATATGCGAACACACGGGCGAGCGTGCGTTGCGTGTATCCGCCGGCTACCGCTTGGCCGAGACCACCGAGCGGCAGCTCGTAGCGGATATGATCGTCGAGTGTGCTCGAGACCGCATCGATCGGCGCAAATCCGTGGGTGTGCTCCCAAACCGCGAACGGACCGTCGCGCATGACATCGCGGAACTGTCGATTCGCGATGTAGTCCCGATGTTCGAGTGTCCATGTCGTGGGGACGGGGCCGGCGTGCACCTGCAGCACCACCTTGGCCCCATCGCGAATCCCACCGGTGTGCTCCAGCACTTTCGGGCGGTCCCACGGTGGCGAGAGTCGCTCGAACGCGCCCGCGCGCTCATGCCACGCAAACAGCGCCTCGACCGAGACGGGGGCCTGCACCTGCTTCCGGAATTCCTGCATCGACTCGACCTCTCTCCGCTGCGGCGACCCGCATTCACCTGCCTCTGCACTACCAGCCGCCGGCGTCCTCGAGATCGAGGATCCGCCAGCAGTACCAACTGGCAACGCTTGCCCACGGACGCCAGTTCCGCGCCACCTTTTCGAGGCGGTCGGCTTCCGGCAGGGCTCGCATGCGATAAATCCGCTGTGCGCCCTTCCGCACCCCGAGGTCGAGCACCGGCAGCACGTCGGGACGGCCGAGGCGGAACATCAGGAACATCTGCGCCGTCCAACGGCCCACCCCGCGCACCGCGACCAGCGTGTCGATCACCGCATCGTCGTCCATCGTGTCGATCACATCGAGCGGCAAGCGGGCTTCCTCGACATGTCGCGCGAGATCTACGAGGGAGCGCGCTTTCGCCGTGGAGAGGCCGCACACACGGAGAGCACACTCACCGGCCATTAAAATCTGCGCCGGCGTGGGCGCTTCCGTGCGGACTCCGATGTGCTCCTTGAATCGCCCGTAAATGGTCGAGGCCGCGCCACCCGAGAGCTGCTGAAACACGATCGCCCGCGCCAGATGATCGAAGTGCGTGCCATCGACGCGCGGGGTCATCGTGCACGGGCCAACCCGTTCAATCGCCACCGCCATCTTCGGATCGCTGGCACGGAGTGCCGCCACCGCCTCCTCGAGGCGGCGCGGCGTCAGTCGGACAGACGTCAACACATGCTCACATCGTCAACGAGAACATGACGTGCGCCTTCGGCGTGCCGGGGAGCATCAACCACGGCTTGGTATCGGACGGCGTCGTAGAGAGACCGGTGCTGGCCGAGGTGGCAAACGGGATGTACAGGACGAACAGCGGGTTGCCCGTCTTCACCGTGCCGGACGCCGCGTCGAACGCGTCCTTTGCACCGAAGATCTGATACAACGACGCCGGTGCCGTCGGCATCTTGATCTTGCCCGCTTTTACCTCGGCGAAACGCACCGTGTCGATCTGGGCACCCTTCACACCGGACGCGCGCAGGGCGCGGCCACGGGCCATGAACGGGTCCATCGAGTCCTGGTAGCAGGACACGTGGAACTGCTCTTCGGCGGGATCGTCGGCCAGGCACATCATGCCGTTCTTCGTGGGACGGATCCATTCCAGCTTGCCGGCCGTCTTGTAGCCCATCACGCCCGCGCCGTCGCGCAGTTCCTTCGGTAGCGCCTGCGTGGCCGCCGTAATCTGCTCCGCCACCGGCGGCGGCGTCTGCGCACCGAGCGCGGCACCAACGAGCGACAGGGCGGCGGCGCAGGACACAACACAGCTGTTTCGGAACGTCATAATGCTAGCCCCAGGAGAAAGCGGTCGGAAAGTGACAGTTGTGATTACCACCGTGGAGCGTATTCTATGCCGTATATGGCCTCCTCCACAAATGCCGTGCCCGACACCGATGCTGCGGTGCGCTTTGCCAGGCGGGTCTCGCACGACATCAACAACTTCTCGACCGTGGTCCGGACGTACAGCGAACTGCTGCTCGCCGACATTCCCGACGGCGATCCGATGCACGCCGACCTCGTGGAAATCCTTCGGGCCGCCGATGCCACGGTTCAGTATGTCCAGCGCGTGACACAGTTTTCACGCGCGGCACATATGCGGCGGCGACCCACGTCGGCGGATGACGGCATCGCCGACGCGCACGTCGTGCTGGCCGCCGAGCAAGGTGACCGGGCCATTCGCCTGACGCTCGGGGGCGGAGAGATTCACGCCGATGCGAGCTGGTGGCGGGATGTGATGATCGAGTTGCTCCGCAACGCTCATGACGCCGCGCCGCCAGGTGGTGCGATCGTGGTCCGCAGCACTGTCCGAGACGGGGCAGTCATCGTCGATATCGAGGACGAGGGAGATGGCGTTCCAGCCGACCTGCTGGCGACCGTGACCCAGCCGTTCGTCACATCCAAACAGGGCGTGCGTGGGGCGGGCATTGGCTTGGCCATCGTGGCGGCGTTCGTGAACACGCTCGGGGGCTCGCTGAGCTTCGAGCGCTTCGATGGCGCAGTCGACGCAACGTCGGCAGCGGCCCTCCGGACGCGCGTCCGCGTCGTGTTACCGGCGGACCACGCCGCCGGCTGACGAACACCCCGCGCGTGAGAAGCGAACTACACGCGGTTAGCCGCGATGGCGAGCAGGAGCGCGTCGGCGATACGGTCCAGCGGCAGTATATCAACGGCCGCATCGAGCTTGACAGCTTCGCGCGGCATGCCGTACACGACGCACGTCTCCTCGTTCTGCGCCACGGTATATGCACCGGCGTCGCGCATGGCCAGCATCCCCTTGGCGCCATCGGCGCCCATGCCGGTCAGCAGCGCACCCACGGCATTGCGTCCGGCACTGCGCGCCACGCTCTGAAAGAGCACGTCCACCGCGGGACGCTGGTGATGCACCTTGGGGCCATCTTTCACACGCACCGCCCACCGCGCGCCATTGGCCTGCAGCACCAGATGTTTTCCGCCCGGTGCCACAAGCGCGAGACCAGGCACGACGAAGTCGCCGTCCTTCGCTTCCTGCACACGCATCGCGCAGACTTGGTCGAGTCGCTTGGCGAACGACAGTGTGAAGTGCTCCGGCATGTGCTGCACAATCACAGTGCCCGGGGCATCGACCGGGAACCGCCGGAGCACGTGCTCGAGCGCCTGGGTGCCGCCGGTGGAAGCGCCGAGCGCGATGATCTTGTTGGTGGTATTGAGCGACGCGATCGCCGAACGCCCTGATACCGGCGGCGCATCGACCACGTCCGCGCGCTTGAACACACGGGCGTGCGATGCCGCACGCACCGCGCGCACGAGCTCCTCGGCCACATCGCCCGCCGCCAGCGAGGAACCCGGCTTGGCAATGACCTCGACGGCGCCCAGCGCCAGCGCTCGGAGTGCGGTCTCGCTGTTCTGTGGGGTGAGCGAGCTGACCACGACCACGGGCATCGGGAAATGCCGCATGAGCTTGGACAGGAACGACAGTCCGTCCATACGCGGCATTTCGATGTCGAGCGTGATCACGTCGGGCCGCAGCTGTGCGATGCGCTCGCGTGCCACGTACGGATCGGTGGCCGTGCCGACGACTTCGATGTCGTCATGCTTCGACAACGCCTCGGACAGTATGCGGCGGACGAGCGCGGAGTCGTCCACGATCAGCACGCGCACGACCCCTGGCTTGCGCAGTGGTGCACCCGAGCCGGGTAGCGGAGCACCCGGTGTAAGCGTCGTGGTCATGCGGCGCTCACAGCACCTTGGGAAGCGGGCGCCACGCTCTCCACGTCACTGAACAGATAGAGCACCGTTTCGGCGCGGCCATCTTCGACGCCGAACGTGACACGCGCCATGGGCTCGTCGGCGTCGCGTGAGACGCCATCGATCCCGTCGTGGAGGTACGGCGCCGACAAGTGGAACACGGCTTCGACGCCGGCGATCGCGGGCAACACGTTGCCGCAGATCACGTTCGCGATCTCCCCGAGCGCATCGCGCTGCAGGGGAGGCTCACGGGACGCGCCTTCACCCAGCATGTTCGCTGCGATCGACGGCAGGATCACGGACGAGGCACGAAGTACCAGCCGCCCGCGCAACGGGCCACGAAACTCGACCGACACCGCCACGTCGAGCGGGGCCGCGGCCTGTTCCGGGGAAAGCTCATGCTCCGGAAAGAGGAGCGCGAGCTCCTCAAAAGTCGCTGTCGTCGCTCGTGACAGTGACTGGACCGTAGTACTCGGCATCGGTGACTCCAGTGATACGCAGAATGGTGTCGCGCAGGGTCTCCGGCGCGAACGGCTTACGGACAACAGCGGCGCCCAGCGCATGGAGCGCAGCCAGCCGGGTTTCACTGCCTTCCGTGGAGACCACGATAACGGGCAGCGAGGCGGTTTCCGGCGCGGCACGAAGACGCCGAAGCATCTCCTCGCCATTCATCACCGGCATGTTGATGTCCAGGAGCAGGAGGTCCACCCACTGGTCCTGGAGGACGAACAGGCCTTCTTCGCCGTTACCGGCCTCGTGGACCGTACCGAGCGGAAGACCACTCATCCTGAGGGTGCGCACGACCATCTGCCGCATAACGGCACTGTCGTCGACCACGAGAACGTTAAAGGCCATGAGTCGGTATCCGGTGCATCAGAGCTTGCTTTCGGCGCCGTTGATCTTGAGCGTGACCTCGCCTGTGGTCACGTCCACCCACATCGTACGGGACGTTTGTACGCCCCCCGTGTCGTTCGCGTGCACCATCACACCGTTCTTCCACAGTAGCTTGCGCAGCGCGATCATGTTGCGCTTACCGATCTGGAAGCGGTCGTCTTCTTCGCGAGCACCAGCATGCGCGCCGCCGGCCACCTTCACCTGCATGCGCTCTTTCTTCGCGCCAAGCTTGTAGCACTCTTTGAACAGGAGCGGCACGCCGCTGTCCACGAACATGGCGGGCTTGTCCTTCATCTTGGCTTCGTCGATGGTCCCCGTGGGCAACATGATGTGCAGGAGTCCCGCTACGGAGACGACTGGATCATAGACCACGATACCAAGACAGCTGCCGAGGGCGTAGGTGATCAGTCGCTCGCCCGGCGTACTGGACACCTTGACGTCGGCGACGCCCACGACCCGATCGACCGCGCGCACAGGCGCACTCGAGCCCACGCTACTTCACGTAGGCCGCAGGCTGCACATACCGGAAGCGGTGTGTGAGGCCGGTGAGGCTTTCCGAATGCCCGACGAACAAATGCCCACCGGGGCGGAGCAGCGCCCAGTAGCGCTCGACGAGCTGCTGCTGAGTGGCCTTGTCGAAATAGATCATGACATTGCGACAGAGAATGGCGTCGAACGGCCCCTGCATCGGCCACCGTTCCATCAGGTTGAGCTTCGCGAAGTGGACCAGTCGCCGGAGCGGCTTGCCCGCCTCGCACACCTCGCGACCCTGGGGGTCGCGCTGGCGCGTCCAGTACTTCTGCATCCACGCCGACGGCACATCGGCCATGTTCTCGGCCGGATACGTCGCCGCTTTCGCCGTGGCCAGCACGCGATGACTGAGGTCGGTCGCGAGAATGCGCACGTCGCGCGTGGCGATGTCGCTGAAGCTCTCGTTCGCGAGCATCGCCAGCGTATACGGCTCTTCACCGCTCGAACAGCCCGCGCTCCAGATCCGGACCGGACCCTTCAGCGTGGGGAAGACCGCATCGCGCAGGTAGTCGAAGTGCGACGCCTCGCGCAGAAAACTGGTCTTGTTCGTGGTGAGCGCATCGATCATCTCGGCGAACTCGCGACGGGACGGCTCCTTCTCCACGAAATCGAGGTATGCATCGAAGTCGGGCAGATCGAGCTTGCGGAGGCGCTTGGCCAAGCGGGCGCGCACGAGGCCCTCCTTGCCTTCGCGCATACGGATTCCCGCGTGCTCATGGAGCACGTCGGTGATGCGCGCGAACTGGGCGGGAGAGATTTCGCATTCAGTAAAGAGCGCGTTGCTGGAGATCGAGGCGGCCATTGGGAAGACGGAGAGAGACGAAGAGACGGGCGTCAGACGGCGTGCGATTGCGCGGCTTCGAGCGCCGCGATCTCGCTGCTGGCGAGCACCTTGTCGATATCGAGCAGCAGTTTCACGCGTCCACCGGCCTTGCCGATGCCGAGCAGGAACTCGGTGCGGATGCCGGCGCCGAAGCTCGGCGCATCCTCGATGTCCGCCTCCGCGATCGCGACGACTTCACTCACGCGATCGACCACGATGCCGGTCATGATGCCGCGCATTTGTACCACGATGATGCAGCTGTCTTCGCTGCCGTCCTGCTCCATGCTGAACTTGCTGCGGAGGTCCGTGATCGGAATGACCTTGCCGCGCAGGTTGATGACGCCGCGCACGAACTCCGGCATACGGGGCACACGCGTGATCGGCTGCATGCCGATGATCTCGCTCACCTTCAGAATCTCGAGACCGTACTCTTCGCCGGCGAGAAAGAACGTGAGATACTTGCCCGCGCGGGACTGGGTCGCGACGGCGGAAACTGATGCAGTGTGCGTGCTCATGGCTCGCTCGAAATTGAAGGAGGGTGGTCGGGTCCGATGACCCGTACGGATGACGGCCTGATCAGGCCGCGGCCTGACGGTCGCGACGCACAGGCGACGGCTCGTGGCTCTGCGCCAGCGCCACCGTCTCGGAGACGTCGAGAATAAGCCCCACGCGACCGTCGCCCAGGATGGCGCCACCGCTCACGCCGGGCACCTTGCCGAGGCCGTCGCCCAAGGTCTTGGCCACGACCTGCTGCTGACCGAGGAGGTCATCCACCAGGAGGGCGGTGCGGCGATCGCCGTCGCCGACGATCATGAGCAGGCCGTCGAGCGGCGACTGTACGGCGCCGTGGACGTCGAACAAGCGGTGCAGACGGATGATGGGCAGCAGTTCGCCGCGCAACAGCACGACCTCGCCGCGTCCGACCACCGTGGAGAGCATCGCCGGTTCCGGACGGAAGCTCATGTGGATATGCGTAAGCGGCACGATGAAGCGTTCGTCGCCGACGCGCACGAGCATACCGTCGGTCACGGCGAGCGTGAGCGGCAGACGGATCGCGAACGTGGTGCCCTTGCCCGGCACCGACGTGATATCGATGCGACCGCGGATCTTCTCGAGGTTTCGACGGACCACGTCCATGCCGACTCCGCGACCCGAGATGTCGGTGATCTGCTCGGCGGTGGAGAAGCCGGGCGCGAAGATCAGGTTGAACACGTCGCTGTCGGTCATACCCTTGTCGCTGTCGATCAGCCCCTTTTCGATCGCTTTCTTCACGATCTTGTCGCGATGCAGACCACGACCGTCGTCCTTGAGTTCGACGACGACGTTCCCCGAGGCATGATAGGCGTGCAGACGCACCACGCCGAGACGCGGCTTGCCGTTCGCTTCGCGCTCAGCGGGGCCCTCGACGCCATGGTCCACGGCATTGCGCACCATGTGCACGAGCGGATCACCCAGGACGTCCACCATGTTGCGATCGATTTCCACATCGTCGCCGTCGGTGACGAACTGGACGGTCTTCGATGCCTTCGATGCCGTGTCACGCACGACGCGCGTGAGCTTCTGGAAGGTCGCGCGCAGCGGCACCATGCGCATGGACATGCTGAGGTCCTGCAGTTCGCGAACGATCTTGCCGGCATGCGTGACCTTGCGCAGCAGCTCGTGCTGCTTGCCGGCGCTGAACAGCTCGTCGCCGGCGATCATGGACTGCCCAATCACGAGTTCGCCGACCATGTCGATCAAGCGATCGAGGCGATCGGTCCGCACCCGGATCGTCGCGTCGGCGTTCGACTCGACACGCACCTTGCTCCCGTTGCCGTTGGCCGGTGCAGCGGCCGCCGGCGTCGACGCAACCGCGGAGGCAACCGCGGAGGCAACCGCGGAGGCTACCGCAGGGGTCACCGTCGTGGGAATGGGAAAGATGTCGTCGGTGTCGCGCGTGGGATCGTACCCGGCGAGCGCGTCGAGCAACTCGTGATAGCCATCGGGGATCGGCAGCTTCCCGTCGCCGTTCAATCCGGTCTCCACCGACACGAGTAGCGCCTTCAACATATCCGCCGAGCGCAGCGAGAGGTCGGCGCAGCCCTTGGTGTACGCAATCTCCTTGTCGCGCACGCGGCTCAGCAGCGACTCCGCTTCGTGCGCGAATGCGGCGATCCGGGAGAGTCCCAGGAATGCGGATGTCCCCTTCACCGTGTGGAAGGCACGGAACACGGTGTTGACCGCTTCTTCGTCATCGGGGAACTCTTCGAGCTGCAGCAGCGCGGCTTCGGAGTTGACGACGCATTCGTTGCTCTCCGTGATGAAATCAGGGAGTAAGTCGCGATCGGCATCGTCGGGCAGCTGATCGACGCCCACGTTGTGCTGCAGCGAGCGCTTCTGCGCGAAGGGCACATCGGGCTCGTCGAGCGCGAAGGTGGGCACGCTGGCCGTCACGGCGGCGGCGGCCGTTTCCGCGGCGTGCGCCACCACGCGATCGCTCGGCGACACACTATCTTCACTCGCCCGCATCGCGTCTTCAATGGCGCCGCTGACATCGGCGAAGGCCGCCGGAATGTCGGGCGCCGTACCGTTGACGATGGTGCCGAGCACACGCGCCGCGCGAGCGACGAAGGGCTGCGCACGGTGCGGCACGCGATTCTCGAAGGCGAGATCGGTGAGCGCTTCACGCAGCATCGCGAGATCGGCGGTATCGGTGGCTTCCAGCTGCATCAGCAGCGTGGCGGCATCATCGAGATTCAGAGAGGACACGGGCGCATCGTCGGAGGGCTGCAATCAGTACCCACGTCGGTACGATCATCACTGTGGAGTATCGGCTCGCCGGTCCGTCAGGTTTACCACCGTCCGCAGATTCCGCATGGACACAAGACGAACGGCCCGTACCGTTGAAGGTACGGGCCGTCGTGGTCACGCGTCGCAGCGGGGGGGACGCTACGCCGCGGGAGCGCGTACCGCGGTGAAGATCTCGTCGGCCAGCGCCTGGCGCGTCTCGGCGTGCAGCGTCGTGGCGTTCGGATCGTACGTCGTCTGATCGGGCGCACCATACCCGCCTTCCGAGACGGCCCTCACGTGGTCCGCATTGTGATCGAACAGCTTGGCCACGTCGAGTAGCCGGTTCTCCATCTCGATCAACACCGCCGACGCGTGTGAGAGCTGCTGCGACGTGATGTCCTGGAACTGGAGCGCGCCCATCATGAGGAAGAGCTCGTCGCGCAAGTTGGCGCGGATTCCGCCCGCCTTCTCGCGATCAGGGCTCGCTTCCGCATCGATCGTATCGAGCTCGTCGACCATCTGTGTCGCACGGTCGCAGGCGTCCATGATGTTGATCGCCGCGTCTTCTGTGGCCGACGTGACTTCACGGATTTTCTCGTGCGTCGTCGCCAGTTTCTCGAGTGCGGTGGTTTGCAGCGCTACGCGGCTTTCGCGCAGTCGCGACAGCACGTTCAGAATCTGGGCGTTCGCCTGCTCGAGAATCTGCGGGAGCTCCGACAGCGCGAGCATCGGAATGACTCGCGCCGGCGCCTCTGCTGCGTCTCGTACATCCTGCATGCTCGTCAGCTCATGGTCGACGAGGCGGAGGGCCGCCTCGGACTCGTACAGGACTTCCTGCGCACGGGTGCTCGTCATTGGACAGATCCTCAGGCCGCGGCTGCCGGGAGGAGCGCGTCGATCTTCTCCTTCAGCACCTGCGGAGTGAATGGCTTGACAATGTAGTTGTTCACACCTGCTTCCATTGCCGTCAGAATGTCTTCCTTCACGGAGCGCGCCGTCACCATCAGAATGGGCACATGGCGCCCATCTTCACGCGACCGGAGCACTTTCGTGAACTCGGTGCCGCTCATGTTGGGCATGTTCCAGTCCGTAATCACGAACTTGATCGAACTGTCGAATTTCGCCAACGCTTCTTGACCGTCGCCGGCTTCGACGGTGTCGCTGAAGCCGATCCGCTGCAGCGAATTGATCACGATGCGCCGCATGGTCGCGGAATCGTCTACTACGAGGAACTTCATGCTGCCGGTCTCCTGATCGTGCCGGTCGGAGTGGGCCGCAGACCTACAGATCGCCGCGCGTCAGAATGCGGCGCGCTACCTGGTCCACGACATCGAGAGTGTTGTAGGCGCCCGTGAGCACCTTCGTGCGTAGCTCGGCCACACGTTCCGGGTTCAGGGCGTTCGCCTGCTCAGTGTTCAGGCGACGACCCGCGTCCGAGATCTGGACCGAATCCGACTTGACCGGCTTGGTAGCCGGCGACTTCGCGATCTCCTGCGCGGGACGCTGAACGGCAGGGCTGCTCGTCGGCGTCGGGCGTAGTGGATCGAAACTGCTTCCGTTTATTCGCATAGGGGGTTCCTCCTCCTCACAGGGGACTATCGGCAGGAATAGCGCGCAACTTTACAGGTCGGGAGGATTTCCTTATCCCGGAGTGCGACGTCCCTGTCGCCCGTGTGGTACCGGTGGAGCCCGTTCGGGACCGAACGACAGTCTCGGCGGTCGTGCGGGTGTTCATCCGTGCGGTCGTGCGGGGTAGCTGATGTCGAGCGTGGGCGCCGGAACAGCCATGTCCAACGGATCCCCCTGAAAATGCACGGCGGCCCCGGTGTGCCACGGCTTGCCATCCGTGCCGCTTACCAGGTAGGCCGCCCGTAAGCGCAGCAGTTCGACCTCGTCGTGCTCCATCAGCGCTTCGTGCTGGGCCGCCTGATCGAGCTCGTCCAACTTTTCCTGCAACAGGGCGCTGAACGCCTCGGGGGTGGCCGATTGCATGGACACTGTGTCAAGGCCTCGGGTCAGCGGAACCGGTCAACCAGATGCGCACCGGCCGCCGCTCCGTATCCGAGACCGGCACTACTGGCGCGCTGCACGGCATCGAGTTCGCGCCGGATCTCGTCGGTCCGGCGCGCCACCTTGGCGGCCAGCTCCATGGTGACCCGATGCGACGTACTCAGCGCCGCTGACACTTCCGTGAGCAGGGCGTCCGCATCATCGACCGCCCGTTCCGTGGCCGCATAGAGCGGGCTATCGGCGGTCGGGCGCTCGAGCCGCAGCATCACCAGATGCTC
>JBBQXC010000145.1:0-12030 GCA_038210005.1 Gemmatimonadales bacterium
CCCGTACGGTAGCAAGGCGGCGACCAGTCCAACGCCCACGGCGAACACGAACCAGCCCGGCGTGTCGCGGAGGTCGCGCACGAGCACCAGCACCGTGATCGCCTCGACCAGCAGCAATGTGCCGAGGATGGGGCCGGGAAAGAGGCGCTGAAAGGCGGCCGGTTCGCCCACGAGCAGGAGTCCTGAGAGCACGAGGAACGTGCCGTAGATGACCGCACTGGCGCCGGTGCGGGCCCCGAAGGCGTAGTGTCCGGCGATACCACCGGAGCCATGACACACGGGAATACCGCCAAGCGGCGCCGCGACCAGGTTCATGAGCCCGTAGGTGGTGCCGATGCGGCGTACCGTGAGCGGTTCACGATCGGGAAAGAGATCGGCGACCACTTGCTTGGTGGCGAGCACGGAATTGCCAAGCGAGAGGGCGAGTTGCGGGAGCGCCAGCAACAGCGAGGCGTGGGCGAATTCACTTGCGGTGGGCCACCGCGCGGGGAGTACCGGGAGCCGGAAGCCAAGCGGCAGCGGCGCTCCGGTGGGCCACGTCAGCGCGGCGACGACAAGCCCGAGTGCGAGGACCACCAGCGCGGCAGGAACGCGATGACTTTCTCGCAGCCAGAGGACAATCACGAGCGACACCGCCGCCAGCAGCCAGCCGCGGGTTCCGCTGGCCGGGATGAAACGGGTGAGGGCAAGCATGGCGAGCTGGATGCCGAGTCCGACCTGAATGCCCCGCACGACGGGCTTGGGGACCGTGCGCGCGATCCACTCGAGCGCGCCGGAGCGGGCGAGGACGAGCATGACGACGCCGACGATCAGCCCTCCGGCGGCAAGAAGCGGCGGAGCGAGCTTGCTGGCAATGGCGATGGCGGCCATGGCCTTGAGCGGCTGCACCGGCATGGGGAGACGGTACGCGATGCCGGAGGCGATCTGGAGGGCGCCGAAAACGACGAACGCCGTGGTGGCATCCATACCTGTGGCCACGACGATGCCCACGAGCAACGGGAGGTCGGTCCCGAGATCGCCGAAGGCACCGGAGAATTCGGCGCGCGTGAAGCGGAGAGGATGAGGCATCAGCACTGATTACATTATCGCGTGGTATACGCTGAAGCACGAAGCATTCTGCATCGCCCCGTCCCATGCCGCCCTCCACAATTGTCATCGGTGCCGGTCCCGCCGGTCTGTCCGCGGCCTACCACCTCAGCAAACTCGGATTCCCGGTCACAGTTCTGGAAAGTGACCCGCACTACGTGGGTGGCATTTCGCGCACCGTGCACTTCAAGGGATTCCACTTCGACATCGGTGGGCACCGCTTCTTCTCGAAGTCGGAACGCATCGAAGCGCTGTGGCGGGAGATCCTCCCCAATGACTTCCTCGAGCGTCCGCGCGCCAGCCGGATTCTGTACAACGGGCATTTTTTCGCCTATCCGCTGAAGCCGATGCAGGCCCTCTTCGATTTGGGCATTCTCGAGTCGATCCGCTGCGTGCTGTCGTACGCGCACGCCCGCCTGCGGCCGATTCGTAACCCACGCAGCTTCGAGGAGTGGGTCACCAACGAGTTCGGCTCACGACTCTACCAGATCTTCTTCAAGACCTACACAGAGAAAGTGTGGGGGATGAGCTGCACCGACATCTCGGCCGACTGGGCCGCGCAGCGCATCAAGGGCGTGTCGCTGTTCTCCGCCGTGATGTCGGCGCTGAAGCCCGCTGGTTTCGGCAAGAAAAAGGGTAAGGGCGGCACGATCAAGAGCCTGATCAGCACCTTCCGCTACCCGCGCCTGGGCCCCGGTATGCTGTGGGACGCCTGCGCACGCGCCGTACGCGAGCACGGGGGCACCATCACCATGGGCCGTACTGTCGTCGACCTGCGCTACGATGACGCCACGCGTCAATGGACCGTCGGTCACACCAGCCCCGCAGGTGATCGACAAGAGCTCTCGGCCGACCATGTGATCTCGTCGGCGCCGTTACGCGAGATCGGCCAGTCGCTTTCGCCGACCCCCTCTGCCGCGTTGACATCGGCCGCCAAGCAGCTTGGCTATCGCGATTTTCTCACGGTGGCGCTGGTGCTGAAAGAGCGCGAGCGTTTCACCGACAACTGGATCTACGTTCACGACTCGAGCGTCAAGGTCGGCCGCATTCAGAACTTCAAGTCATGGTCGCCGGAGATGGTGCCCGACCCGTCGCTCACGTGCTACGGACTCGAGTACTTCTGTTTCGAAGGCGACGGACTCTGGACGTCGACCGATGCGGCCTTGATCGAACGTGCGTCCGAGGAATTGGTCACGCTCGGACTGGCCGATCGAGCTGATGTCCTCGAGGGATGCGTCGTGCGGCAACGCAAAGCGTACCCGGTATACGATGATGCCTACGCGACGCATGTGCAGACGATTCGCGACGAACTCGCGCAGCGATACCCCAACTTGCATCTCGTGGGTCGCAACGGCATGCACAAGTACAACAATCAGGATCACGCCATGATGACGGCGCTATTGACGGCCGAGAACATCGTGGCCGGTCACGCGCTGCATGACCCGTGGCGCGTGAACGAAGACGCCGAATATCATGAGGAAGTGGGAAGAAACAGTGCGTGGGGCAACGGCGCGTCGGGACTGCGGGCGGTACCGACGCGTGTGGGCAGCTCGACCTAGCGCAAAGCCGCAGACAACGACCGGCGCCAGCCACGCTACCTCGCGTCGCGACTATCCCGGACGCGGGCAATGACGCGCCGAACGAGCTGCTCCAACTCGTCCGTCCTGCTGCTGGCGGTTCGCTTGAAAAAAAATCTGGCCGTGGCCAACGCGGTCAGGACGGTGGTCGCGACAGCGACGGCGGTGACTAGCGGCCCGCCGGCCGCGGTGGCGACGGCGGCACCGATCATGGTGCCACCGCCGACCCCGGCCCCGCCTCCGAGCCCTCCGAACAGTCCGCCCGCCAGTTGCGTCAGGTCTTCGAATGCCCGCACGGTGGTCCGTCCGTTGCGCGAGGCAAGATGCACCTGAATAAAACGCGGCATCCCGCCCTGCCGGTTGGTCGGCATGCCGGTCGTGACGGTGAGTGTACGCCCTACGGCATTCACCGTCACCATCTCACCGAGTGCGAGGCGGATTTCGTCGGCGACCTCCTCGAAGCCGTCGCCGTGCAGTTCGCCGTCGAATGACGCCGTCAGCTCGATCTTCGTGCCGGCCCCAAGCAAGAGATTCGGACGGCGCGTCATCGTTTCGCCGCGCTGCACGTTCACCGGCTCGAGCGCTGCCGCCGCCCGTTCGACCAGCGCTCGCTCGACATACTTCGCGTCGATGCCGGCGTCGACTGCCGACTCTTTCACGATGGAGGGCGTGTACCCCCGGGTTTCGCTCGCCGGACTGGGTTCGAAGTGAGCAGGCGGCACCATGGCGCCGGTGTTGGCCTGCAACTCGGCCGCGCGCGCCCACACCTGCTGGGCGTCGGCGCTCGACATCGGCGACGGGAACGCGAGCGGGACCACCGGCGCACGGGCCAGCGTACGATTGGCGACGCCACCTGCTACCGCACTCGACATGAACGCCAGCGCGTTGAGCAGATCGCGCGCCGAGGACAACCGCCGGTCGGGCGACTTGGCGAGCAGCGTGGCCACCAGATCGTCGAGCGGCGGCGGGACGTCCGGCACGAAGTCACGCAGTCGCGGGGCCGGCGCATTCACGTGCGCCACCAGCACCGCCGACGCGCTGGGACGCTCGAACGGAAACCGACCACTGACGGCGAAGAATATCAGCACGCCGATCGCGTAGAGATCGCTACGACCATCCAACGGCTCACCCGAGACCTGCTCGGGGCTCATGTACTGCACGGTGCCCAGCACGGTTCCGGTGGCCGTGAGCGGCTGCGCTTCGGTGACACGCGCGATGCCGAAGTCGGTCACCATCACCCGGCCATTCGCATCGAGCAGGAGATTCTCCGCTTTCACATCGCGATGTACGACCCCCTGTTCGTGGGCGTAGCCCAGCGCCGAGGCAAGCTGCCGGATGATGGGCACGATCGCCGAGGCCGGCATCGGTCCCTCGCGTGCGAGCCGTTCGGCGAGCGACTCGCCCTCGACGTACCCCATCGCGAAGTACACGACGGCGTCGCGCTCGGCGGCGGAAAAGACCGGTACGATGTTGGGGTGCGAGAGCGCCGCTGCAGTGCGCGCCTCTCGCAGAAAACGCACCCGCACCTGCGGATCGTACGATAGATGCGGTGGCAACGTCTTGATGGCGACGGCGCGATGCAACTGCTCATCGCGCGCGAGATACACGACGCCCATGCCACCGCGTCCGATCTCGCGTTGAATGGAGAACTGTCCGACGACGGCACGCGCCAACGCGTCGGCGGTGCCGTCGTTCGGATCAATCATTACGCAGCGCAATACTGGTCGAACGCGCCGGCAAGGTCGGTCGCGATTTCCTGCGCACTGCGGCCTTCGATCTGGTAGCGCTCCAGCATGAACACCACGTCGCCATCTTTGAACAGCGCGATCGATGGGGAGCTCGGCGAGTAGCCGGTGAAGTACGACCGCGCGCGGTCGGTGGCTTCGCGATCCTGGCCGGCGAACACGGTCGTGGAAACGTTCGGCGTCGTGCCGTTGGCGAGTGCCATGGCGATGGCGGGACGGGCGTTGCGAGCGGCACAGCCACAGACGGAATTCACGACCACGAGCGCAGTGCCTTTGTGGTCCTGCAGCAGCGCGTCCACGGCGTCGGCGGTGCGGAGTTCCTGCACGCCGAGGCGCGTGAGTTCTTCGCGCATGGGCTGGAGCATGTATTCTGGATACATAAAACCGGTCTCCTAGTACTCGGGAATGTCTTCACGCGGCTCACGCACGAGGGCGAGGATCGCCGCCTGCGGCACCACGAGATATTGCTCGTTCTCGAACGTGATTTCGACGGCGGCTTTTCTGAAGAAGAGCGCGTAGTCGCCGACCTGCGCCTGCATGGGTACGAAACGCGCCTCGCGACCGGAGCCGCCGGAAATCCGCCATGGCTCTTCGCCTTGGTCGGTGAGTTCCGGCAGTGCGAGGCCGGGGCCGGTGGAGACGATCTCCCCACCCTGCACGGCCTGATTGTCGATGGCCGTGGGCGGTAGATACAGCCCGACTTTGGATCGCTGGTCACCGTCTTCGGCTTTCACGAGGACGCGGTCACCGACGACGATCAGACGCTTGTGCTTGCGATTCATCTCTCCTGACACGCTTAGGGGTTCTTATTGGAATCTAGTCTGTCGCTTTGGGCTTGGGGCTTGTGGTGTGCTTGCGGGGCCGCCCGGTCGCGCTCCCGGCATCCCCCTTCGCGGCTTTTCTGCTGCGCGGATCGCCGGGCGCTTCGCGCCGGCATTCGCTGGCAGAGAACCGCTGTGGGGGAGCCGGGGCGCGCCGGGCTGGGGCGGCGGGGACACCGCACGGCCGACGGGGGCGTGGAGGGATTCCAACCGCCCCGGCGCTGCCGCACGCGAGCAGCGCTGAGGAGCGCTGGGGGGCGCGCAAGGTGCGCGGAAGGTGCGCTATGTCAGACCCGCCGGGTCCGTGAAGCCGCGGCCTCGCCACCACCCGTTCGGCACGCGGGCAGACGTTCGTGCGACGCTGCGCCTCCCCTGGCTTCGCGGCTCGGGTCGTGAGGTGACCGAGCGGCTCTCTGCAAGCGAGTGCCGGCGCGCTAGCGCCCGGCGATCCGCGCCGCAGAAAAGCCGCGAAGGCTCGACCTCACGAGCCGAGCCGCGACCACGCGAGACCGCAGCCGCGTACCACGAACCTCACCCCGCAACAACCGAAAAAGCAGACGAAGCGGCGTGCACGCCATGCCATTGGGATTCTTCGAAGAGGCTGAGGCCGCTGAGATCGGCGTGTGCCACGAACATTCTTGGCGCGGGTTGCCACGCCTGCAGCGCCGCCACCCTTCCCAGCACACCTGGCGTGGGCCGCGCCATGGCATGCCCCCAGCGCATGATGTCGATGCGCGCGACGCAGTCGCCGATATTCTGGTGCGCCCGACTGAGATCGGCCAGAATCTCGTCGCGCCACGAACTCCAGGCGCGCTGCTGCAGCTGCACTCGCGCGTCCTTCGCCGAACCTTCCACGGCGGCGTGATACCACGTCCAGACGGTGCGATCTGGTGGTGTGCCCAGCCCCTGATGCGCGGCGTTCACATAGCCCAGCGAGCGACTGCCGTAGATCACGTTGTCCCACGCCAGCTCCGCGCCCACTGAGGCGGGCGGTCGATCGACGACGACATTGGCCACCACCCACGGCGCATACTCGAGCGTCACGGGGAGCGTGACACCCTCGCATACCCGCGGCAGCACGAACAGCGGCGCACACCAGATCACCGCCTCGGCCGTAACGCGTTCGCTCGGTGTATCGACGATCCAGCGACTTCCATCGCGGGTGATCTGCCATGCCGGTGCACCGGTCACGATACGCGCGCGCCCATCGGCATGCCGTCGCGCCGCCAAGCGGCGGGTGAGCTGTTGCGCGATCCAGTCGTTCCCTTCCGGCCATGTGAGCGGACCCTGCTCTTCGCTCTCGCGTCCGGCGAAGTAGTGCACCGCCGACCACGCGCTGGCCTGACTCAGCGACGCACCGTAGTCGTCGCGCGTGCCGTACTCCACCCACCACCGCAGCGCTGGCGCGTCGAAGCCTTCACGCGTCATCCAGTCCAGCGCGGTGTGGGAATCGAGCGCCTCGACCGCCGCCGCCTGCTTTGCGGCAGCTCCACCAGCACGCGTGGCCGCCAATCGCCGCGCGTGCCCATTGGCACTCGGTACACTGAACATGCCCGTTGCGCGCCACTCCCCGATGCGCTCCTCGAACCGGCGAAACTGCTCGCGATGGGCCCGCGAGATGGCATCGGTGGGCTCGAGGCCCTCGTGCCAGCGCCCATGCTGCCAGATGCGCTCCTGTGGCGTGTGACAGAGCGCGCGTTCGTCCCACTCGCCGTCGGCACCGAGAACCGCGAGGTCACGGAACAGCGCGCGGACATATTCGGCGTCGTGCGACGGCACCGGCACGTAGTGCGCGCCCCACGGAGCGCGCGGCCCGCCATAGTCGGCAGAGCGCGCATTCCCGCCGGTGCGCGCGTCCATCTCGAGTAGCGTCCAGTCGTGCATGCCCAAGGCATCGAGCCGCCACGCCGCCGAGAGACCGCCCATGCCGCCGCCTATGATCGCGACCTTCACGCGACGCGTGCTCCGACGCACGCGTCCCTCGCGCAGACGAGCCCGGGCGGCACCGTCGCGCAGCAGGTGTCCGTCAGCACTGCCGTCGGGCACGAAGCCGCCGCCGATCACGCGCCCCTTTCCGGTGAGTCCCACCAGCGCCGGTGCCGCCACGATGGCGCCGAGCGTGCGTACGAACTCGCGACGCGACGTGTTCAGCGACGTGTTCAGCGACGTGTTCAGCGACGTGTTCATGAAGACACGCTCACCGGTTGATCGCGTCGAACTCGTGCTCGTAGTAGCGAACGAGCACCTGATCGTTGAGCCGGTTGACCAGTGCTGGCACCCGCTGCATGTCCGCCGGAAAATCGAACAGGGCTGGCACGGTGGAGGCGGTGAGGTAGCGCAGACCTCGAGGCAGCGTAGCGGGCGGCGCATAGCTGCTGAGCCCCGCGATGACAAAGCCCCACTCACCGAAGCTCGGCACATACACGTGGTACGGCCACGTGCGAAGACCGGCACCCTCGAGCGTGGTCACGATACTCCAGAACGACTGCCGCGCGAACATCGGCGACGTGCTCTGCACCACGAGAAATCCGCCAGGCGCAATGTGCTGCTTCACCAACCGGTAGAACGCGCTGGTGTACAGCTTCCCCACGTGGTAGTTCGACGGATCGGGGAAGTCGATGACGACGAAGTCGAATTGCACAGCGGAGCTGTCCAACCACGTGAACGCATCGGCGTTCACCACCTTCACGCGCGTGTCGGTGAGCGCGCCGGCATTGAGGCCCGTAAGACGCGGGTGCTGCTGAAAGAGCGACGTCATCCCTTCGTCGAGATCGACCAGCGTGATCTGCTGTACGTCGGGATACTTGAGGATCTCGCGCACCGCGAGCCCATCGCCGCCGCCCAACACCAGCACCCGACTGCGCGCGGTCGCCGCTGCGAGACCGGGATGCACGAGCGCCTCGTGATAGCGGTACTCGTCGCGCGACGCGAACTGCAGGTGACCGTTCAGGTACAGCCGCAGGTCATCCTTCCAACTGGTGAGCACGATGCGCTGATAACGCGTATCCTTGGCGAGGATGATGGGGTCGGCATACATGCCCTCTTCGGCCAGCGTCGTGATGCGCTCGCCCTTCCAGAGGCCGACGCCGAGCACCAGCAACGCCAGCGTGCCACCGGCGCGCAACCAGTTCTTGCGCGGGAGCACATCGCGAAACAACCACGTGCTCCAGAGGCCGACCATCACGTTGATCACGCCGAACAAGAGCGCCGAACGCACGAGACCAAGCCGCGGCACGAGCAGCAATGGAAAGAGCAGCGACGCGAAGAGCGCACCGATGTAGTCGAAGGTGAGGACGTTCGCGACGACATCCTTGAAGCTGAACCGATCCTGCAGAATGCGCATGAGCAGCGGAATCTCGAGCCCCACGAGAATGCCGATCAGCAGGACAATGCCATACAGCGTGGGGCGAAACGCCTCGGTGTAGGCGAAGGCGAGAAAGAGCAGCAGTGACGACAGGCCGCCCACCACACCGACCAGCATTTCCACAACCACGAAGCGCGTGACCAGACCGCGCACCACGAAACGCGACAGCCAGCTGCCGATGCCCATCGCGAACAGATACGTGCCGATGATCGTCGAGAACTGCGTGACGCTGTCACCGAGCAGGTACGACGCGAGCGCGCCGGCCACGAGCTCGTAGATGAGCCCACAGGCGGCGATGAGGCAAACAGAGATGAACAGCGCGAGGGGCACTTAGTGAATGGCGGCGGCGACGATCATGCCGAGGGCGATGGCTACGGAGCCCATGAGAATGGCGGCGGCCGTGTTGCGCTTCTCGGCAATCTCATCCCACAGTCTCCCGGGCGTCAGTACGTCGATGATGACGAACGCGAGGATGAACATCACGACGCCGATCAGCGCGAAGGCACCGGAGTTGAGCACGTTCTGACCGAACTGGTCCATTACACAAGCCTCACTTGCCGCGGAGCGTGCGCCCCGGGATGTAGTACGAGGAACGATACGCACCGGGGTTGTCCCGGACCGATCGGGGATTGTTGCGGGACTCATTGGCACGGGTGAGGCTCCAGCCGCGATATTGGGCAGCGCCCAATACCGCCAGCACGGCGACGGCCCAGATGGTGTACACGCGCGCGCCCATCAGCGCCGACCTCGTTTCGGCCATCTACTCATCGTCATCAGTGCTGCTGCTCCCGGTGGAGGCATGATCGCTTTCCGCCCAGCGTCGACCCTCGAAGCTGGCGGAGGGGAGTATGAAGAGGATGGCGGGCACCAGCAGCGCGAGCACGGCGATGCCGTAAAAACCATACGTCGGTGCGTCGCGACGAACCCGAAGGGTGTACGACGCCGACGCCTTGCCCGGTTCGCCGCCTTCCGCTTGCACCCGTAGGAAGTACCGGCCAGCCGGCACCGACGCGATGCGGACGGTCTCACGCTTGTCCCCTTCGCTCCACGAGCCGTCGCTGTCGGTGCCGTAATAATAGCTGAGCTGCCGCGTGACTTCGCGCGTTTCGCCAGTGCTCTCGTTGATCAGCGAAAGGACCAGAAAGAGCCAGTCGTTGTCGAGATCGGCGCCGAGATCGATGGCCACGTTGGACGTACGGCCGTCAAGGTCGAAGGCCTCGGTGACCACGGCCTGCTCCTTCTGCGCGCGCGAAAACGTGAACGGCCGCTCCAACACGGTGCGATCGCTCGCCAGCGTGACATTGAGCACGAGCATCATCACCAGCGCGATCACCGCGAGCGCGAATCGCGCCAGCAGGCGCTTGGGCAATGCGGAGTGCGGGTTCGGCTGATTCGCGAACACGCTGATCGGCTGCTTCAGCGGCGTGGACAAACCGAACGCTTTCTGAATCACCTCGGGAGGCGTGTACGTGCCCAGCGACCAGGTGATCTCGCTGCCCGATGCCTCCGCGCTCAGGAGGTACGGCGGCGCGACAAAATCGCGGCTTACGACATGGTCGCCGATGCGCAGCTCCCACGGGAACTCACCGAGGGCGGCGGTGGTGTACGCGGTCGCCGTTTGAAAATGCTTGTACGTCGTGCCGTTCAGTTCGACGGTGGGACGTACACCGGATGTCTCTCGTTCGGGGCGACGACGCAACTTCTCGATGACGTTCCAGTGGCCCTCGTATTCCGAGAGATACAGGAAACCACGGTACGGATTGAAGCAGACGTATTCGGTCCACGAGTAGTCCGTGCCTTCCACGCGGATCGTGACCACCTGAAAACCGATCACTTCCCACGGCATGCCCTTCCAGGTGCCACGGGTGCCGAGTGGGATTTTCGGCGTGACAGTGACACGCTCACCGTACTGCAGGACTTTCAGATTCTCGTTTGTGGCGTCGAGCTGCGCGCCGCAAGCGCCGCACACGACCGATACGGCCCAGCCCTGCGCGTGCAGCTCGATGGCCGCACCGCAGGAGGGACAATTGAGCCCGGCGGCCGTGGGCACGCGGTCGGCCGGCGTTTCGAACGGCGCTACCATCCTTCAAACTCCCGCAGATTTCGGAAGCGGAGGTCGTCGAAGTTCACGTACTCGCCAAGGAACAGCATGGGCGGCGCCTCGGAGCCGTCAATGGTGGCGAGTCCGTGCTGCGCGTTGAGCAGGTCGATGAACAGACAGGCCGACTTGTCCCACGTGGTGAAGGGGAGCTCGCCCTCGGTGCCCAGATAGCGAGCCTCGGTGATGCTGGCCACGTCGTACGGCGTGTCGTTCCAGACGTACGTCTCGCCGACGCGCACCGTCATCACCGCAGGCACTTCGAATTCCGCCGGTGCGGCGATCGTCATGGCGTATTCGAGCTGCGCATCGGAGAGCCACGCACTGGTGCCGTTGCCGAGCACGCAGTGCCACTCGTTCCACCGTCCGCGCGCCCACCCATACGCGATGCGCCCCACGACGACGAATCGCTGGTCGTGCCACTCGCCTTCGGTGCCGATCTGGATCGGCGAGCCGGTGGCGGGAAAGTCCGCTTGCGTGCCCAGCTTGGCCAGGTCGAGATCGCGACGCACCAGCACCGACTGGCAGTACGCGCAGGTGGTCTGCACCGCCTGCGCCCACAAGAAGCGGACAGGGGCGCCGCAATTCGGGCAGGTCACGCCATGGGGTTGCGGGACGGTCACGTGACCGTCTCCATGACCGCAGCGTATTCACGGGCAAGGGCACGAACGCGCACGGTCTGCGCACCGAGCAACGCCGCGAGTCGCGCATCCCAGTCCCAGGCCACGCGCGGTGTGCAGCAGAACAGGTTGAGGCACACCGACCCATGCTCGGGGAACGTGTGCACCGTAAGATGCGACTCGGCGAGCATGAGCAAACCCGTGATGCCGCCCGGCGCCGGAAACTGGTGCCACACCGCATCACCCACCGGATGCAACGCCAACTCGTACACGATCGCGTGGAAGAGCGCGCGCAGCGACTCGGGATCGGCGAGGCGCACGGGATCACACCCGTACGCTTCGACGATCCATTCGCTGCCGGTGTGATGCACCGACGGGGTCACGCTGCTTGCGATAATGCCCGGTCGCCGCGCTAGCCCTGCGGCGCGCCGCAGGACGAACAGAACTTGGCTGCCACCGGCAGCTTGGCCCCGCAATTCATGCAGAACTTGGTCTCGCCGCTGAGAGCCGCGGCTGGCGCGGCTGCCGTCGCCGGCGCGGGATTGCCTGTGGCCCCACGCATGGCGTCACTCATAATGCCGCCAAGTCCGACGCCCGCACCGATGCCCGCAGCGAGTCCCGCCATACCACCCTGATTCGCCGCCGCGATCGGAATCGACTGTGCCGCCTGGAACTGTGTGTACTGGCGCAAATCGCCGATCATGTTCATCGAGATGCGC
>JBBQXC010000146.1:0-12007 GCA_038210005.1 Gemmatimonadales bacterium
GAGGCATCGTCGTACCTCGCGGACGATTTCCTGCTGCTCAGCGTGAACGGCAAGGGCCAGCACAACCTGCTCGTGAATCCCGCCGTGTTTCCGGCACGTGTCGACACGCTCTCGCTGGCGGCGTACTTCGTGGCCATCTCACCCGATCGACGGTGGATCGCGTATGCTCTCGGAGGCACGCGCGGGTTGCTGCTGCAACCGTGGCCGGCGCTCGACCGACGCTATCTGATCGACGCGAGTGGTAACGAGCCGGTCTGGCGCTCCGCGACCGAGTTGCTTTATACCGCACAGGAGCGCGGCATCCTGATCGCGAAGCGCGTGAGGATCGCTGCCGCGTTTGCGACCTCACCGGTAGGCACGCCGGAGGTGCTGATCGCCGATCCGCGATTCACGGAAACGCCGGGCTGGTCGCTCCGGCTCATGCCGGACGGCGGGATCGCGTACGTGCAATCGCCGTTGGAGAATCTTGGTTACTACGTGCGCGTGATTCCCAACTGGGTGCGCGACATGAAGCGCGCGGTCGACGCGGCGAACAAGTGAACACCATTCAGGAATTTGCCGGGTGGCGTTTGATCGTTTGAGGCGGGTACAATCGTGCGCTACGAGCCTGCGTTTTCCAAGACCACCGCCGCATTCCGCTGTAAGCCGCGCAACTTCGCCCGCTTCATCGGCGACTTCCGGAACGCCGCACTGTACGCGTCCTGGTTCAGCGCCAGGATGTCCGTCGCCAGTGTCACTGCGTCCTTCCCCGTAACGAACTCTCGCGCCGCAAACGGCGATCCCGCCGCCAACTGCTGCGAGAACTTCACTTTCCACCGACACACACTCTGGGAGATGTGTCGGTATAACCGTTTTATGGTCGAGCTCGATACGGGTCTCGGAACTGTCCGGGCGACCACCAGTTCGCCGGCGTCTCATGGCGCTAGCCAGTCCGTCGCGGCCAAACCACGCCTGCGGTCAGGGCGGGGTGAGCGTATCTGCACGTATATCGTTTCTGGGGCCCTCCGATGACCATCGCGCGCAGCCGGACCTTCCGGAGCGGCAACGGGAAGCGGTCCGACTCCCGAAGGACGTGGCCTTCGGGAGACGACATCGAACTCGTCCTCGTCCGCTCCGGTGATGTGATCAAGTTGAGAACACGGAGGCCGAGGAACGAGCGGCCTGATACCCGCCCACGATTACGACCGAGACGCGCGACGGCGATTCGCCAGCACGCCCAGACCGGTCAATCCGAAGGCGACGAGCGCCAACGAACCCGGTTCCGGGACCACCGTCACACTGAAGCCGTTCACGAACACGTTACAGCACGGCCCGGCTCGATCGGTATCTATGCGACCCTGCAAGACGGCAACGCCAGCGCCATCGCTCATCGTCGTGAACGTCACTCGCTTCTCAGCAAGTCCGTTCGGGAGCGGGTTGGTACCGTTGAAGCCGTATTGTACGCCGTTCCACGTCATGCTGCGCTGCGGCACACTGACATGGTCGAACGCCCACAGATTCACCGAGAACAGGCTGTTGGCCGTCAGGCCGGAAATCATGATATCCATGCCGGCTGGCATCCCGATAATTCTGTCGCGTTCGTCAGCGAAGATGAAATCCCGCCACATGTCGTCGAAAGTGGAGCCCACGGCCGAGTTTGCACCGACACCCCGATCGCGATCGTCCAGCAAGACATTGCCGATCGCGGAGAAGGAAACGTTCGGAAGACCAGCCAACGTGACCGCTGTCCAACCAGACTGTGTCGCGGCAGCGCCAGCGCGGGTGTTCACATCGAAGAACAGTTGCGCGTCGGCGTGCTGTGGAGAGGCGAGCGCGGCCAGACCGACGGCCGTACCAAACGTCAGGCGCCTCGCGATGCGGGTGCGGAACATTCGACTGCTCCTTCGAGATGGGATTGTTGAGAGAGGGCAGCTGAAGTGAGCGGCAGCTGCCGGATACGTCCGATAACGTCCTAAATAGCTTCTTCCTTCAGTCGGCGTCAAGTCGCACCACCAGACTCCTGCGCTTTTTTTCACTCTCCACCCGTGCATGCGTCTGCGCAACCTCGGCGAAAGGCAGGCAACAATCGATCAGCGGTGAGATGGCACCGGCGTCTACCATTCGTACAATCGTGCGCAGATCGTCAATCCGCTCGGCAGCGGGACCGGCAATAACGCGTTGCCCGGAGCGGAGCGGCACCCACGGCGCCCGCAGCAACTCTGGAAGCGTCGCCAATACGAGCAGTAAGCGTCCGCCCGAACGCAGTGCGTGTGAGACCCGGGCGTGCGGGGCGTTGCCCACCGTATCGACTACGGAATAGTTGATATGAAGCGGTGGCTGGTCCTCCGCGGTATCGTGGAGACACGCATCGCCCCACCGCTATCCACGCGCTCACCGTCTGCCGACGGGGCGCACATCGGCGGGCCAGTCACCATGGAGATCATCGGCCTGGATCTGCACCAGCGCGAGAGTCAGCTGTCCATCCAGGCGGACGACGCGACGATCACCGACCGTCGGATCGCCACCAGCCGGGAGCGGTTCACGGCCGTGTTCGGTGAGCGGCCGCCAGCCCGGATCCTGCTCGAAATGAGCACCGAGAGCGTGTGGGTGGCCCGCCACCTGGAGTCGCTGGGCCACGAGGTGATCGTGGCGGATCCGAACGATGCGCCGATGTACGCCAATCGTTCGCGCCGCACCAAGACCGACAAGCGCGATGCGCGCACGCTGATGAACGCGTGCGAAACGGGCGCGTGGCGTCCGGCGTATCGGCTGTCCGAAGCCCGACGCCACGTGCGCACCGAATTGGCGGTGCGGGATGCGCTCGTGCGCACCCAGACGCGGTACAACGCGCTCGCCATGGCGCTTGTGCGCCGCGCGGGGCTCCGCGTGCCGACCGGCAGCAGTGCGTGGGTCCCGACGCGGATCGCCGAACTCGAGCTGCCGCCGAAGTTGATCACGGAGGTGGCGCCGCTGTTCGCGGTTGTTGCGCCGCTGTTCGCGGTTGTTGCGCCGCTCAATGCCCAGATCGCGGTCGCGGCTGCGCGCATCGCCGGCTTCGTGAAAGAGGATCCCATCGCGACGCGTCTCACCAGCGCGCCGGGCGTGGGACCGGTTACCGCGAGCGCGTTCGTGCCCACGATCGACGACATCACGCGGTTTCGCACGGCGCACGAGCTCAAAGCGTACCTCGGCGTGATTCCGAGCGAGCGCAGTTCGGGAGAAAAACGCCACCTCGGCCACATCACGAAAGCCGGCAACGGACGCATGCGCTGGCTCTTGGTCGAAGCGGCGTGGACGATCCTGCGCTCGAAGTCCGCCGAGACCGCCGCGTTCCGCGCATGGACCCTGCAGATCGCGCAGCGGCGCGGCAAACGCATTGCGGTGGTCGCGTTCGCGCGCCGACTGGCCGGCATCCTGTACGCGATGTGGAGCGACGAGGTCGCGTACGACGCGCACCGGATTCGGCCGCATACACCACTCGTGCCACCACGCGCGGCGTGAACCGCAGAAGACCATGCGCGGATCGCGATGACTGAATCGGGAGCGGCGAGCGCGGGAATTTTCTTGACGCAGTGCGCAGGCCATCGACGTCGTGGGATAGTTGGCGCCGTCCGCTCTTTCGTACCACCCTGATGCGCCGGGACCTTCGCGTCCCACCCGAGCGCGCGAACAGAAGGCTGAGCCGCACCTCGAGAATCGCTCGGACAACCGCAGCAGCTGCAACGGCGAGCCCAGAAACGACAGCTGGGGGCTTGACGCGGGCTGTCGCTTCACAGAAGGAAATTCAATCGGGGTCAGTCGAGTATCCGGCGAACGTACGGCGCAATCGCCGACCAGGCGAGGGCCGGCGGGCGCGCAGCGGCCCGCCCGGCGCCCGACGCCCGCCTCCGCATCAAGGGGGCAGAGTCCTTGGCCTCGAATGGGTCAAGGACTCTGCCCCCTTGATCGGTTGGCCGAGCGGAGCGTGCGGCTGATCGTGTGTGGTCAGACGATGGCGACGTTGGTCTGACATCCGACATCCACTCGCGCAAACGTGCCATGAAGCCGAGGGCGCCGTCGATCAAGGACTCACAGTCCTTGTATCCTTGCCTCTGACCCCACGATCTGAGCGATCAAGGACTCTGATCCCATGATTCGGATGCCCGAGATTCACGATGCCACCACCGCGTCCAGCCACGCCGCGCTCTTCGGCTTCGTCGGGGTCGGCGCCGACCAGCGCGCGGCACTCGGCGACTCTGCGCTGTGCCAAGCCTGCCTCGATCAGCTCGAGCGTCTCTTCGGCAGCGAGGCGCAGCGGCCCACCGCAACGCTGCTCAAGGATTGGGCGGCCGACGCGCTCACCGCGACCGCCGGCGACCGGGTCTCGACGGGACATGTGATGGCGAGTGCGGTGCCGTGGGTGACCGGGCCGTGGCAGGGCCGACTGTTCCTTACCGGCAGCGAGACCAGCGCCAGTGAACCAGGCTATCTCGCGGGTGCGGTGACGGCGTCGGCACGGGCGGTGGACGAGACGTTGCGGATGGTGGCTGAGGGATAGTCTGGCGGACAAGCCGATTCCTGCGCCGCACGATGTCTGCAGGACTGGTCAAGATCTTCGCATTTGCATTCGTCAGCGAGCGTCCGTCACTGCAGGGATTGCGCGACATCACGACGGTCGCGGCTGGCGTCAACGCACTTGTCGTGCGCTGTCGAGCGCAAAAATCACACTGGCATTTTTGCGCGCGGACGCGGGCGGTGCAGACAGGTGGTATGTCGCAGGCTGAGACTGTGCGCGTTCTGCGCATCAGGAGAGCAACGCAGCCTGGCACGTTTTTTCTCACCCGTTCGGGTGATGCGTGTATTGCTTGGTCTCGGATCAACACGACGGATTTCGGGCGTTACAGCGTGTCGTGCCTTAAGCGCCTGGGGCGCGAAGCAGAATGCACCGTGACTTGGCGTCGTCGCTGCATCGCCCTGACATTCGAGCAGTGTCAGCCGTGCCGATCGCGATCGCGCCGCCACCGTCGTACGTCGCTGATAAAGACATGTCGGACTGGCTCTGCGGCGCCTGCGTGTTGTTCGCATGCGACAAAGTGTCGACACAGCGCAACACAACGTGAAGCGCACCGAATAGCGTGCTTCGCCTCAAAGAACCCGTAAGTGGTTGCCGTTATAAGAGCTTCTGGTCCTGAGATCGGCAGGACGAAGATTCTCGGCGGCTGGCATGCTCGTTGCTCCTAGGTTCAGCATACGCGGCATTTCTGTCGCCGGTCCTTATTCCCACCCGAGGGGAACACGCATGCGAAGTGCACAATGGAAGAACAAGATCGGCGCGATGCTGGGAGCCACGCTCGCTCTCGCAGGCGCCGGAACCGCGCAGTCGATCACCCCTGACAAGGTCGTCGCGACGATCAGGGTCGGCCAGACGTTCACGATCAAGAAGACGATCACGCTGGGTGCCTCCGGCGCCACGAACGTCGATCTGTTCTTCCTCGCGGACAACACGGGCAGCATGGGCGGGATCGTCAATAACGCCCGGAATGGTGCCAATGCCATCCTGAACAACTTCGGCGCGGGATTTCAGTATGGCGTTGGCCGCTACCTCGGCGACCCATCTGAGGGCGTTGCGCCGGCGGATGCGTATGAGAAGCAGTCTGACATGACGTCGAACAAGGTGACCACCAAGGCGGCAATCGACGCTTGGTTCGCGAGTGGTGGTGGCGACACCCCGGAAGCCGGCTTCTTCGCTCTCAAGGGTGTGGCCGAGTCCACCACGTGGCGCGGAGGCGCGCAGCGCGTCGTCGTCTGGTTCGGCGATGCCACGTCGCACACCGCGACTGTTACAGAGGCCCAGGCAATCGCGGCACTGCAGGCGAATGGTGTGAAGGTGGTTGCCTTCAACAGCCTTGCGGCTGGCCGAGGCATCGACAATACATTCGGTGGAAGCGCTAATCAAGCGTCGAAGATCGTCGCGGGTGCCGGTGGTTCGTTGACGAACAACTTCAGTTCACTCACCCCGGCGCAGTTCGTCTCGACTGTCAACAGCTCCATCACGGCTGCGACCAGCACGATCGATCTGAACTTCTTTCACACGCTCATGGGTATGGGCGGCCTCGACATCTCCTTCCGCTGTACGGACGTCCTCGGCTGTCTGAACGTGGGCGGTGGTCAGTCGCGCACGTTCGAAGTGGACATCAAGGGTTTGTCTGAAGGGATCTACAATTTCAACATCGGCGCACGCGGTGTTGACGCCCTCGAGAACGACATCATCACGGTTATCGGCACTGGCACCGTGGTACCGGAGCCGGCCACCGTGGTGCTGATGGGCACGGGCCTGCTCGGCCTCGCCGGCATCGTTCGCCGTCGTCGGAACTCGCAGGCGGCGTAATCCGGTAGCGCGTCCCGGCTGCTCTGCACGCTGGGACGCGCTGACGGCTGGACAAGGGCACCGGATCGGAGCTGTCGGGAAAGTACCCCGCAGCCTCCGGTCGGGTGCCTTTGTGTCGCCGGTACCTGCCGGCACCAGCGATCCGGCAGCGACAGGATACGTTATAATTGGCAAAACCGCAGTGCTTCCGTCACGACGCTTTCCGCCCTCCACTCCCGACGATGTCATGTCAGTGCATGACCTGAGGTTCCGCGTTTTAAACTCGATTGGTCGGCTCGCTGCCGCGATACTTCTTGGTTCGGTAAGCGTTCAGGCGCAGGCGGCGGCTGCTGCGGTGCCCTCGGCTGCGGCCGACAGCGCCCAGCGCTTCTATTTCGAGTACCGCCGCGCCCTGCCAGCGGCGAAAACCATGGCCGATCTCGAGCCGTGGATGACACGCGCCGGATATGTCGATGCGACCAGGATTCCCCCAGCGCAACGGCCCGCCGTGTTTCGCGCGCTGCGCGGCATGAACCTCGCCATCCAGCAGGTGGTGGTGATCGAGCGCGTGGCGGCTCGCGACACGGTGGTGCTCCGGCTGCGTGGACTGGATCGACGTGATGGCGAGGCGATGAGCGGCGGCGCCCTCGTGATCCGCGAAGGCGGAGCCTGGAAGCTCCGCCGAGAGGATTGGCGGCCATACCGGCAGTGATCGGCGAACGCTGCATAACTGTAATACGGGCGAACTGCGAACTGCCTGGCGCAAAGGCGCAGAGAATCGGAAGGCGCAGAGAGGTGCCGACGCCCAGTGAACGACGACGCGGAAGCCGCCTGGCGGCGCCTTTTCGGACGGCCTGATAAAGTCTCGGAGCTACGCAGCGCGCGCCGTGGATCAAGATTTCGCGGCGCCCTACGAGACTTTCTCCGGTAAACCGTTCGGCCTGCGCCTCACGACCGTCGCCGCGACAGCGCGTCACCGACGCCGTTGGCGCATAACGCCACATCGGAACACCGGACGTCGGCAGCGTCGAAGGCTGCGGTTGGCGCCACGGCGAGGCGGCGCTCACGTGCACACCCAGATCAGCCGATTCACCTCAGCAGTGTGCCGCGCCAGAATCTGACCGCGGCAGACCGGTCATTTTCACTGCACGAGGCCAGCGTGACTCGAGAGACGGATACACCAGTGCATCCAGAGCCACGGCGTCACCCCCGGCTCCGGGTGCACGAGGTACTGTTGTTCTCCAGCGCACTGCTCGGCCTTGCCCTCTGCGTCAACTTCGGCGCATCAGTCTTGCCGCACGCGCTTCCGCCTTACGTAATCTCCATCGCCCAGGCTGTGATGCTGGTGATGCTGGCGGCACCGCTGGTGGCGTGGATCATGTATCGTGCAGGAATCAGTGTCGTCGGGCCATACACCGCGAGTGAAGCGTCGGAGAGCCCGCATCGGATGGTCCTTCTGGCGTTCGTCTGCATCCTGCTGATGCTCGTGGCTGCGCTGTTGGTCGGTTGGTACGCGCAACGCGAAGCGTCGACACGCGCCGCCTCTGCCGCATGGTTGGTGAATACAGCGGGCCGACAGCGCATGCTGAGCCAGGCGATTGCGCGCGAGGCGACAGCGCCGGCGGCGCGCCGGAATCGTGATCGGCTGTCGGTGGCGATCGCACAGATGAATGCCGAGGCAACGTCCGCTCGCAACGCCATCGACACCACCACGACGCAGTACCCTGAGTTGCTGCGTTAGCTTGGAACGCAGCTGCAGGAGGCCGAGCGCTTCCGGGCTCCGATGGTTGCCGCCGCTACCGTTCTGACACGCGGCGAGCCGGGGGCCGAGGGTGCGGCGAGTGTCGTGCTGGCCAACGCCGATCTGTTTCTGCCGCAGATGGAAAAGAGTGTGACGGCGCTGCAGGCGTTGGGTGAACGCGAGGTGTCGACGTTCCAGCGCGGCGCAATCGTCACCCTTCTCGCAACGCTGCTGCTGCTCGTGATCGCCGGCGTGGTGGTGATCGAGCCGATCAGCCGCCTCGTCAAACGGCAGCATCTCAAGTCGGAGCGCCGGACCAGTGAGCTCGAGATGTTGTCGATGGCCCTGCAGCGCACGTCGAACGCGGTGGTCTTCACCAACATCGACCGGAAGATCATCTGAGTCAACAGCAGCTTTACGCGCATTACGGGATATAATCTTGGTGAGGTGATCGGCCGGTCGCGGGGGGCGTTGCTGCAGTGTGAGCGTTCCGACCCCGAAACGATTGCCGCGATGCGTGCCGCGTTCACGGCGGGGCAACCGTTCTGCGGCGAGATCCTCAACCGGTCAAAAACCGGGCGGGAATACTGGCTGGATGTCGACATCCAGCCGATTCGTGACATGGATGGTGTGTTGACAGGGTTCTGCGCCATCGAAACGGACATCTCTGAGTAGGTCGCCGAACGCGACTGGCTGAGCAGCATCTTCGAGACGCTGTCGGATGGTGTGGTCCTGGTGGGCGCCGATGGGGTGTTCCTAGCGTGGAACGATGCGGCGGAGCGCATTCTGAGCCTGACCGGTGCGCAGATGGATGGGCGTGAGGCCACCGATACGCGGTGGTGCATCATCGCTGAGGATGGGGCTCCGCTGGCGGCGGACGACGTGCCGGCGATGGTCACGCTCCGCACGGGAACACGCTACCGCAATTTCGTTCACGAGATTTCCCTGCCCGATGGGACGCAACGCTGGATCTCCGTCAGCACCGAGGCGATCCGGGGCCCCGATGGTGGGATCACGTCGGTGGTCGCGAGCGTCAGCGATATCACTGAGAAGCGGGTGCACGATCAGGGTCTCGAGCTGCTTGTGAATGCGGCTGGGTTGGGCACGTGGGATTGGAATGTTCCGTCGGGCGAGGTGCTGTTTAATGCGCGTGTCGGAGACATGCTTGGGTTTCGACCGGGAGAGTTCACGGACCGGCTCGAGAGCTGGGCAGAACGGATTCACCCGGTTGACGAGGATCGTGTATGGGAGGCAGTGACCGCCGCTCTCAATGGTTCGGTCCCGGAGTACCGATGCGAACATCGTCTTCTGCGCGAGGACGGCACGTGGGCGTGGATGATTGGAGCCGGTCGTGCGACCGAGCGATCGATCGATGGGGAGACACTTCGGATGTCGGGTGTCCTCGTGGACATCTCGGCCGCGAAGGAGAGTGCCCTGTTGGCACAGCTGGCGCAGCTGGCGCCGGAGCGCTTTCAGGCGGCGGTGGCCGGTACCAGCGACGGGCTCTGGGACTGGGACGTCCACTCCGACGAAATCTGGTTCTCGCCACGGTGTTGGGCCCTGCTCGACTATCCCAGCGCGGGACCGTATCCCGCCGTCACACTGGCCGCGTTCCGTGAACGTCTGCACCCCGATGACCGCGCACAGACGCTGCGGGCGCTGGATGCGCTCATCGCACACGACACCCCGTGCGACAAAGAGCTTCGCCTGCGGCTGCTCTCCGGCGAATACCGGTGGTTTCGACTGCGCTGTGCGGCGCAGCGCGATGGCACCGGTGCCGCCGCGCGGCTTGCGGGGTCAATTCAGGACATCACCGCCGCACGCAACGCCGAGCAGACGCTGCTCCATGCACGACAGGAGGCGGAAGCTGCACTGCGCGAGGTGGCCGCGCTCAGGACAGCGCTCGACGAGCACTCGATTCTCTCGGTCGCCAATCGCGCTGGCCAGATCATCGATGCGAACAGCGGATTCTGCCAGATCAGCGGATACTCCCGCGAGGCGCTGATCGGGTCCGATCACCGACTGCCGAACTCCGGCGTCCACCCCAAGGCCTTCTGGATCGATGTGTGGCGTACCTTTCGTCCGGTCGGGCGTGGCGTGGCGAGGTCTGCAATCGCCGCCAGGATGGCTCGCTGTACTGGGTCGACAGTACGATCGTCCCGCACATGAACAGCGACTGGGAAGTCGAGAGGTATGTCTCGATCCGGTTCGACATTTCGACGCAGAAGGCGGCCGAGGTGAGCTGGATCACGCGTCCGCGATGCTCGAGGAGGCGCAAAGCGTTGCGCGCATTGGAAGCTGGTCGTTCGACCTGGCCACCGGGCAGGTGGACTGGTCACGGCAGATCTACGCCCTCTTCGGTCGCGAGGACGCGCTCGGTCCGCCGGACTTTCCAACCGCGATGAGATACTACGCCGAGGAGGACACATTTGCGCTGCAGGAGGCCGTGGCGCATACCGCGGCCACGGGTGAGTCGTACGTGCTGGTCTTGCGCACCAGCCGTGGGCACGACGGCGTCCGCTTCCTCCGTGGCATCGGTCAGGCGCGTCTCGACGCGGCCGGGGCCGTGACGGGGATGTTCGGCACGGTGGCTGACGTCACCGCCGAAATCGAGCGCGAGGCGGCGTTGCACCGCGCCCAGCGTGACGCCGAGGCGGCGGGGCAGCAGCTGCAGGAGACAAACAGTTTTCTTGAAGGAGAGACGGTCCGTGCCAACGACATGGCGGCGCGAGCCGAACTCGCGAGCCAGACGAAGAGCGAGTTCCTGGCCAACGTGAGCCATGAGATCCGCACGCCGCTCACGGCCATCCTGGGGTACACCGATCTCCTCGCCGAAGAGGTGGTCGTCGACGAGGTGTCCATTCGGCGGGCGGCAACGTTGCAGACGATTCGTCGCGCGGGGGAACATCTGCTGACCGTGATCAACGATGTGCTCGACCTGTCGAAGATCGAGTCGGGAAAGCTGCTCGTCGAACGTGTCGACACCGACCTGCCGCGGATCATGCTCGATGTGGACAGCCTGATGCGACCGCGCGCGGCGGCGAAGGGCGTTGAACTCTACAGCGCGCTCACGTCGTCGATCCCGAACCGGATCTGGAGCGATCCGACACGGCTCCGCCAGATTCTCCCACATCCGTGACTTCGTGGCGGAGTGCCCGACTCCGGTACCCGGATCGCCCTGCGACCGCTGCGGCAGCACGCGAGCTGCGGAGATCCTTCCGCAGCGTATCCGATGATTCGCGCACCGCCGACGGACGTGCTGTGTGCACTGGCTGCCAAGCAGCATGCCTGCGTCGATCAGGCGATTGCATATGCGAGCGACTCAATCGTGAGCCGCGACGAATCCGGCCCCTTCATTACGCGTCGCCCATTCGTCAGTAAGGCGTTCCCTGAGCACCCGTGGTACCCCGAGCTTCTGCAGCAATCGGGCTGTACTTCGGAAGAACTATGCTGTGATATTGACCGCTCAGATAGGTCTGTTTATGTTGACCTGTCATGGCGACTATACCGATTTCCGAAGCGAAGGCCAGGCTTGCAGCCCTCGTTCGCGAAGTAGCGGCGACTGGCGAGGGCTACGTAATCAGCGTGAACGGCCACCCCATGGCTGAGCTCCGTCCCTTCGTGCCGTCGCCGATACCGGGGCGCTTCAAGGGCGCGATTCAGTTCACTGAAGATGCCTTCGCACCGCTCTCTGACACCGACGCCGACGCGATGGGAGCATGACGTCCATTGATCAGCCACTGCTGCTCGATACCGTGGCCTTCATCTTCTGGCACGCTGACAGTCCCCGATTGTCGGTCTCGGCCCGCCGCGCACTGCTCGAGGCGCCGGAGCGCGTCATCTACGTCAGTGCCGCCAGCGCGTTCGAAATCGCGACCAAGGTCCGCCTGGGCAAGCTCACCGTGCCTCCGGCCATCCTGAACGATTTCGCCTACGTGGTG
>JBBQXC010000147.1:0-11970 GCA_038210005.1 Gemmatimonadales bacterium
GCCTTCGAGCGCCTCGCACCACCATGTCGTGCCCTTGCACGCGCGAGCGGCACTGATCGCGACGTCGCGCTGCTCCGACTCGATCGCGTAGCGCACGCGCATGCCGCTCACCCAATCGTCCTTGGGGTCGGCCGCTTGTGCCTGTGCGAGGAGATCCAGCAGTTGTTCGCGCTCGATCTTTGCATCGTTGCGCTCGGCCGGGGGCGGCACGTCGCCATTGTTGTTCCAGTAGCAGATGCGCCCCAACTGCACTTCGCAAAACGCATCGGCACCGCCGTTGTAGAAGCGCAGCCCCGTGCGATGATTCCGCTCGAAGCCGTCTTGCATGGTGCGCGCTTGCGAGCCAGGTGAGCTCATCGTGGCCGGGTTGCCACGCAGCGGATCGGCCGGGACGCTCGCCCCGACACCTCCTTGGACTGAACGCGCCGTGTCGGTCGGTGGTGTGCCAAGCGGCGGCGTCTGCGCCGACAGCGCGGGAGACCATACCGAAGACAGCGACGCGAGAGCCGCCAGCACCCACGAGAGCCGCGCAGCAGACATGAACCGGCGACGAGCGATCTGTTTCACCAAGGGCCTGCTCCTGAGAGAAATCGACTCCGCGCCGCACGACCGGTAGCGGTCGGCGCGGCGCGACATCGACACGACATCGAGGCGCACGAATCGAACGGTGCGCGTCGTGCGAAATTAACGCTCGGAGGAGCGCCCGGGGATTCAGAAGGTCAACTTTACCCCGGCCGTGAAGGCCCAGTTGTGCGCGAGGTTCCCCTCGGCACGGAACCCCACGGCATCCTCCGAATTGAATCGGCTCACCCAGTCCTTGGCCTGCACGCGAAGTGCAAAGCGTTCGGCCAGGCCGATATCAAGACCTACCCCACCCGTGTACGCAATGTTCGAGGCACGGACATCGAACAGGGAATTCTTGATATCGTTGGTCATTCCACCAATACCGACCTGCACGAACGGGGCGATACCAACCTTCTTGCCGGGCAGCCCGCCAAGCTCGAGTCCGGCATCGTACAACCACGTCTTCACTGTCCCTACGTTGACACCACCGAGCAGCGGCAACCCTATGCGCAGGTCTCCCGACGCGTAGGCCAGGTTGCCGACGAGCGCGATGCCCTTGGTGAGCGGGATGCTGGCTTGTCCGCCAAACATCGGGGCGTTCGTGGTCGAGAGACTCGTGCCGACCGGGCCGTCGTACCAATCACCGGTGATCAAGTAGCCGGCGTAGGGCGTCAGGGTGGCCCCGACGCCTGTCTGGGCCTTCGCGGTAGTTGCCACAAGGACCGTCGCCAGCACTGACGACGCGACGAGGAAGAGCTTTCGTAATACCGAGGCGGAAGAGGAACGCGAGAGCGAAGCGGTACGGACAGCTTGCGACATAGTGGATCTCCAAGAGGTGACATCCCCTCCAGGTGCACGTCGTGGACCGACACGGTCGGCTAGCAGCCTCGGCCCGACAATCCGCGCCAACGCATTGAAGCCCAGCGACTTACCCGTCGCTTACGACACCAATGCGTGGAGCCGGAATGCAACGAGCGTCCCCACAAGAGGACGCTTGTCTGTCTACTTCGACTCGGGGTCCTGCGGCACGCCATGTAACTTCACGACCTCGGATTTCGACCGGGCGCGGATGTTGAGCATTTCGACGAGCACCGAGAAGGCCATCGCCATATAGGTGTAGCCCTTCGAGATGTGCTGCCCAAGTCCTTCGGCGACGAGATTCGTGCCGATGAGCACCAGGAACGCCAGCGCCAGCATCGTCACCGTGGGATGCTTTTCCACGAACGCACTGATGGGCGACGCGGCGAAGAGCATCACGGCGAGCGCAATCAGGTTCGCGGCAATCATGATGACAACGCTGTCTGCCATGCCGATGGCGGTGATCACCGAGTCAAGCGAGAAGACGATGTCGATGACGGCGATCTGGGCCACCGTGGCCCACAGCGAGCGTCCACCCTTCGTCGACGTCGCCGACTCCGTGGGCCCTTCGAGCTTGCTGTGGATCTCCAGCGTGGCCTTGCCGATCAGGAACAGGCCACCGACGATCAGGATCAGGTCACGACCGGACACGACGCGACCGAGCATCGTGAAGAGCGGCTCGGTGAGTCGCATGACCCAGGTGATCGACAGCAAGAGCGCCACGCGGGACACGAAAGCGCCCATGAGGCCGAAACGGCGGGCCTTCGGCTGATCAGCTGGGGCCAGCTTCCCGGCCAGAATCGAGATGAAGATGATGTTGTCGATACCGAGGACAACCTCGAGCACCGTCAGCGTCAGCAGGGAAATCCACGCCTGCGGATTGGAGAGCAGATCGATCATGGTGGCAAGCTAGGCGACTATCTTTCGGGTATGTGTGCCCTCTCGACTACGTCCGCGTCCGCGTCGTCTGACGCCATCGCGATTTCACGTCCCGCCGTCGTCCTGCTGTCGGGCGGCCTCGATTCCACGACTGTCCTTGCCGTCGCGCGTCGTGAGGGCTTCACCCCCTACGCGATGACGTTCCGGTACGGGCAGCGCCATGCCGTGGAAATCGACGCCGCGCGTCGCGTGGCGGCCGCGCATGGGGTCGCGAAGCACGTCGTGGTGGACGTTGATCTGCGGCAGTGGGGCGGATCGGCCCTCACGGCCGACGTGGCGGTTCCCAAAGACCGCGACGTCGAGCATCCGACCGACGAGATCCCGGTCACGTATGTGCCGGCGCGGAACACGATCTTTCTGTCGTTTGCGCTGGCGTGGGCGGAGACGCTGCATGCGCAGGCCATTTTCATCGGGGTGAACGCGCTCGACTACTCGGGCTATCCCGATTGCCGACCGGAGTACATCGCGGCATTCGAGCAGATGGCGAATTTGGCCACGCGGGCAGGCGTGGAAGGCACGCAACGCCTCACGATCCATGCGCCGCTGCAGCATCTCAGCAAGGCGGACATCGTTCGTCTTGGTCAGGAACTGGGCGTGGACTATTCAATTACCACAAGCTGCTACGACCCGGCCCCCGATGGAACGGCGTGCGGTCACTGCGACGCCTGCCAGCTGCGCTTGCGAGGGTTCGCCGAAGCGGGATCGGCCGATCCGATCGCGTACGCCGCTGGGGCCTGATTCATGGCGTACACTGTTCGCGAATGCTTTTATACGCTGCAAGGCGAGGGTGTGCAGGCGGGACGCGCCGCAGTCTTTTGCCGCTTTTCGGGCTGCAATCTGTGGACCGGGCGCGAAGCCGACCGGGCCACCGCCGTCTGCACCTTCTGCGACACCGACTTTGTGGGTGTGGGACCCGACGGTGGCAGGTTCGCGACGGCCGCCGAGTTGGCGGCCTTTGTGAAGAGTCGCTGGCCGGCCGACGCGCCGGCCCACGTGCGCCCGTTCGTGGTCTGCACCGGCGGCGAGCCGCTGCTGCAACTCAATGACGAGGCAGTCGCCGCGCTGCACGCCGAGGGATTCGAGATCGCCGTGGAGACCAACGGAACCCAAGTGGCGCCGAAGGGGCTGGACTGGATCTGCGTGAGCCCCAAGGCACAGGCGCCGCTGGTGCTGACCTCGGGCCACGAACTCAAGCTGGTGTACCCTCAGCCCACGGCCCTGCCGGAGCGCTTCGCGCGCCTCGATTTTCGTCATTTTCTGCTGCAGCCGATGGACGGACCGCAGGCGGCGGAGAACACGGCGGCAGCTCTGGCCTACTGCCTGGCTCATCCGCAGTGGCGGCTCTCGGTGCAGACGCACAAGGCGCTCGGGATTCGGTAGCCGGGGCCGGAAACCGGGTAGCGGAAACAGAGGGCCGGTGGCGAACCGAAGGTTTCCCGCATTGTGATAGCGACCGGTAGCGTGACGGTCACGGTTGGGCTAGGTTCCTCGCTCCGGACCGACCTCGACCCCAGAGCACCGCGTATCGTGATCTCACTCTCGCGCCAATTTCTTTCGCTCAGCCTGTGCGCCGCGCTCGTCGCGATCGCACCGCGCGCCGAAGGACAGTCGGTCGAGAAGCTCGAGTCGCGCAAACCGTTTGCCGCGTGGAGCGCATCGGCGCAGAGTCTCCGTGACTCCATCGTCGCGAAGGCGCGTGGACAGATCGGCACCCGCTACAAGCTCGGCGGCACGAAGCCGAACCTTGCACTCGACTGCAGCGGCCTCGTGAAGTACGTGATGGGTGCGCTCGACGTGATGCTCCCTCGCACCGCGCAGAAGCAGGCGACGGTCGGACAGGAAGTGCCGAAAAACCTTGCCGCGCTCAAGCCGGGCGACCTGCTCACCTTCGGTCGTGGCAATCGTATCTCGCACATCGGCATCTACGTGGGCGAAGGCCGCATGGTGCATGCGAGCACGTCGAAGCGACGCGTGATCGAAACCCGTATTTCCGAGCGCTCGCCGCTCATTCGTCAGTGGAAGGGCGTGCGCCGTCTGGTCGACGGAGCCGGCGCCGACCTGCGCGACTCACTGCTCGCCTTTGCCGACTCGCTCAAACAGTAACGCTGCCGCATTGTTGCGAAGCCGCCGATCCGCCCCCAGCATTGGGGGCGTTTTTGTTTTCGCGCTATCCCCGGGAGGAGTCCATGTCCGCACTGATTGCCCGCGCCACGCGCGCCGTGCTGTTCGCCGCGCCACTCTGCTTCGCCGTGCTGCTGCCCACGCCGCTGTCGGCGCAGCAACCGTTGCCGAAGGATCGACTCACCATCGCCGATTACTTCAACTGGGAAGACGTCGGCGCACCGAGCATGTCGCCCGACGGCCGACAGATCATCTACACGCGCACGTGGATCGATCAGTTGAACGACAAGCGTGAATCCTCCGTGTGGATCATGCATGCCGACGGCACGAAGAACCGCTTTCTCGTGAAGGGCGCCGATGCGAAGTGGGCGCCCGATGGTTCGCGCATTTCCTATGTTGCGCCCGGTGAACCCGGCGGCGCGCAAATCTGGGTGCGCTACATGGATGCCGAGGGCGCCACCACGCAGATCACGCGGCTCGCGGAGGCGCCGTCCGATGTCGAGTGGTCACCCGACGGCAAGACGATCGGCTTCGGCATGCTGGTGCGCGGCACCGACGCGTGGCGGATCGCGATGCCCACACCGCCGCGTGGCGCCAAGTGGACCGAGCCGCCGCGTGTCGTCACGAAAGTGAAGTACCGCGCGGATCGACAGGGTTTCCTCGAAGACGGATTGCGTCAGCTGTTCACCGTGCGAGCCGATGGTGGCACACCGAGCCAAGTCACGAGCGGTGACTGGGCGGCCAACGGCACGACGTGGATGCCCGATGGCAAGAGCTTCGTGTTCACGTCGTTGCGCACGGCCGAGGCGGAGTACGCGTGGCGGCAGAGCGACATCTACAAAGTGGACATCGCCACCGGTACGGTGTCGGCGCTGACGTCGCGCAATGGTCCGGACAACTCGCCGGTGCCGTCGCCCGATGGCCGCTTCATCGCGTACACGGGCTACGACAGCACCGACGCCACGTGGAAGGACGCCACGATGTACGTGATGGATGCCGACGGCCGGAACGCGCGCGCGCTCACCGAGACGCTGGATCGTTCGCCAAGCGGCATGATGTGGGCACCCGATGCCAGCGGCGTGTACTTCAACGTGGAGAACGCAGGGTCGCGCAACCTGTACTTCGTGTCACTCAAGGGCGACATCCGGCAGGTCACGAAGGGCGCGCACGTGCTCACGGTGAGCGATATCAACAAGAACTTCATGGCCGTGGCCGTTGCCACGTCGCCCACGAAACCCAACGACATCGTGACGTTCGATGTCCGGACGCCCACGATCCGGCAGCTCACCGATGTGAACGGCGACGTGCTGGCCGGCAAGAAGCTCGCAACGACGGAAGAGGTGTGGTACACGTCGGTGGACGGCCAGCGCATTCAAGGCTGGATCGTGAAGCCGGCCGACTTCGACGCGACGAAGACGTACCCGCTCATGCTGGAGATTCACGGTGGACCGCACTCGATGTACAACGTGGGCTTCAACTTCTCGCGGCAGGATCACGCGGCGAACGGATTCGTCATGCTGTACACCAATCCGCGCGGCTCCACCGGTTACGGCTCGGCATTCGGCAACGCGATCAAGAACGCGTATCCGGGCAAGGACTACAACGACCTCATGGCCGGCGTGGATACCGTGATCAATCGCGGCTACGTGGACAGCAACCGGCTGTACGTGTTCGGCTGCTCGGGTGGAGGCGTGCTCACCGCGTGGGCCGTCGGCCATACCGACCGCTTCGCCGCGGCGGCGTCCATGTGCCCGGTGATCAACTGGCTCAGCTTCGTGGGCACCACCGATGGCTCGAGCTGGTACTACAATTTCGCCAAGTATCCGTGGGATGATCCCAGCGAACACCTCAAGCGCTCACCGTTGATGTACGTGGGCAATGTGAAGACACCGACGTTGTTGATGACAGGTGTGAACGACTTGCGCACGCCGATCAGCCAGACGGAAGAGTTCTACGAGGCCCTGAAGATCCGGAAGGTGCCCACGGCGATGATTCGCTTCAACAACGAATGGCACGGTACCAGCTCGACGCCGTCGAACTTCGTGCGCACACAACTCTATCTCCGCAGCTGGTTCGACAAGTATCAGGCACCGCCGAAGGGCCAGCGTGTCACACAGGATCAGCAATGAGCAACGAGGCGGTCTGGCGTGAGTGATGTGGTGTTTCGCGGGCGCGGCGCCGATGTAGGCGGCCGCGCCCCTGCGTGGGTGGTGCGTAGCGCCGGCGCCGTGTTGGGACTCTCCATCATGCAACTCGCGGCGACCCTCGGCGTGTGGACCGCCCTCGGTGTGTCGTCGTTCACCGCGCGCCTCGTGCTGATGCTGGTCGGCGCGCTGCTGGCCACGTCATCGCGCGGCGCATGGCTGTGGCTGATCTCCGGACTCCTTTCCACGCTGCTCATGCTGGTGTCCTACACGCCGCTGGTGACGCCGATGGTCGCCCCGTTCGTGCGTCGTGATACCGACGCGGCCCCAGGTGCTGCCCGCGCGGGCGCGCCCGACGCGGTGGTCATTCTTTCGGGCAGCGTGACCTCTGAAGGACGGGTGGCCGGCGCGGCGCTCGAACGATTGATCAGCGGTTTTCAGCAGGCACGTCGGCTCGGCATTCCGGTGGTGGCGCTTTCGGTGGTGGGCGACGACGCCGATCCGTCGGTCGAGAGCTCCGAGCGTGACCAGCGCGAATTGGCGCAGCTGATGGCCCTTGGTCTGCAGCTCCGCTTCGTCAGGAATGTGCACAGTACGCGCGACGAGGCACTCGCCTTTGCCGCGATGGCGCGCACGCATGGATGGCGGCGGGTCGTGGTGGTGACGTCGCCCCTGCACTCGCGGCGGGCCTGTGCCGCCGTCGAGCACGCGGGTCTGGCGGTGCGCTGCGTGCCGGCCGCCTCCCGCGAGTACGCGCTCTCCCGACTCGATCGCCCGGAAAATCGACGACTGGCGTTCGCCGATGTGGTGTATGAATCCGCCGCCACGTTACTCTACGCGATGCGTGGCTGGACGCCGTGACCGTGCCCGGCTTCTCCGCCGACGTTTTCTCGCATGCGTGACGTCTGGCACTTTCATGTGGCACTCGGGACCGGTACGTTTTGCAGGTTGTTTTCCCTCTCGCCACCAATTTTCATGAGCTTTTTCTTTTTCCGTAAGCGAGGGACGTCCGCGCTTGGTGTTGTGCTCGCCTTTGCGTTGAGCGCCTGTGCCGACACGGCAGCGCGTGCGCGCGCCGACTCGTTGTCGGCGGCGCTGGCCAGTGCGAGCGCCGAACGCGACTCGCTGCAGGGGCTGATACAGGGCACGGGCGCCGACAAGGATCGGGCGCTGGCGCAGGTCGTCGAGGCCTCCAAGTTCGCCGACGAAGTCGACGCCGAGCTGCGCAAGGTGCGCGGTCTGTCCAGCAAGGTGGGCGTCACGAAGAGCGACGAGTCGGGAAAGCAGGAAGCCGCCGCGGCACAGAAGGACATTCTCGACCGCCTCACCCAGATGCGGCAGCGGTTGGCGGCACGGCAGCGTCAGGTCGCCGCGATGCTCGACACGATGAAGACGATGCGCGCCGATTCGACGGCGGCCGCGACGCTGCTGGCGGATCTCAACGCGCGTCTCGCCACGCGTGACAAGGAGATCGCCGCCTTCCAGGAAGAGATCCGCGCCCTGCGGACGCAGAACGAGCAGCTCACGGTCGAGAAAGCCGTCCTCACCGACACGGTGAAAGCGATGGACGTGCGCGAAAACAAGGTGTTCTACGTGCTCGGCTCACGTCGTCAGCTCATTGCCGACAAGCTGGTGAGCGAGGAAGGCGGTTCGCGCGGCCTGCTTATTGTGAAGCTCGGCAAGACGCTGGTACCCGCACGGTCGCTCGACGAGTCGCGCTTCACGCGTGCCGATCGCCGCGAAGTGCTCACGATCCCACTGCCGCGTAGCGATCGCCCGTATCGCATCGTGTCACGTCACGACGTGGGCCTGATCGAAGCGGCAAAGAAGGAGAAGGACGGGGCGTTCCGCGGCGAAAGCATCCGCATCACCGACCCGGTGAAGTTCTGGGCGGCGTCCCGCTATCTGATCATCGTCGAGAAGTAACGACGAGGGTTGTGCCCGATGCCGGTGCCGGTCAGACGTGCGGGAGTTCCCGGTCGCCGACATCACCACCCTCGCGATGCCAGTGCAACTCCTCCGGCGACAGGGGCCGGATGGCCAGATCGACGGCGAGCCACGTGGTCTTCGCAAACGGATAGCACAATACGCAGCCGGAGAGCATCAGGAATGCCGTGACATACGTGATGAGATCCCAGGGCGGATCGGGCCACGTGACGTACACGAAGCCGCAGACACAGATGAACAGGATGAGTTCAACCGCGATCAGGTTGAACAGGTACGCGCCGACGAAGTAGTCCTTCTCCCCGCGCTCGAGACGGATGCCGCAGGTGGGGCAGCACTCTTTGAGCTCGAACAACGAGGCGAAGATCTTGCGCCCGCCGCAGTGCGGGCAACGCAGCTGCAGCGCGCGCAGTACCAACTGGGTGAGTGACGGGCGGGAAACAGAAACCGTGGCGGGGTTCACCGCTGGGGAAGCGCGGCGAGAAACGCGCTGAGGTAGCCGCCCCACACCCTGGGCGCCGAATGCGTGCCGTGTCCGCGCGTTTCCGGCGTAATGGGCAGCAGAATGAACTTCGTCCGCGGCATCATCGCCGCATACCGTTCAGCCATCCCCAGCTCCGGCGGATTGACCTGATCGTCGGCCGAGTTGATGAACAACGCGGGTGCGGCGATACGCGACAGATGGGGAGACGGATCGTAGTCGCGTGACGCGTCGAACTGATAGAGGAAGTCGTTGGCGTCGGTCGTGGCCATGCGCGCATCGAGATACGCCCGGATGAGGCTGTCGGCCTTGTCGCGCGTGGGCGCCTGCGTCTGCTGCACCAGCGGCGCGCTGGACATGATGTACAGCATCATTTGCGCGGCGCGCAGTCCCGGCGGCGCACTCGTGTACTCTCCGCCGTTCCACGCAGGATCGTTGCGAATGGCGTCCATCGCCATCGTGCGGATCATGCGATTCCGGCCGGCGATCTGCGCCGGCACGCACGCGTACGGTGCGAGGCCGTCCATGAACTCCGGGTAGGTGTATCCCCATACCCAGCCGTGCATGCAGCCCATCGACGTACCCATGATGAGTCGCAGGTGGTTCACCTCGAGATGCTCGGTGAGCAACCGATGCTGCGCGGCGACCATATCATCGTAGGTGTACTTCGGGAAGCGCGCGTGCAGTCCATCACTGGGCTTGGAAGAGCCTCCATGGCCGATGCCGTCGGGCAGCACGATGAAGTACTTCGCGCTGTCGAGCAGCTTGCCGGGCGCGAAGAGCTCGCCGGCGTACCCGCTGGAAAGAAAGCCGCGTCCCGTGCCGCCGGTGCCGTGCAGGATCATGACGGCGTTGCGGACGACGCCGCGGTCATCGCGCTGGGGCGTGCCGAGGGTGGTGTAGTGCAGCCGCAACTCGGGGAGTCGTGCGCCCGAGCGGAAGGTGAAATCCTTGATGAGGAAGTCGCCTTGGGCGCCGGCCCGAGCCCACGCGGCAGGAGAAGGCGTGGGCGTCTGGGCGTTGCCGACCGACGCCGCTATGGCAGAGCTCGCAATGGAAAGCGAGCTGAACAGGAGGCGAAGAAGCGATGCACGTGACATTCTGGAAAGTAATGCCTATCAGCGACTTACGCTTGTCGCTGAGGCAGAGGCCGTGTCCGTAGCGCGTTCCCGAGCCGGGGCGTGAGCCTGATCTCACCGCAGAGTGCTTGCTTAACGCGGTTCTTCCTTTAGGTTCGCCAATCGTGGATGCGCGCAAGGTGTGCCCCCAGTGTGGGGAAGAATTCGACAGCTCTGTAGCCTTCTGTGCGAAGGACGGCACGGGGCTTGTGTCGCCCGCTGCCCAGGCGGACCTCGTCGGTCATGTGATCGGCGGCCGCTATCGCGTGGTGTCGCACCTGGGTGAGGGTGGTATGGGTCAGGTGTACCTGGCCGAGCATGTTCGCATGAAGCGAAAGAGCGCGATCAAGATCATGCGCCCGGCGCTGGTCGGCGATGCGGAGGCGTTGCAGCGCTTCACGCGAGAGGCGGAGAACGCCAGCAAGATCTCGCATCCGAACGTCGCGTCGATTTTCGACTTCGGCGAAACGGACGACGGCCTCGTGTATCTCGCGATGGAGTTCGTGGACGGCGAAGCGTTGGCCGCCACGCTCAAGCGCGAAGTGGCCCTGCATCCCGTGGTCGCGGCCGACATCATCGGACAAGCCGCCGACGCATTGCAGGCCGCGCACGATCTCGGCATTCTGCATCGCGATTTCAAGCCCGACAATCTGATGCTCACGAAGCGCGCCGACGGCACGTTCGTCGTGAAGCTCGTGGACTTCGGTATCGCGCGCATGATGGAGAAGGGGGCGCAGCAGGTCACGCGCACCGGCTTCGCGGTCGGCACCCCTGAGTTCATGTCACCTGAACAGCTGTCGGGCGATGTCCTGGACAGCCGGTCCGACCAGTACTCGCTGGCGCTGGTGGCGTTCATTGCGCTCACGGGGCACGACGCGTTCACGAACGCGTCGTCGAAGGAATCGCTGATTGCGCGACTCACCAGCCGTCCGCGCCGCCTCGACGAAGTGCGCAGCGATCTCGAGTGGCCGAACTCACTGCAGGACGTGTTCGACAAGGCGTTGGCACCCGATCCCGTGGACCGCTACGCGAGCGTCTCGGATTTCGGTGTGACGCTGGGCAACGCCGTGATGGAGATGACGCCCACGCAGACGGCCGAGATTTACCGGCACGCGCTGGGCAACCGGATGCTGAGCGTGGCGTCTCGAACACCGAGCGATATCACCGGCGTGCGCACCCCGTCGTCGAGTGAAGCGACGGCCAAGGCGAAGAAGGCGAAGAAGGAACCCAAGCGGCGCACCGATCCGGTGGCTGTGCGCCGTCGTCAGTCGGTCGTGCCGTACCTCGTGCTGTTCGGCATCGCCACGTGGGGCACGTGGTGGTACGGCTCGAAGCAGCCAACCGGACTCGCACGCGAGGCGGCGGACAAGATCGGCACGTACGCCGGGGCCGCGCGCGACATGATGAACGGCTACATCGAGCGTGCACCGAACAACGCGCCGGGAGTGGTGCTGCCGACGGATTCGACTCCGCCCGCGCCGACGAAGAAGGCGAGCATCAAGCGACGCGCGGACACCACCCCCACGCGCACGGCCGACTCGACGGCAACGGTGGTGTCGCCGGAGACGACGAAGGTGAAGACGGATAGTTTGTAGGCGCGTGACCGCGAACTCCCTACCCGGGAAGGGCCAACTCCCCAGGACGCAGTCATCAGTCGCTACAGACTAGAACCCGAACCGAATCCCCAAGCTCACCGGTACGATCTGCAGCGACGCGCGGTTGCAGCCGACGGCACCGATGCAATTGAGCTTCGGCGTCCCGTCGAACACGTGATGGAAGCGCGACTCGACGAAGGCGGCCA
>JBBQXC010000148.1:0-11959 GCA_038210005.1 Gemmatimonadales bacterium
GCACTGGTGCACTGGATCCAGCGCACGTTGCCCATGTCGGAGACCGACGGCGGTCGCTTGAAGCCGATGTACGCCTCCGCCCACTCGAGATCGGTGGCGGTGATGTCGGTGTACACCTTACCGCGCAACTCGAGGTCAGGACGGCGCGCGAGAATGTAATCGGCGATACCGACATGCGCGTTGGCGCCGATGGCGATGCGACGCGGAGCGAACGGAAGCGGAAAGGTCATCAGACCGACTGGTGTTGAGTAGGTGAAGAACCAATGGCATCACCGACGGCGTTGCAGGCGAGCACCGTGACAAAAATGAAGAGGCCGGGGAAGATCGCGAGCCAGGGCTCGCTGGTCATCGCCGTCTGCGCCTGATACAGCATGTTGCCCCAGCTGGCGGTTGGCGGCTGCACGCCGACGCCGAAGAAGCTCATGGTGCTTTCTAGCAGAATGCCGCGTCCGATCGCGAGCGTCGTGGCCACCGTCGCGGCCGGAACAATGCCGGGCACGATATGACGCGCGATCACGCCCACCGGGTTGGTGCCGATCGCCCGCGCCGCCTGCACGAAATCAAGCGACGACAGCGACTGGACTTCGGCGCGCACGACGCGCGCGGTTTCCATCCAGCCGGCCGCCGCAACCAGCAGAATCAGCATCGGGACGCCGGGCTGCAATACAGCCGCGCCGAGCATAAGGAGCGGTAGGCGCGGGATGGCGAGCATAGCGTCGGTGGCACGCATGAGCGCGTCGTCGATCCAGCGACCCGCATAGCCTGCTACTGCGCCAACCGCCACACCGATCGCCCCGCTCATGCGCGCCGACAGCACGCCGATCGCAAGCGATACGCGCGCACCGACGAGCACGCGGGTGAGTACGTCACGTCCGAGTTCGTCGGTGCCGAACCAGTGCAAAACCGACGGCGCCGCGCGACGGTTGGCCAGATCGATTGCATCGGCGGCGAAGGGCGCGAGATACGGCGCCAGTAACGACGCCATAACGAGCACCGCCAAAAAGAGCAGGCCGCCGCGTGGCCACGTTGTCACGCGGTGCCCCGCGTGCGCGGATCGATGGTACGGACAGCGATATCAGCGAGTAGATTGAGCACCATGACGGCGACGGCGCCGCACATGAGGAACGCCATGAGTACGGGATAGTCACGCTTCACGAGCGATTCCGTAAACAGACTGCCCACGCCGGGCCACGCGAATACGCTTTCAGTCACTACGGCACCCGACGCCATCATGGCCGCGTCGAGCAGCACGACGGTGATGAACGGGCCGAGTGCGTTGGGCAGCGCATGCCGCAAGAGCACGCCGCGTTCGGAGACGCCGCGGACACGCGCCGCGTTCATGAACGGGCGGCCGATGGTTTCGCGCATCGCACGGCGCAGATAGCGCGACCAGGCCGCAGCCTGTACAGCGGCCAGCACCACCACGGGGAGCACGAGGTGCGCGACGCGGTCGGCGAACGAGCTCACGCCGAAGGACGCGCGACCGGACGATGGCAGCCAACCCAGCGTAATCGCGAAGACCAACTGCATCAGCAGGCCGAACCAGAACACCGGCAGCGAAATGCCCGCGACCGCGCCGAACGACGAGATACGATCGAACAGGCGATGCACCGACGCCAGCACCCCGACCGGCAGGGCGATGCAGAGCGCGAGCAGCGTGCTCGCGCCCACGAGCTCCAAGGTGGCGGGTACCCGCTCCAGCACGCGATCGAGTACCGGGCGCCCGTCGGCGAAGCTGTATCCCCAATCGCCACGGACGAAGGCCGAGAGCCACGACAGATACTGCGCGGCCAATGGACGATCGAGTCCCATGGCGGCGCGAAGTCGCTCGATGTCCTGCGGGCGCACGTTCGGGTTCTCGAGGTAGGCCGACAGCGGACCGCCCGGAATCGCCTGCAACAGCGCGAAGACCAGCACCGAGATGAGCGCCAGCAGCGGAACGCTCTGCAGCACCCGGCGCACGATCAGGCCACGCATCACGGCGTGCCGATCTCCCACAGGTGCACGTTCCAGAACGGACCGGCGTTGGTCGGATTGCCGGTGAAGCCCTTCAGCGCCTTCGGTACGGCATCGATCTTGGCGGTGTTGTACAGCACGATCTCAGGCGCGAGCGCGGCTATGCGCCGCTGTGCCTCGCGCAGCAGTTCGTTGCGCTGCGCCACATCGGCCGCGCGATCGGAACGATACAGCAGCGACGTCAGCTCGGCGTCGTTGATGTAGTTGATGTTGCGGCCAGCCGGTGGCATACGATCGCCGGCAAAGAAAAGTGTGAGCTCAGGGTCGGCACCCATCTGCCACCAGTGCAGCATGGCGTCGAAGTCGCCTTTGAACCACACGCTGCTGATGGACGTGCCATCGAGCAACTTCACCGTCATGTCGGCGCCCACGTCACGAAACGCTTGGCTCAGCGCCTGTGACACATTCTCACGAATCGCAAAGCCAGACTGTGTAATGAGGGTGAAGGCAAGCCGCTGGCCATCCTTCATGCGAATGCCGTCGGCGCCAGGCACCCATCCTGCGTCGCTCAGCAGCGTGCGTGCACGCGCCGGATCGAAGTCGTACGTGGGCACTTTGGGTTCGTAGGCCGCGGATAACGGCTGGATCGGACCGTTCACCACTTCCACCTGTCCATCGAGAATCGTGCGTACGAGTAGCTCCCGATCGACCGCGTGGGCCAGCGCCTGACGCACCTTCACATCGGCGAAGGGCGCGAAGCGCTTCTGGTTGAGCGTGACATGCTCATAGCCGTTTCCGACCACACGATTCATGCGCAACCCACTGATGGCGGTCAGCTCACGGACTTTGTCCCATGCCACGAGCGCCACCATGTGCACCTCGCCCGACTTGAGCAGATTGATGCGCGTGGTCGTGTTCGTGAGGAAGCGGAAGAGCAGCTGCTTGATCTTGGGATACTCCGCGCCGCGCCAGTAGCCTTCAGCACGCTCGAGCAAAATGTACTCGCCCGTTTTCCACTCCTTCACTTTGTACGGACCCGTACCGAGCGGCGCGCGATTGTAGTCGTTGGCGGTGTTGAGATCGCGTCCCTCCAGCACATGCTTGGGTAACGTGCCGCGCACGAATTGCAACTGATACGGCGCATACACTTCCTTGTAGTGCACGATCGCCGTGAGCGAGTCGGGTGTCTCTACCGACGCGATGCGGTCGAATCCATCAACGCTCTCCGGCTTCCAGTCACCCTTGTTGATCGCGTCAACGGTGAACTTCACATCGGCTGAGGTGTGTGACACGCCATCGTGCCACTTCACGCCGGGGCGCAACCTCCAGGTTACATCCATGCCGCCATCGGCGCGCACGACGACGCCGCCATTCTCCGTAGTCGGGATCTCGGCGGCGAGCACTGGAATGATCTTCATCGTCTCGTCGTTGGTGACGAGGCCTTCTACGACGCACGACTCGATATCCTCGAGAATGTGCGTGGCGTAGCGGTTCATTGTGTCCGGCTCGCGATCGTAGCCCACGATCAGCAGGTCGTTCGACGGATCGCTACGAGCGGTGTCACCACCGCAGGCCACGAGCGCGCTGCAGAGCGACGCGGCGAGGCCGAGGGCTGAGCGACGGGACAGTCTGAGCGATGTACGTATCATGAAGTCGCCAATTGTAGTGTCCCGGCTCTGTCACGCCGGAGTGGTGCACGTTGTCGATATGCTGTATGAATAACGTTCGCAGTTCTTCGCGTCGCTTCGCGCGAAGTCCGCGAAGATCGCGAAGGTACGCGAAGAACTGCGATGATCGTTGTCCTTTGAGAAATAGTGGACGTTACTCAATAGCCGTAAGGAGTCGCGCCGCAAGCGCTACGGGGATGGATCCCCGGCTCAACAGCGCATCATGGAACTGCCGCGGTGAGTAGTCGGGACGCAGGCGCATGGTATCCCGCAAGTCGAGAATGCTCTGCGTGCCAAGCCAGTACATGATGGCGGTGCACGGAAACATGGAGTTCTTGGTGGCCTCGCCGATCGCTGCGCCTTCCGGCATGCCGACTTCGTTCCTGTAGTAGGCGACGGCATCGGCGTGGCTGAACGCACCCGTGTGCAATCGAATGTCCACGATCGCGCGCGCCAGCATCCGCACACGACTCTGCTGTTCAGCGGCGCGCTCGAGCGGCGAGAGAAAGCCAAGTTCGTCGGCGAGTTCTGTGGCGTAGCAGGCCCATCCTTCGGCCATCGATCCACCAAGGAACATGCCGATGCGGCTGGCGCAGTCGACGGCGGCAATCTTGCCGATCCGCGACGGCGACCGATGAGTGGCGTGTCCGTTCTGTACGTGGTGGCCGAGTGCGCCGTGATGCACCACGTGATTGAGCGTGATGGTGCTGTGGTTCCAGGCTTTCAGGCGGTGTGCGCGCTCATCGGGCGCGATGGTGTCGTCGACCGGTGTCACCAGATAGAGATGTTCAGGGTGCGGTTCGTACGGCGCCGGGGAGCGATAGAACAGGAAGTACAGCTGCGGAGCGATCTCGCGCGCCCAGACGGGAATGGGCATATAGCGCAGCGGCCAGTCGGCCCACTCCACCTGGTCGTGCGCGAGGGCCAGCGACCGACAGGCTTCGAACTGTGAGGTAAATGCGGAGAGATAGTCGGCCTCGCTGGGGCGATCGTTGGCGAGCGCCGCGCCGAGGGCCTCGGGTGATCCGGCGACCTCGGTGGCAAGGGCGTCAAAGCGCGCCTTGGCCGCTGGCAAGTCTGCGAGCACGCGGTGCAGCAGGTCGTGTGCCGACTCCGTGCAGAAGTGCCCGCGCTGTAGCAGGATCTCGTAGGCCTCCACGCCGATCGCGTAACCCGAAAGGACGTCACGCGGTAACTGATCCAGCCAGTCGGCGGCCGCGTCGAAGGCGCGGGCCGCACACAACGCGGCCTCGGTCATTGCATCGCGGACGGGAGCTGCGACGTCGTGCTCATCGCACCAGAGTCGCAGCTGGCCACGCAGGAACGTCGCGAACACGCGTGCTTCGCGGGTCGCGCGATCAATCCAGATCGCGGGCACCGGCTCGGTGAGGGCGGCGGGCATCGCGTCGAGGAACGACGGAATCTCGCCAAGTCGTGCGATGATGGCGTCGGTGCATCGCTCGATCGGCTGCGTGGGGCGTAACAGCAACGCGACCACACTGAAAATCGCCTCGCCCGTGAACAGCGCAGGATTCCGGTCGTGGAAGAATCGGGTCTGCGTTTCGAGGATGCGCACATCGATGTTGGCGCGCGCGAGCTCGGCGTCGACCGAGTCGATATCGACGGCCAGCACGGCGTCGGTGGTGCGCGGCGAGGCGCTGTGCAGCGCGTCGTGTAGTTCGGCCAGCTCGCTGACTTCAGTATCGCGCGCGTCGCGCGACCAGTCGGGGAGCCGATGGTCATAGGAATGCAGCCCTGTGAACGTCGCGTTCACGGGATGTCGCTCGAAGTAGTGCGCGAGGAAGCGGTCGAGCGCGGCGGCCGTATCGTTGCTCAGGATGCCGATCCCACGATTGGAGACGGCTCGAGCGGGATGTTCACCCAGCGCCGTTCGCGGAACGAGCGCTCGACGGCGTTGATAAGCTCCTGCACGTGTGCACCATCTTCGAAGTTGCTTTCGTTGCCGCTCACTTCACTGCGGATCTCGGAGATGAACGAGCCGATCAGATTCGCGTAGAACAGCGAGCGCCATGATTCACGGGCACTGCCGCCCGCCGGGTAGAAGCGCTGGGGAATCTCGAGTTCCTTGAACTCCACGGAGTCGGCGGTGGCGCCCTTGAGCGTTTCGCAGATACCGTTCTCTTCCACGAGACGGCAGATCAGCGCGCCTTTGCTGCCGTACACACGTGCTTCGATACCGGGATAATTCCCGACGGTCACGAAGCTGGTTTGAATCGAACCGATACCGCCGTTGTCGAACTCACCGATAAAAATGTCGCCGTCGTCGATGTTCATGCGCATCATGGTGCCGGTGGCGCGCACCATGCGTTCGGGGATGAAGTTCTTCATCGTGCCCACGACCGACTTGAAGCGACTGCCCATGAAGAGGTGACCGATATCCATGATCGGCGCCCCGTACCCTTCCAACGACGACACGTGAATGTCCGTCTGGTCGGCCTCATGGTCGACCTGACGCAGCGGCGTCTGCGGGTCGAGCCACTGTGAATTCTGTTCGTAGCCGTTGAAGATGAACGGCGTGCCGATGTAGCCCTCGTCGATCAGCGCTTTCATGTAGCGCATGGCCGGGGAGTAGCGAAAGGTGAATCCCAGTTTCGTTTTCAGACCCTTGGCTTTCGCCAGTGCCGCGGCCCGTCGCGTTTCGGTGAAATCGTAAGCCACGGGCTTTTCGCACAGTACGTGCTTGCCCGCCTCCAATGCGGCACAGCTCAGTGCGAAGTGTGTCGCGCTGGGCGTGCACACGTCGACCACATCGATGTCGGTGCGCGCGATCAGCTCTTCGTGCGTGGCGTACACGTTCGGGATGTCGAATTGCGCCGCGAACTCGCGAGCGCGTTCCACGATCGGATCGGCGATTGCCACTATCGTGCAGCGCGGGTCGCGCTTCCAGCCCGGGAGGTGCGCGAACTGCGCCCAGGCGCCGGCGCCGAGCACACCGACACGAACGATGTCGTTACTGGCAGTCACTGAATTACCCGTTGAGCGTGGTGATTTCGGCAGCGCTGGCCTGCGCGGAGAAATCGTCGAGCAGGTCATCGTGATCGTGCAGGCCATTTCCAGCGGCACTGGATGGATGGCGGCGCGCGAAGTCAGCGAAGTAGCGATCCACGAAGGCGGCGAACCCCGTCGCGGTCGCGGTTGCGGTCGCGGTTGCGGTCGCGGTTGCGGTCGCGGTTGCGGTTGCGGCGAGTCGTTTGAGGATTCGCATCGGGGCTTAACCTGCGGCCGATCTCCCCCCTTTGCAAACGAATAGTCGACTTCCCTTACGCCGCGCGCTTTTCCGGTGGCTTGACCGCCAGCGTCAGTACCAGTCCGACGGCCAGCAGACCGGCGAGCAGCATCAGCGGCTGATCGTAGATGTGCACGCGCGGCTCGCCCGGGGCCAAGGCGGTGCGGGCGCGGTCGGAGAGTTCGGTGATGATCACTGGCCCCGTGACGGCGGCGACGCTCCACGCCGTGAGCACGGCGCCGTGAATCGCACCCACGTTGCGTGAACCGAACAAATCCGCCAGAAACGCCGGCATCGTGGCGAAACCGCCGCCGTACATCGTGAACACGATGAGCAGGCACGCGAGAAAGGGCCACCACGCGCCCGCCTGTGCAAGGCGCGGGATCAGGAGAAACAGCACCATCTGTACGACAAAAAAGATGAGATAGGTCTCCCGTCGCCCGAGCAGATCCGACGCGCTCGACCAGAGCAGACGTCCGCCGGCATTGAAGAGGCTGATGACCGCGACGACGGCTGCCGCCTGCTTGGGCGTTCGGCCGAACAGGTCCTGCATCATCGGTGACGCCTGAGCGAGAATGCCGATGCCGGCGGTGACGTTCACGCACAGCATGCCCCAGAGCAGCACGAACTGCGGCGTGCGCAGCGCCTCTCGTCGCGTGAGGCCCGCGATCGCGGGCATGGTGACGCCGCGGTGCACCTCAGGTGCCGGACGGAGCAGCTGCGCCCCCGCCCACATGAGCGCGAAGTACACGCCGCTCAGCACGAACAGCGCCTTCGCAACGCCCATCTGCTCGATCAGGAACGCATTCGCGTAGCCGCCCAGAAAGGCGCCGCCGCCGAAGCCCATGATGGCGAAGCCGGTGGCCATGCCGCGTCGCTCGGGGAACCACTTCACCAGCGTACTGACCGGGGCGATGTACCCGATGCCGCACCCGATGCCGCAGAGCATGCCGAGCCCCAGAAAGAGCAGGAGCGGCTGTTGCCAGAGCAGGCCAAGACCACCGAGCGCGAGTCCGGTGGCAAAGAAGACCGCCGACGTTTGCGCGGCGACTCGTGCGCCACGCCGCTCCACCCAAGGGCCCATGGTCGCCGCGCTCAGTCCCAGCAGCACCAGCGCCGCCGTGAACGTGGTGTACGGCGGACTCCCCCACCACGGCTGCGGCGGGAGCGCGGCGATGATCGGGCGATTGAGCGTGCTCCAGGCGTACACCGAGCCGATGCCCAGGTGGACGAGGATGGCGCCGAGGGGGATGGTCCAGCGGGGAGTCGACATATGGCGGAATCAATCACATCCGCGCGCGATCCGTGCCCCACCCATCCTCCATGCGGGCGACACAGGTTGGTAGGTTGCAACGATGTCCTCGCGCGAAAGTCCGATCGCGGCCCAGCGGGCCCGCAATGCCCGTCTCACGGCTCAGGCGGAGCGGATCGCCCGCAACGACCGTGCCGAACACGGCGTGCCGGAGCTCCCGGTCATCCTGCTGCCGGCGAATTCGCGGAACACCACCGAACTCCCCGAGGAGTCGCGCGACGCCTTCCTCGACAAGCTGCGGGGCACGATCGCCGAGGCGTTTCGTGACACGGTGCGCGACAACAGTGCGCCGATGAGTGCCGAGGCCGAGTCGGCGCGGGCGGACGCCAGCTGGGCGCTTCCCGATTCGATCCCGGCGATGCCCGACATTATCGGGGCGAGCTGCGGGACCTGTCGCGGCGAGTGCTGTACCGCGGGCGGCACGCATGGCTTTTTGCATGCAGACAGCATCACGCGGGTGCGCGCCCAGCTCACCGACGACGGGGAGACGGTGACTGCCGAGTCGCTGGAGGCCCGGTACGCGTCGTACCTGCCCACGCGCCACTACCGCGGCTCGTGTGTGTTTCACACCACCGCCGGCTGCCATCTTCCGCGGGCGCTGCGCTCGAACCTGTGTAACCGATATGTGTGCGGCGGACTCGCCCAACTCACCCGGGCGCTGGTGGCCTCGCAGCAGACGTCGGCCTATGTGGCCGCGGCCGATTCGGTGCACTTACGCCGAATCGCGCTGGTCACGGTGCAGGGGGCACGGGCGATTCCGTTGCGGGAGGTCAACGCAGAGTGAAATTGCGCACTTGGTGGCGACTCCACCACGCGCCGCGTGCGCTCTGCGCTCAACCGTCGATTCGACTTGGCCCTCAGGCGCATCGAAGTGGTATCCACGCGGGTCAGTCCTGAAAGCGTAGCGTGTAGCGTCCACCGGAGGCAATCCAACATCTGGGCCAATCGAGATCAGCGATCACACGGGAACCGAAGATCGCCGGTAGCCCGAACGGTGAGGCGGGGGGGACGTGGCGACAACAGCGGATCGGGCGCTGTTAAAAAGCGCGATCGAATTTTTTTGTCGGCTTTTGGGCTTTTGGGCTTTTTGCTGTGGGCTGTGGGCTCTCGGGGCTTGGGGCTTGGGGCTTGGGGCTCACGGCTGTGGGCCGTGGGCCGTGGGCCGTGGGCCGTGGGTTTCGGCCAGTGCTTAGTCGCCAGTTTTCACCCATGGCCCATGGCTCAGGGCTCATGGCGGATAGCAGATAGCCGTCAGCCCCAAGCCTGGGAGCCCACAGCCCAAAACCCACAGCTCACAGCAAGAGCCCACAGCAAAAAGCCCACAGCAAAAAAGCCCACAGCAAAAAAGCCCACAGCGCCCAATCGCCAAGCAAAGAACCGGCACCCCTCCACCTCAAGCCGCCTCGTCTTCAGAACTCTCCCCTCGGCGAGCGCAGATCACGGTGAACGTCACGCGCCGTTTTTCATAAGTGGTTCCGGTCGATCTGCCCGATCAATTGCCGCGCGGCTCGTCTCCCTATAACCTTATAAGTTCCTACCTTTCGCCGAGCGGCCGGTGTCCATTCACGTGACCAAACCGATGCCCACGACTCTTCGCCGTCCGATCCGTCTGGCCGCCCTGAGCGCCGGGCTTTTCGCCATGACGGCCTGCGCTACCTCCCGGTCAGCCTCCTCGGCCGGACCCGCCTTCCAGATGGGTGATGCCGGCGCGATGGCGCGTGCGCGCGCCGACAGTCTGCGCTATCCGTGGGTGACGGCCGACGTGGACTTCATGAGTGGCATGATCCACCATCATGCCCAAGCCATCACGATCTCGCGCTGGGCCCCGTCGCACGGCGCGAGCGCGTCGGTGCAGCGGCTCACGGCGCGCATCATCAATGCGCAAACTGATGAGATCACGATCATGCAGACGTGGCTCAAGGACCGCAGTCAGCCCATGCCCATGGTCGATTCACTGGGCAACGTGACGATGGGTGGCGCGGGACATGACATGGCCGCCATGGCTGGCCACGACATGGCGGCGATGGGTGGCATGGCGATGGGCCAGATGTCGATGCCCGGCATGCTCACCGAGGCGCAGCTCAAGGAGCTCAATGCGGCCCGCGGTACGGAATTCGACCGCTTGTTCCTGACGTACATGATTCAACACCATCGCGGCGCCGTGGCGATGGTGAAGACGCTGTTCGCGGCACAGGGCGCGGGGCAGGACGAAACCGTGTTCAAGTTCGCCAACGATGTCGAGGTCGATCAGAGCACCGAGATCAAGCGCATGTTCACGATGATGTTGGAGATGGGATTCGCGCCGCCGGCGTGACGTTTGGATGTGATGTCGTTGGATGACCACCACCTTTTGCACACAGGAACAGACATGTCAGAAGCACTTCCGCGTCGTCGCGGGGCGAGTGTTGTTTCAGGCTACGCCGCCGTGGTGCTGCTTGGCCTTGCGGCGTGCGCGCCGTCGAAGCCAAAGACCGCACCGACGCCGATGAACGATCCGCGCGTCGGCCTCAAGGCCGGTCTGTTCGACGCCGGCGAAGCGATCTCGAACATGAAGGTCGTGGCCAAGGCGGTCTCGCCGCCGGGCTTCCTGGGTATCACGAACTCCGACCTCGCCTTCACTGGCAAATACGCGATCCAGGGGAATTACAACGGCCCGGTGATCTGGGACATTTCGAACCCGGCCAAGCCGACGCTCGTGGTCGCCTACTCGTGCCCCGCGTCGCAGAACGACATCTCGGTGTACAGGAACCTGATGTTCATGTCGGCCGAAGCGAACAACGGCCGCGTGGACTGCAAGCCGGGTGGCGTGCCTGACCCGGTGAGCAAGGAGCGCATGCGTGGTGTGCGCGTGTTCGACATCAGCGACATCCGCAATCCGACGCTGATCGCCAACGTGCAGACGTGCCGTGGCTCGCACACGCACACGGTGCTCGAGGATCCGAAGGACAAGGACAACGTGTACATCTACGTGTCCGGTTCATCGGGAATCCGGTCGGCCGACGAACTCGCCGGCTGCGCCGATCTGGCGTCGGACGATCCGAACTCGTCGCGCCTGCGCATCGAGATCATCAAGGTGCCTCTCGCCAACCCGGCCTCGGCCGCCGTTGTCGGTCGCGCCAACATCTTCGCCGGTCTCGGTGCGGCACCGGTCCACGGTCTCTCCGACGCCGACAAGGAAGCGGCAGCGAAGACGCTCGCCACGGCCAAGGCCGCGGGTGCGTTCATCGCCAGGAATCCGCAGTCGGGCGCCGACATGGTCGTACCCCCGCAGGTGATTCGCCCGATGCTCGACAGCGTGACGAAGACGCGTGGCGGATCGACGGCCAACGCGGTTGACAGCGCGGCGGTGCGCGGCATGGTGCAGGGCGCGGTCACGCGCATGTTCGCCGGTGCGGCGGGCGGCGGTGGTCGTGGTGGCGAGCGCTCGCAGTGCCACGACATCACGGTGTACCCGGCACTCGGACTGGCTGGCGGCGCCTGTGAAGGCCATGGCTTGCTGCTCGACATCAGCAACCCGGTGGCGCCGTTTCGTCTGGACGCGGCGGCCGACTCGAACTTCGCCTACTGGCATTCGGCGACGTTCAACAACGACGGTACGCAGATGCTGTTTTCTGACGAGTGGGGCGGTGGTTCGTCGCCCAAGTGCCGCGCCGGCGACAAGCCGGAATGGGGCGCCAACGCGATCTTCTCGATCGTGAACAAGAAGCTCGTGTTCAAGAGCTACTACAAGATTCCGACCGTGCAGTCGTCGAACGAAAACTGCGTGGCGCACAACGG
>JBBQXC010000149.1:0-11924 GCA_038210005.1 Gemmatimonadales bacterium
CGTTCGTCGTTCCCCCAGTTTGGACTGGGAGTCTTCAATTCCGGCTCAACTTCGCTCTGTTGCATTTGCGTACTGTCAACTAAACTAGACACCCATGAGCGTCAGTTTTTCTGTACAGTCGGCGAAAGCGCGCCCGGACCCTAAAGCGGTCCTGACGCTGCTCAAGCCAGTGACGTGGTTTCCTCCGATGTGGGCGTTCACCTGCGGTGCGATCTCCGCCGGCGTCCCACTCTCGGAGCGTATTCCCCTGCTCGCGCTCGGTATCGCGATCACGGGGCCGCTTGTCTGTGCGTCGAGCCAGGCCGTGAACGACTGGTTCGATCGGCATGTCGATGCGATCAACGAACCCAATCGCCCGATTCCCTCCGGTCGGATTCCCGGTCAATGGGGACTCGCCATCGCGATCTTCTGGACCGCGCTCTGTCTCTTCGCGGCGCTGCCGCTCGGTGCCTTCGGCGTGTCCGCCGTCGCCATCGCCCTGTTCTTCTCGTGGGGCTACAGTGCGCCACCGTTCCGCTTCAAGCGCAACGGCTGGATCGGCAACACCGCCGTGGGCTTTACCTACGAAGGACTGGCGTGGGTGACCGGTGCCGGCATCATGCTGGGCAATCAGGTGCCGCCGATGCCGTTGCTGGTGCTCGCCACGCTGTACAGCATCGGCGCGCATGGCATCATGACGCTGAATGATTTCAAGGCGATGGAGGGCGACCAGCGCATGGGTGTGAATTCCCTGCCCGTGCTGCTCGGCGCCGACGGCGCCGCCCGTGTGGCATCTTTGGTGATGCTACTGGCACAAGCGGCCGTGATTGCGTTACTGGTGTCGTGGAACCGTCCATGGCATGCGTTCGCCATCGGCGTGCTCTCGGTCGTTCAGGCGGTCATGATGTGGCGCTTCGTGCAGTCGCCGCGCGAACGCGCGTTGTGGCTCAGTGCCCTTGGCGTTCCGTTCTATGTGAGTGGCATGATGATCGCTGCGTTCGCTGTGCGCACGTTGCCGATCATTGTGGAGGCCGGCACATGAGTTGGTGGCAACTCTCGCGACTTGGCCTCGTGCAGGCCGCGCTGGGTGCCGTCGTGGTGCTGTTGACCACGACGATCAATCGCGTGATCGTCGTCGAGTTGGCCCTCCCCGCCACGGTACCGGGATTGCTGGTCGCCCTGCACTTCGGCGTGCAGCTCATTCTGCGTCCGCGGCTCGGACACGACAGCGATCGCAGCGGCCGCCGTACGCCATGGATACTGGGCGGACTTGCGGTCTGCGCACTGGGCGGCGTGGGTGTCGCGGCGAGCATTCCCATCATGGCCACGAATGTCGCGCTCGGCATCGCGCTCGCGTCGATCGCCAGCGTCGTGCTTGGCGCCGGCGTGAGCGCGGCGGGCACGCCGTTGCTGGCGCTGATCAGTGAGCGCGCGCTTCCCTCGCAGCGCGCCGGCGCCGCCGCCATCACGTGGATCCTGATGATCGTCGGCATCATCATCACGGCCGCGACCTCGGGGGCGTTACTCGACCCGTTCTCGTACACGCGCCTGATCGCGATTGCCGGCGGGATCGGTGGTGTCGGATTCCTGGTGGCGGTGGTCGCCACGTACGGCGTGGAGCGCGGTTCGCGTCCTGCCGCATCGGTGCCGCGCAACCGCGACGCGTCGCACGGTTCGTTCATGTCCGCGCTGCGCACGGTGTGGGAAGAGCCGGCGGCGCGCCTCTTCGCCAGCTTCATCTTCCTCGCGATGTTCGCCTACAGCGCGCAGGATCTCATTCTCGAACCGTTCGCCGGTATCGCGTTCGGTATGACGCCGGGCGAGAGCACGAAGCTCTCCGGTATGCACCATGGCGGTGTGCTGATCGGTATGATCGCGACGGCGGTGCTGGCTACCCGTCGCGGTCAACTGCGTCACTGGGCGGCGGCCGGCTGCTTGGCGTCGGCGATCACCTACGTCGCACTCGCCGCCTCGCCGGTCTTGGGCGATGTGCGTATGTTCACGACGATCGTCATGATGCTCGGGCTCGCGAACGGCGTGTTCGCGATCGGTGCGATCGGTTCGATGATGGCGCTGACCGGTGACAAGACCGATGGCCGCGCGGGACTGCGCCTGGGTATGTTCGGCGCAGCGCAGGCACTGGCCTATGCTTCCGGGACCATGGCGGGAGCGGTTGGCGTCGATACGGCAAAGGCCGTGCTGGACTCGCCGCTCCGTGGTTACCTCGCCGTATTCGGCGCGGAAGCGGTGCTCTTTGCGGCCTCCGCGTTCCTCGCGCTTCGTAGCGCTTCAAGCGAGCGCGCGCACGATGTGTTCCGTGAGCGTGGGGAGATGCTTCCGGCGGTGCTGCAGTGACGATGACGATGATGACCGATGCCTGTCTGCCCGTGCTCTTGGCTTCAACGATGGAGGATGTCGCATGAGTGAAGTGCCACAGCTCGACCTATACGACGTGCTGGTGATCGGTGGTGGTCCGGCCGGTGCCACGGCCGCGCACGAGCTCGCGAAAGCGGGCCGTTCGGTGATGCTGCTCGATCGTGCGGGGCGCGCGAAGCCGTGCGGCGGTGCGGTGCCGCCGCAGCTGCTGCGTGACTTCGACGTACCGGAATCGATGATGGTCGCGCAGATCGATACCGCCCGCATCATTTCCCCGACATGGCGCACCGTGGACATCCCGGTTGGCAATGGGTACGTGGGCATGGTCGACCGTGACGTGTTCGACGAGTGGCTTCGTACGCGTGCGGCCAACGCCGGCGCCGAGCGACATGTCGGGACATTCACGACCTTTGCGCGTGGAGATGACGGCATTCCCGTGGTCAGCTACACCGACGGTCGTTCGCGGTCCGGCGAGACGCGCCACGTGCGCGCCCGGATGGTGATCGGCGCCGACGGTGCGCTCTCGCCGGTGGCCCGCCAGTGCATCCCGAATTCGCACAAGGCAAAGCACGTATTCGCCTATCATGAAATCGTGAAGTCGCCGTTGGCCGAAGACAAGGCGAATTTCGGTGCCGCTCGGTGCGACGTGTATTACCAGAAGCCGCTCTCCCCCGACTTCTACGCCTGGGTTTTCCCGCATGGCGCGACGACCAGCATCGGGACGGGTACATTACAGAAGGGCTTCGGACTCAAGGATGCGGTTGCCAAGCTGCGCAAGGACACCGGCCTCGATAAGGTCGAGACGATCCGCAAGGACGGCGCGCCGATCCCGATCAAGCCGCTACCGCAGTGGGATAACGGCCGAGACGTGGTGTTGGCGGGTGATGCCGCCGGCGTGGTCGCACCGGCCAGTGGAGAAGGGATTTTCTACGCGATGACTGGCGGTCGATTTGCCGCCGAGGCGGTGCTGGAGGCGTTGGTGACCGGCAATGCGAAAGCGTTGCGGCGGGCACGTCGTCGCTTCATGCGCTTGCACGGGCCCGTGTTTTTCGTGCTCGACGTGATGCAGACGTTTTGGTATCGAAACGACAACCGTCGTGAGCGTTTCGTGGCGATCTGTCGCGACAAAGATGTGCAGGAACTCACGTTCGACGGGTACATGAACAAGCAGCTGGTGAAAGCCAAGCCCTTCGCCCATGTGAGAATCTTCTTCAAGAATCTCGCGCATTTGACCGGTCTCGCGACCGCGTGAGCACCACCCCCGAGTCCGCACTCCGATGCTGATATCGATCGCAATCGATTTTCGTCAGGCCGACGTCGCCACCCGTGAGCACTTCCACTTGTCGGAAGAACGTCTCACGCAGTTGTATCGAACGGCCCGAAGCGAAATCGTCACTGAAGCGGCGCTGATCTCCACCTGTAACCGTACCGAGTTGTACGCGTGGGTGGACAGCGACGAACGGGCGGTCGTCGACCGGGCCGTTCAAACGCTGGCGCGCCGATGGATGCGCACGCGCAGCGAAGGCGACGAGCTGCTGCGCACGGCCACGCGACGTGTCGGCGAAGAGGCGGCGCGCCATGTGGTGCGCATCGCCGCCGGGCTCGAGTCGCAGGTACTCGGCGACGGGCAGATTCTTGGTCAGCTGAAGGCCGCATACAAGCGCGCCTCTCGTGGCCATTCGGCCGGTCCGGTGTTGCATCGCCTGTTCGAGACGGCGCTCCGCGCGGGCAAGCGGGTGCAAACCGAAACGTCGTTGACCGCTGGTCGCAATTCGGTCGGAGCCGAAGCCGCGATCACGGCCAGTCAGCGCTTCGGGAATCTCGAGAATGCGCGCTGCCTCGTGGTCGGTGCCGGTAAGACCGGCGCCCGCGCCACGAAGCAGCTTCACAAGCTTGGCGCGCGCGATCTGGTGATCGTGAACCGCACGTTTGAAACGGCGCAGGAGCTTGCGAAGTTCGTGGGAGGCCGCGCCGCCCCGTTCGAAACGCTGCATGTGGAAGCGGCCATGGCGGATGTGGTGATCGTGGCCACGGGCAGCGAAGTGCCGGTGATTACCGCCGGCGGCCTGCAGCACGCGCGAGAAGCGTGCGCGGCCGTGGGCTACGCCCTGCTGCTCATGGATCTCAGCCTGCCGCGCAACATCGACGCGCGCGTGACGGAGCAGCCCGGCATCACGCTGGTCGATCTCGACACGCTGCATCAGCCGATACTGAGCGCGGAGACAATGCGTCGTGATGCGGTCCCGGTAGCCAACGCCATCTGCGACGACGAGATCGGCTCGTTCATGGATTGGATCGCGAACATGCCGGCCCGCGATGCGATCAAGCCATTACGTGCGGCGCTGGAAGATGTGGCGCGGCGCGAAGTCGCCTTCGCGTCGAAAGACGTCGGCATGGCCGAGCGCGCCGCGTCGCGCATCGTGGCGAAGCTGCTGGCCGGACCGATGGCCGCCCTGCGTCGTGCCGTCCAGCGCGGCGAACCGCTCGACGCGCAGGCGATGATGCTGCTCGAAATGTTCTCCCCGGCCACCGCCCCGGAGCCGCGCACCATCCGGACGTCGCGCGCCGCCGCCCCCAAGCATGTCGTGGAGCACGCGCCCACGGTACACGTCCCTGTACCGCGCGTGGCGCCCCACGAACGTCGTCCTTCGATGGTACTGTCACCGGAGCAGTTTACGTGAGTGCTACGCCCGCCCCGTCGTCACCGGCGAATGATCTGCTCCTGCGAGCGCTCCGGCGTGAAGCGGTTGAGCGCCCGCCGGTGTGGATGATGCGTCAGGCTGGACGGTATTTGCCGCAGTATCGTGCGGTCCGTGCGAAATCGGACTTCCTCACCATGTGCCGGACGCCCGAGCTTGCCGTCGAAGTGACGCTGCAGCCGCTCGACCTGGTCGGTGTGGATGCCGCGATCATCTTCAGCGACATTCTGGTGATCCCGGAAGCGATGGGAATGCACCTCACGCTCGATGAAGGCATCGGCCCACAGTTCCCCTCCCCGCTTCGCTCACTGAAGGACGTCGACCAGCTGCACGCCGTCGATCCGCAGGAGCATCTCGAGTACGTGCTCGACGCGTTGAAGCTGGCCCGCCGCGAAATCGATGGCAAAGTGCCGCTGATCGGATTCGCCGGCTCGCCGTGGACGCTCGCGGCGTACATGGTGGAAGGCAAAGGCACGAAGCAGTTCGCGGTCGCCAAGCGCATGCTGTACGAAAATCCCGAGATGGCACACGCGTTACTTGGCAAGATTGCCGATGCGGTGGGTGAGTATCTCGTGGCGCAGGTCGGAGCCGGCGCGCAGGTGGTGCAGCTGTTCGAATCGTGGGCGGGTGCCCTCGGTCCCGACGAGTTCCGCACGTTTGCCCTACCGTATCTCGCGCGGTGCGCACAGAAGGCTCGTGAAGCGGGTGTGCCGGTCATCGTGTTTGCGCCGGGCGCCGGTTGGGCGCTGGCGGAGATCGCGGCCGCTACGAATGCCGACGCCATCGGGGTGGACTGGCATACGTCGCCGATGGATGCGCGCCGTCAGCTCGATCCGTTCCGGGTGGCGATGCAGGGGAATCTCGATCCATGCGCACTGTATGGCCCGCCGGCCGACATTCGTCGTCGCACTCATGCGATGATCCGGGCGTTCGGTCCGATCGGGCACATTGCGAATCTCGGACACGGGATCCTTCCGGATATCTCCCCCGATCACGCGCGCGCCTTCATCGACGCCGTGAAGGAGTGGAAATGGACGGACGAAGAGATCGCGGCGGCGCAGAGCCAGCCGGCCGCGTGGACGAACCAGCTGGCGGGGTCACGGTGAGCGCGGCGGTGTTTCCGACGAACGTGCCGAGCGCGGCCCCAGCGGTCGCGACACGTCGTGCGGAAGCCATCCGCTGGATCGCCGGCCTGCATGACGAACTGACGTCGTTCTTCGGTCGTCTCGATCGTGGCGGTACGTTCACCGAAGATCGCTGGGAGCGTCCCGGCGGTGGCGGCGGTGTGGCCCGCGTGATGACCGATGGCGTGACGTTCGAGAAGGCCGGCATCAACCGCTCGGCCGTGATGGGGGAGCTTCCCGAACTCGCGGCGCGGCGTCTTGGTGGACAGGGGGCTGCAGCCGGTGCGACGCACTTTTTTGCGACGGGCGTAAGCCTGGTGGTGCACCCGCGCAGCCCGAAAGTGCCGACGGTGCATCTCAACGTGCGCTATTTCGAGCTGACCGATGAGCGCGGCCATCTTACCGACAGCTGGTTCGGCGGCGGCACGGATCTCACACCGTTCTATCCGCATACCGAAGACGGAGTCACGTTCCACCGTGCGCTCCGCGACATGGCCGATCGCCATCACGCGTCGTTCTACGCAGACTTCAAGCGGTGGTGCGACGAGTACTTCGTGAACGTGCATCGCGACAACGAAGCGCGTGGCATCGGCGGCATCTTCTTCGATCATCTGCGTCCCGACGACGCGTCGCACGGTCTCGACCTCGAGCGCGTACAGGCGTTCGTGAGCGATGTGGCCCGCGTGTTGCGTCACGCGTACGAGCCGGTGGTCGAGCGCCGTCGCGTCGAAGCGTTCAACGACGCCGAGCGGGAGTTCCAGCTCGTGCGGCGCGGTCGGTACGTGGAGTTCAACCTCGTCCATGATCGTGGCACGATCTTCGGCTTGCAGACGAACGCGCGCGTGGAGAGCGTCCTCATGAGCTTGCCACCACTCGCGATGTGGCAGTATGCTCCTCGGTATTCCCCCGATTCCTTCGAAGCGCGCTTGGTGCGTATGCTCGAGCCTCGCGACTGGGTCACGGACGTCGCCGGAGAATGATGTATGCGTGCGCTGGCTGACCATCGCGACGTGGAGCCGCCTGTCGAGCACGATGCGGGCGACCATCGTTCGGTCGCGGTCGTAGGAGCAGGAATTACCGGACTCGTGGCTGCGTATGAACTGCGACGGCGCGGGGTGAACGTCACATTGTACGAAGCGAGCGGTAATGCCGGCGGTGCCATTCGCACCTCGCACACCGATGGCTTTCTGGCGGAGCACGGCCCAAATTCGTTCGTGACATCGGCACCGGTCGACGCGCTGATTGCGCAGCTCGACTTGCAGGACGATGTCGTGGAAGCGAATCCCGAGGCCAACCGCCGCTACGTCGTGCGCAACGGCACGTTGCAGTCGTTCCCGATGACGCCGCCGGCAATGCTTACGACCAAGCTGTTCTCGCTCAAGGCGAAGCTGCGCGTACTGCTGGAGCCGCTGGTGCGCTCGCGTGCCACCGACGCCGACGAATCGATCGCGTCGTTCGTGCGCCGCCGACTGGGGCACGAAGTGCTCGACTACGCCGTGGACCCGTTCATTTCGGGGATCTTCGCCGGCGATACGGAATCGCTCAGCATGATGCACGCGTTCCCGCGGGTGTTCGACCTCGAGCGGAAGCATGGATCGCTATCGGCGGGTCTCATGGCCACGCGTGGAAAGATGTCGCCGGCTTCCGTGACTGCGTCGGATGCCTCGGATGCCGTGGATGCCTCGGCTGCGTCGGACGCCGACCCCATGCCGTCCGCGACACCGACGCGCGCCAGACTGATTTCGTTCGTGGATGGGATGCAGACGCTCACCGATGCGCTCGAAGCGTCGCTGGTTGGCACGCTGCGCCTTGGATGCCCCGTTCGGCTGCTGCACCGCAACGAGGGTCGGTGGGTCATCGAGGCGGGACAGGAAGGTGCGTCACGCGCCCGTACCGTCGACGCAGTGGTGATGGCCACACCGGCGCACGTCCTGGCCGCGATGGAGTTGCCCGCGGGCTTGCGTAAGCACGCCGCGCTGGTGGAGCGGGTCGAATACCCGCCGGTCAGCGTGCTCACGCTCGGGTTCGAGCGAGCCGACGTGGCGCATGCGCTCGACGGGTTCGGCATGCTGATCCCATCCAAGGAGAAGCGCAGCATTCTCGGTGCGCTCTTCACTTCGTCGCTCTTCCCCTCGCGCGCTCCCGAAGGCACCGTGTCCATCACTTGTTTCGTGGGCGGAGCCCGGATGCCGGAACGTGCGCGTGAAGACACCGATTTGCTGGTGGAGCGCGTGCTGATCGATCTGCGTCAGCTGCTCGGTGTGCGCGGCGAACCGATCTTCGCCAAGCACGTGTACTGGCCGCGCGCGATCCCGCAGTACACCGTGGGGTATCAGGCCGTGAAAGACGCCGCTGACGAGACGGAGCTGAGTAATCCTGGGCTCTACCTGGCCGGCAACTACCGTAACGGTGTGTCGGTAGGCGATTGCGTGGCCAGCGGTCAGCAGATCGCCGGTCGAGTGGCGCGCTACCTGACACGAGCGGGCTGAAGCGGCAACGCCGTCCCTGTATGTCCGCACTCGACCTTCTCTGTATCGCACCGCATCGCGACGACGCGGAACTCACCTGCGGTGGCACGCTCATCAAGGCCGTCGACGCCGGTCATCGCGTTGGAGTGCTCGACCTGACCCAAGGGGAGATGGGCACCAAGGGTTCGGCTGAGCTGCGTGCGGCCGAAGCCGCCGCCGGCGCCCGCGTGATGGGACTGCAGGTGCGCGAGAATCTCGAACTGCCCGACGCCGGGATCAGTAACACCGACGACACGCGCGGCCGATTGGTACAGGTGCTGCGGCGGCTGCGTCCGCGGGTCGTGATCGTTCCGGCCCCGCGCGGCCGGCATCCCGACCATCGACGTACCACCGAACTGGCGCGCGACGCCTGCTTTCTGAGCGGACTCGCGAAGTACCAGCCGGGTGATCACCCGGCGTTCCGTCCGTTCAAACTGCTGCATGTGGTCACGTATCGAGAGGACGCTGTGAAGCCGTCGTTCGTGGTCGACATCAGCGCGCAATTCGCTCGCAAACTCGACGCGATCAAGTGCTACGGTTCGCAGTTCGACGGGACCACGCAGGCCGGCGAGGTGTATCCCAACGGCGAACCACTCTACGACATCGTGACGCATCAGGCGGCACACTACGGCGCTTTGATTCGCGTGCAGTACGGCGAACCGTTCTACACCGACGAAACGATGCAGGTGGACGACGTCACCGCCCTTCGCGTCTCCACGTTCTGAGTACGTCTCCCCTCCGCAAGCGCTTCCTATGAGTGAGACAGCATCCGATCAATCGCCACACGGCGCGCATGGACACGGTGCGTCAGGCATCGACTACGGCAGCTATCTTCGCCTGACGGAACTGCTGGAGTTGCAGACGCTGCAGTCGTCGCCCGAGCATCCCGACGAATTGCTGTTCATCGTGGTACACCAGGCAAGTGAACTGTGGTTCAAGGTGCTGCGCCACGAAATGGACACGATGATCACGGCGCTGGAAACGTTCGACACGATGCGGGCGCTGCTCGCCGTGCAGCGCGTGAACGTGCTCACGGAAATCATCGCGCAGCAGCTCACGGCACTCGACACGCTGCCACCACAGCGCTTTGCGCAATTCCGTGGATATCTGGGTTCGAGCAGCGGTTCGCAGAGCGCGCAGTTCCGCGCGATCGAAGCGACCGCCGGCCTGCGTGACCCGCACTTCCTGGCGGCGATCACCGAGCATGGCGAGCCGCCGGCGGTGGTGAAGGAAGCGCTGGCCCGTCCGGTGCTGCAGTCGCTGGTGCTGGCGCTGATCGAGCACGAGAAGATGGATCTCGCCGAGTTGTACATGGGTCCGGGACCGACGCCGATGTTTCTGCTGGTCGAAGGATTGCTGGAGTTCGAGCAGCGGTTCGCGCGGTGGCGCTTCCTGCACGTGCAGCTGGTGGAGCGCATGATCGGGCCGGGCACGTTCGGCACCGGCGGCACGCTTGGTGCTAAATATCTCTCGCGCACGGTCAACCATCGGTTCTTCCCGGAGCTGTGGGCGGTACGATCGCAATTTTATGGAAAAGCGAAGTAAGGGGTCGGGAGTCGGGGGTATGGAGTAATCATGTTCTACGATATCAGCATCCCATTTTCTGCGAGCACACCGCCGTGGCCGGACGACGTGGGTTTTTCGTGCGGCTGGACGTGTCGGCGTGAGGACGGCAGCAGCGTGAACCTGGGCGTGCTGTCCACGAGTGCGCATGTGGGCACGCATGCCGACGCGCCGCTGCATGTGCAGTCGTCGTGGCCGGCGTCGGAGTCGTTACCGGCGTCGGTGTTCGTCGGTGAGGTGCAGTTGGTGGCGTTGCCGGACGATTTCGATTCCGCGCATGACATTACGATCGCGGTGTTGCAGTCGTTGTTGGGTGCGCACGTGCCGACACGAGTCATCGTGCGCACGGGACATTCCGTGGCGGGCGGTGTGTTTCCGGAGGCGTGGCCGGCGTTGACGGCCGAGGCGGCGACGTGGCTGGTGCAGCACGGACTCACGCTGTGGGGCGTGGATGCGCCGAGTGTGGACCGTCGGTCGAGCGCGGAGTTGCCGGTGCACAATGTGATCTTTTTCGGTGGCGCCTTCGTGCTCGAGAATCTTGCGCTCGATGTCGTGCCGGTGGGGCGCTACGAGTTGCTGGCGCAGCCGTTGGCGATACACGGTGCCGACGCGGCACCGGTGCGCGCGTTGCTGCGCGCTATGCGGGAGTAGGAGCGGGCTCGCCGACTGCGGTTGCTTGAGCCGATCGAAGTGCTCCGTGACCGACTCCGGAAGCAACAACGCATCGGCAATCCTGGCGATGTCCTCGGCCTCGGCCCACGCGCGCTGGAGTGACGCCAGCTCTCCTCCGAGCGCCACACGCTCGGCGTCTTCGTTGATCGCCATCTCGAAAGCGAGGCGTGCGGGCACGGGGATCGCGGAGAGATCGCCGGTGTCGCCGAAACTACTCTTGGCAGCCCACTCGCGGCGCATGCCGGTGGCCCACTTGCCGAAGTGTTCGGGGCCGCCCGCTTGCTCGATGAGCGACACGCCGTCGGTGATCACGGAGCCACGTGCGCCACCACGATTGATGAGCGGCATGAGCCGACGCAGCAGCGGCACGGCGTCGGAACCGTGCAGTTGCGCGCGTCCGAGTTCGTTCTTTCGTTCCTGCCGTCGCATCATGCCCCAGTAGCCGCCATTACGCAATGTCGGATCAGCGCCGTGATAGTGCGCGGCGTATCCGATATCGATGGCCCATCCGGCGGCACGATCGCTGGGCACGATGCGCGGGTTGCCGATGGGCATGAAGCGGCCGCCGTCGGGAGATTCGATCGGCTTCTGCGCCATTCCCGTGGCAGACACAAGGCTGATCATATTCGCGACGTGCACCAGCGGCGCGAGCGCAGCGAGCCCGATGCCGCTGGCCACAGCGCCACTCACGATCAACCCGGCCGCGGCCGTGACGCCGACACCGGTGGCGATCGCCTTCACGCGGCGCCGTCCGAACTGGTCGCCGTAGCGCCACGCCGCGAACTCCGGTCGTTGCGGTTCACCGATGCGCACGAGCTCCGTGCCGTCGGCCAAGCGCGCGAGTCCGATGTGGTCGGTACTCACGCGCACCCGCGTTTCACGAAAGGCGCGCTCACTCTGCTCGATCGCTTCCCATCGCTCGTCGAACGGAGTGAGGTTCCAGCGCTCGCAGCCGCGACACACCACCCAGAGCCGACCATGGCGCGCGTCGAACGCGATGCGGC
>JBBQXC010000150.1:0-11892 GCA_038210005.1 Gemmatimonadales bacterium
GCCATCGGTGCTCTTGTAGAACGTTTCAGCGCCAGCGAACACGACGTCGGCGTTGGACGGATCCGTGCCCAGCGACGTGTAGTAGAACGGCCGCGTGATCAAGCCCGGCGTGCTGTTCATGAGCGCCCAGCTCGCACCGGCGTCGTCGGAGCGATAGAGCCCACCGCCCGGCATCGCTTCCACGAGCGCATAAATGCGATTCGGATTGGCCGCCGTGACCGCCAGGTTGCCCTTACCGGTGATCTGGTTCGGCAGGCCGCCCACCATCTTCGTGAAGCTGTCACCGCCGTCGGTGCTCTTGTAGAAGCCGCCCTCTCGCGAGCCGGAGATGATCGACCACGGCTTTCGCTCGATGCGATTCATCCACGCGTACACCACGTCGGGATTGCCGGGCTGCAACTCGACATCCATCGCGCCCGTGCTGTCGCTCACGTACAGCGTCTTCTTCCACGACTTGCCGCCGTCGGTGGTCTTGAAGATGCCGCGCTCGTTGTTCGGCTTGAAGATGTCGCCATAGGCCGCCACCCAGACGATGTCCGGGTTGGTGGGGTGGATTCGCACCGCGCCGATCTGCCCGGCTTCGTAGAGCCCGACAAACTGCCACGACGCGCCATTGTCGGCGCTCTTGTACACGCCGCGACCAGTCGAGACGTTGCTGCGTACGCCGTCCGACCCGGTGCCGACGTAAATGATATTCGGATTCGATTCCGCCACGGCGATCGAACCGATCGAGCCCACGGGAATCTTGTTGTCCGTGATGAAATCCCACGACTCGCCGCCGTTCGTCGTGCGCATCACGCCACCGCTGGCGACGCCGGCGTAGAACGTCTTCGGCTGCGACGGCACGCCCGTCACCGAGGTGACGCGGCCGCCGCGGGAATGGCCCACCAAGCGGTAACTGAGCCCCTTGAACAGGGCGGGGTCAGCCGAGGCCATCATGGGCGTGGAGGGCGCCTTCATGGCGGGCTTGGCGACCGCGCGAGCGGGTGCGGTGGCCGGCTTGGCTTGGGCGCCCAATGAAAGGCCCAGCGGCAGCGTGGCGCAGGCGGCCGAGATCGAGAGAAAGAGTGTGCAGCGAATCATCTCAAAAAGTCGTGGGAAGGGTCGGGACGAATGGCTTCTTAAAAGGTACGTCCCGGATCAACAGACGTTGAGAGGTAAACTGAGGTAAACTGTAGTACTATCGCAGCTGGCTCTCCGACCACTCCGAGGTCACCGTACGCACTCGGTGCTCGCGACGAGTGCAACGGCTCGCAGAGGGACGCGACGAACAGCATGTCAAGCCCGCCCCGCTCGTACGCTGCAGGAATGGCAGGAACTCCGCTCGTGAGGCAGCTACGCATGGCATCAGACGCGTGAGACACGTCGTACGGTTCGGGGCGATGCAAGGTGCCTATTTATGCTGCTTCAGCTTGGATGGTTGTCGTCGTCGCGCGTAACGATCGCGGCGCAGCAGCCCCCGGCGACTGGAGCACTGTCCGGACGTGTCATCGTGGATTCCACCGCCCTTCCCGTCGCCGACGCATTGATCACGATCGGCGCGACGGGTCGCACCGCAGGCAGCGATCGCGCTGGCGCGTTCGTGGCGGTCGGCCTGCCCGTCGGTGTCCACACGGTCACCGTTCGCGCCTTGGGGTTTTCCGTATTCGAGCTGCGCATTCAACTCGATACGGGACAGCGCCTCGAGGTGGACATGGCGCTCACCAGGCAACCACCCGAATTGGCGCGCGTCGACGTGGTCACTCGATCGGTACCGAAGTTCCTCAAAGACTTCGACGCTCGGCGACGCACCGGTCTCGGTCGTTTTCTCGACACGACCGACATTGCACCGTACGTGAATAGCCAGCTCGCGACATTGCTCGCGTCGAGGGTTCCAGGTGTCCGACAAGTGCGCTTCGCTGGCCGAACTGCCCTTGCCTCTGGTCGGGGAAGCGCCAGCATGGAGCTGATTCCGAACGGTGATATCATGGATCGGAACCTCGGCGCGCCGAGAGCGTGCTACCTGCAAATCGTGATCGACGACGTGATGCTGTACCAAGGTCGGGCGGAGGAGCGGCTGTTCAACGCGGACAACGTCGACCTGCAGGCAGTCGCCGCGATCGAGTTCTATGCCGTGTCGAATCGGCCAAGTGAGTTCAAGCGTGCCGGTGGCGGTGCATGTGGGACATTGGTTCTCTGGACAAAACGTTAACGCGGTAGCGGCACATGGCGAGCTGGGTCATGCCGCCGTGCTTCGGTACTCTTCGCGTTCGGCGAAACCACCGCGCTCGGTGGACGCAAGGAGCGCGGTGTACGCAGGCGAATTGCAAACTGGCGAAAAGACAAACGTGGGACGGGAGAATAGGTATCAGACTACCCTCGAGCGACTTACTCCCATCCCACGAATGGCGATCACCGTCGACAACCATCCACGCACTGTCGACGCACTGAGCGCCTACACGATGGAATCATTCGGAGCACTCAAGCAGAATTTACGCGGCAGTGCCGTTCGCGAGTCAACTTCCGCCGGAGCAGTTGCCCGAACAAACACCTCCCGCCTCCACTCCGCCGACTTCGCAATTGCTTGCACCGTCGGAGTCAACTCTGCTGCAGCCGGTAATCTCCGATTCCCTTCCTTCACCAGTGATCTTGCAACTACAGCACTTCCCACCGCCATAGGTACAGGTCGAATCGCCGTCGTCTCCCATGGCCGGAAGCGGTCGTGATGCCAGTGCGAGGAGTGCGACCACGGCACCGACCACCGAGGTCCGCATCAGGCGAGATGCCATTTCTGTACGTCGTTGCATACTCTCTCCTTATTCGAGGGTTAGTACTACTCCGCCGTCTCTGAGGATCAGTTCGGCGGCAGGCCTCTCTCCGACATCAGTGCGCTGTCGAGTGATTCAGGAATTCGTCCTGCGTATACGTTCAGGAGTCGCCCGTTTGTGAAGTGCAGTGCGACGGGTGTCGTCTCGATAGACGTCAGGCGCGCCAGCCGTCCATAGCCGCGTGCCACCAGCGGAAAGGAAAGTGAGTGCACAGCCGCGTATCGACGTAGTGCGTCGTTGCCGTCGAGATACGATACGGCAACTATCCGTACTCCAGCGCGCTGCCAGCGCTTGAGAATTGGGTAGTTCACGGTGCACGCACCGCACGTCGTACTGACGATGTAAACGATATCCGTTTCCACTGCGGTCAGCGAAATGCTCGAGCCGGTGCGCGCGTCTCTCCCGCTGAAGAAGGCCGTATCGCCGGATGCATCGCGCGCAGCCATCCGTACCTGTTGCAACATGATTGAACGGTCTCTATTCAGGATGCGAACCGAAGCCCGAGCGTCCTGAAGTGCATCGTTCGCCATCACAGCAAATTTATTCGCCTCCAACAGGCGATAGCCGATGAAACCGACGCAGAGCAGTAACGCTCCCCGCGCAAGCGCGATACGCCTAGTCACCGAGCACCTCCGGTCGTAACGCGCAACTTCATCTCGATCACGAGCGGGTACTCGAAATCCACCGATGAACCGAAAAAGAAGGAGTCACGGTATGCTCCGAGCAGTCGCGTCATAAGCACGGGAGACTGCTGATCAGTGCTCATCGTGGCGACAGCCCCAGCGTCGTCGTAGACCGTTAAGCGCCCGTCCGTCGGTCGGCCCCGCATCGGTGCGCCGCTCCTCCACCATCGGTGGTTCGACATGGAGTGTGGCAGTCCGCAGGCCGCATCGACCAATCCGTTGGACGCCATCCGTGGAGGCGCATAGTCATCCAACTTTGCCGTGCGCTCCGAAAACCCCTGCGACACGTTTTGGAGCACGACAACGCGACCAGTCGCGAGCGCATTGAGATCGAGCGAAACCGTTTGGTCTATCCAGTCGTTCCACGCGCTCACGTGGCTCACCCCGGAACTGAAGCGCCCGGCGCAGATCGTGCTGCTGCGCTCGTACCCATAGTTCTCGTCCGCAACGCCGGGCCCATCGCGTAGCACAGCGACAAGTGAAGTATCGCGACCCGGGAACCACGCGCGGAGGTAGTGGCCAGTCGCGTCTCTTAGCATGATCCGACCGCCGCGCCGGTCGTGACTCTCCAGCGCAGCGCCCATGAGCAGCCCCGAGTCACCCATGGGCGCTACGAACGTCCAGCGCTCGCCGCTCGGAGCGAGTGGCGGATCGATGCGGGCTTCTCGAATGGAGCGGCCCTCCAGACTCAGCCACCGAACGCGTACGCCTCGACGATCCGTTACAACCAAGGTGTCGCCGTGCAGCGCAATCGCCGACGGTCGATCGAACTCATCGGGACCTTCTCCGCAACTGCCAAATCGATTGACGACTTTACGCGAGCTTCTTTCGAAGACAACGAGCTCGCAGGTCTTCGGTGTTGCGACGACGAGGACACGATCCGAGACAGCAATAGATCCAACGTTGCTGAGCCAGTCCGCGCCATCCGCCGAGCCGAAGCGACCGGTCTCGATCAGGAACACTGTGCCAGTAGGCGAACTTGAAGAAACTGGGACGGGTAAATCGGCGAAGTGCCACCGGCTACGGCCGGTTTCGCGCGTGGTTGCTGCATTATCATTCGGGGCCACAGAGCAGCCTGCCAGCAGGACCGGCCCGGCGATCAATAGCCATCCGAAAGCTCCTCCTGCCAGCGCACTGACGACGCCTCGCGCATCACGAAGGATGCGCGAGCCGCTGCCGCGAGCGGCCGAGAACGTGCGTCGGGCCAACGCGACGATTCCTGTCTTCTTCGATACTTCTGGCATTCTCATGCCTCTTGTGAAGGAGTGCGCCGATGACGCGCGGCCTGACGGACTCGATGGGCATGCTCCAACAGGCAGCCCAAAAGATTCGTGCATGCCACGATGCTATTCAACGCATTCGTTCTTCGCGATAGCCCAGCGAAGTCAAATGCTTCGAGCATCCACTCGATGATCGCATCGAGTCTGTACTTCAGCCCGCCCGGACGAGGTACGAGACATTATCTTCGCCATTTCGTACCGTGCTGTTCCCCGCACGTCTGTTGTCCGGCCACGTGGGACGGATGCCAATCTTGCGAGACTGGAGCGTGCCTCGCTTGACGAAACGCCATCAACTTCCGTCCTGTGTCTTCGCGACCTTGCCGCAATCCTATTGGTAGGGCAGCGTCGGACGATCCGCCACCCATACTTCTACACAACGACGTCGAACGTCCATCGCACTGCCCTTCCCAAAGTCTCGCCAAGCCTGACCGGTAACGCGCGTCACGAAACGGCTTAAAATTGATTGATACGCACCGAGTTCTTTTGCAACGGCGCTCAATCCGCCTTTTGAGATGGCGCGCCGATGCATTTCTGTGACGTAATACCAATCGCGCAACACGCGAAATCGTGGCACGCTCCGCCCCCGCAACCAGCGTTCGAGAAACGCGCCGTCACGCATACCCATGGCCGCCGCTGCTCGCGTAGCGCTCAACCGTAGGTCAAGCGCGTCGAACCTCGCCAGCAGTTCCGGACAGGTACCAAGCACGTACTTCCACGTAGTATCGACTACTTCATCAGTCAGTTCCATGGCACTTTCGATGAAGGTACGCGGATCACTTCATGCACAACGACGTTAGGCGGACGATTAACAATGTGAGTGCAAATTGTCAATTTGGTGCTGCGGTACGCGTTTGCGGCAGCGCCGCGCGCGCGAACAGCGTGAACGCTCGGGGAGCTCGCGAGGAACAGATCACCCCGGACGGAGCACCCGCCCCGCCCCGCCTGACGGCCGCTGTCCATTACGCACTCCAATCGCGCCATTCACCACCACCGCCGCGATACCGAGCGGGTACTGAAACGGGTTGGCAAACGTGGCGGCATCAGCCACGCGTGCCGCATCGAACACCACCACGTCGCCGGCCATCCCGACGGCGAGCGTGCCACGGTCGGCGAGGTGCACCCGGGCCGCGGGCACCGCGGTCATCTTGCGGATCGCACTGGCCAGAGAGAGCGCCTTCCGCTCGCGCACGTACCGGCCAAGGACTCGCGGAAAGGTGCCGGCCCCGCGCGGATGTGGACTACCGCGCCGCGTAGGCCCGTCAATCGCGAAGGCGCCGCCATCGGAGCAGACCATGCTGAACTCATGGGCTAACAGGCGGTCGATCGTGTCTTCGCTCATGGCGAAGCCCAGCATGCCCACGTCGCCGCGATTGCGCTCCAGCAGGCCGATGGCGGCCACGTATGGGTCGAGCCGCTTGCCCGCCGCGTACGCACCCATGCGCTTACCCTCGGCGTCGCGATCAATGGCCTCGGCCACCCGCGATATCTGTACGTTCTCCCAGCCACCAATCAGCTCCACCTTGGCCAGCGCTTCGGTGCGAATGCGCGGCGCGACCGTGGGGTCCTTGAGTCTGGCCAGGAACGCGTTGGTGCCCCCGTCGCGACTCCACACGGGAAACAGATTGGTGAGACCGGTGGAATACGCTTCGTACGGGTACACATCGAATTGCACGTCGATACCCGCTGCGCGCGCGGTCTCGATGCGCGCCAAGGCCGTATCAAGTTTGGACCAGTTGCGCGTGCCCTGCATCTTCAAGTGCGAGATCTGCAGCGGGCACCCGGCCCCGCGCGCCACGGCAATCGACTCGTCGATGGAATCGAGCACGCGATCGTCTTCATTGCGCATATGCGTCGCGTACGGCAACCGCTTGGCGGCGAGTGGGCGACAAAGCGCGATCAACTCCTCCGGGCTCGCGAAGGCGCCCGGGGTGTACTCAAGTCCCGTGGAGGCGCCGCACGCGCCGGCGGCGATCGCCTGCTCCACCATGCGTACCATGCGCTGCAACTCATCGGCGGAGGCTTTTCGATCGTCATCTCCCACCACAGCTCCACGAACGCTGCCCAATCCGATCATCGCCGCCACGTTCACCGAGGGTCGTGCCGCCTCAAGTGCGGACGCCCACGCGGTAAAGCCGCGCGCGCCTTCGCCTTGAAAGCGCGAGCTCCCATCGGCACCGGCTACGATCGTCGTGACGCCCTGACGCACCACCGACTCGGCGCGCGGATCGTCCAGCAACGACCCATCGCCGTGGGAGTGGATATCCACGAAGCCCGGCGCCACCGCGAGACCGCGCGCGTCGATCTCTTCTTCACCCGCGCCCACGATACGCGGTGCGATCTCCGCAATCCGCCCCGCGCTGATCGCAAGGTCCGCAACGCGCGGCTCGCCACCGGTGCCGTCGAAGATCGTGCCGCCGCGAATGACCAAGTCGTGCGCGGGACGTCCCGGGCGCACGTTGAGGCCGAAGCGCACGTCACTGCCGGCGACCACCGCGACCATGCCAGCGGCCTGCAGAAAATCGCGGCGCGTGCTGCGGTGCTCGCTCATCGTTTGGCTCCGGCACCGAGTACCACGCGGCCCGGCGTCGCGCCGGTGTGTTCACCATCCTTGAGCACCTGCACGCCATTCACGAACACGTGACGCATGCCGGTTGCATACTGATGCGGCTGCTCGAAGGTCGCGTTGTCACGAATGGTGTTCGGTTCGAACAGCACCACATCGGCGAAGTAGCCGGGCTTGAGCATGCCACGACGGGCGAGCCGGAGATTCTGGGCGGGGAGCGCCGACATGCGCCGCACCGCTTCCTGCAGCGTGAATACCTGTTCGTCGCGCGTGTATTTGCCCAGCACACGCGCGAAGCTCCCGTACGCGCGCGGGTGCGGACTGCTCTTCAGGAACTTGCCTTCGGGCGCCATCGAGCCAGCGTCGGAGCCGATGCTCACCCATGGTTTCCTGATCTCCTTCACGATGTTGTCCTCGTCGATGATGAAGTAGATCGTGCCCACACGTGTGCCATCGTTCACCACCAGATCCATCGCCGTCTCTTCGGGCGTGGTGCCACGCATCTTCGCCACCGCCGCCAATGTCATACCCGTGTATTGCTTCAGCGAATCCGCCTTGAACCCCGAGAGCACTACCCGCTCCGGTGAACCCGCGGCCAGCAGCAGGCTTTCCCACTGGTCGGTCGGTGTGCGCATCTCCTTGGCCACGCGAGCGCGGATGGCGGGATCCTGCAAGCGTTTCGCCCACGCGGCGTAGCCGCCTTCCTGCACCCACGGCGGCATCGCGGCGTCGAGTCCGGTGGCACCGGCGGTGTACGGGTAGATGTCGGCCGTAATCTCCAGCCCTTCCGCGCGCGCGGCTTCAATACGTGCGAGCACCTTGTCCATCTTCGGCCAATTACTCTCGCCGGCTGCTTTCAGATGATAGATCTCCGCGCGCACACCAGCGTCACGGGCAATCGAGATCAACTCCTCGACGGCCTCTTCAAGTCGCGCGCCCTCGCTACGCAGGTGCGAGATGTACATGCCGCCGAACGGCGCTGCGGCTTTCATGAGCGCCACCAGCTCCGGCGTCTTGGCGTAAAAGGCGGGCGCGTAAATCAACGATGAACCGACGCCGAGCGCGCCCTCTTCCATCGCGGTGCGCACCTCTGCCTGCATGGCCTCAAGCTCCAGCGCTGTGGGCGCGCGATCATCCCATCCCACGTGATTGATCCGCACCGTCGTCGCACCGATGAACGACGCGATGTTGGTACTGATACCCTTCTTCACTAGCGAATCTTGATAGCCGCGCAGTGTGCGCCACGTGATCGGAAACGTGATGTCGCCCTGCTGCGACAGCATGTCAGCGCGCAGCGTGTCCGACAGCGGTCCCATCGACTCGCCCTCGCCCATCACTTCCAGTGTGACGCCCTGTCGAATATCGCTCTGACTCCGTCCGTCTTCGATCAGCGACTCGGTCGCCCAGCTCAGCATGTTGATGAAGCCGGGGGCAACCGCGAGGCCGTCCGCCTTGACCTCGAGCCGTCCGGCTCCACGCACGGTACCGATGGCGACGATGGAGTCGCCGCGAATCGCGACATCTCCGATGAGCGGGGCACCGCCGGACCCGTCGTACACGGTACCACCACGAATAACGACGTCGTACTCCGCTGGCGTGGCACAGGCAGCCACGAAACTCAGCGCGGCGAGGCGTACGATGACACGGAAGTGTGTGGAAGAGATCATGGCCAGAGGTTACGGCTTCGGAATGCCTTTCGGAACCAGTGGCGCCCGCGAAAGGCTTGCCTGCGGTGCCCCCTGCCTCGCTAACTTTCGCCCATGGCTAAGTCACCTACTCCCTACCGCGCACTCACGCCCGAGCGGCGTTTGTCGCTCGTCACGTCCGCCCTCGCCAAGCACAAGGGCGCGCGCACCTTGTACGCGCAGCGTCTCGCCGCCAAGGGCGGTGGGTTCCGCGCCGCCACGCTCATGTCATGGCCAGTCGATAAGCTCGCGCGCGAATTCGTGCGACTCAATGCGCAGACGGCGCAGGATGAGCTGGAGCTGCTGCAACTGCTCTATGTCGATCTCGAGCCGCAGATCCAGATCACCTTCCTCGATGCGGCCGGCGTGAAACACGAAGCCGGCGTGATCCCCGAGGAGCTCGAACCGCCGTATGCCGACGCCGACGCGGTGGCACGCGGCGCAGCGGCGGTCGTCACGCAGCATGGCGACGAGGGGCGACACTACCTGCGCACGTTGGTCGTGTACAACCTCCCGTCGTGGCCCGGACTCGACACGGAACTTGCGAACGCAGAAACGGCGAGCTAACGCTCGCCGTTTCGTTCACCGCATTCCGCCGAACATCCCACCGCCGCCGCCGAATGGCATCCGGGGCATTCCACCGCCCCCCTTGCCACCCGCGCCGCCGGGCCCGCCGCCCATCTTCTTCATCATTTTCTGCATTTCGCGGAACTGCTCCAGTAGTTTGTTGATCTCGCTCACGGGGCGACCGCAGCCCTTCGCGATGCGCGCGCGACGTGAGCCGTTCAAGATCTCCGGCTTTTTGCGCTCCTGTGGCGTCATGGACAACACGATGGCCTCGATGTGCTTCATGCGCTTCGGGTCCATCTTGACGTCCTTCAGCATCTTCGAGTTCACGCCCGGCAGCATTTTCAGCAAATTCTCGAGCGGTCCCAGCTTCTGCATCTGACGCATGGCTGTGAGGAAGTCCTCGAGGTCCATGCCTTCCTTGCGGACCTTTTTCTCGAGCTTCTTCGCTTCAGTCGCATCGAACGTTTCCTGCGCCTTCTCCACGAGCGACACGATGTCGCCCATCTGCAGGATGCGCCCGGCCATGCGCTCGGGATGAAACTCCTCGAGGGCATCGGGCTTCTCGCCGACACCGATGTACTTGATCGGCTTCTTGAGCACGCCATAAATCGACAGCGCCGCACCGCCGCGCGCATCGCCGTCGAGCTTGGTCAGAATCACGCCCGTCACGTTCAGCGCTTCGTCGAAGCCCTGTGCGATCTTGACCGCTTCCTGACCGGTCATGCCGTCGGCCACGAACAGAATCTCGTCAGGCTTGATCGCGGCCTTGAGCTTCTTGAGCTCATCCATCATGTCCGCGTCGATCTGCAAACGACCGGCGGTATCGATGATGACCACGCGATCGCGCGCCCGCATGCCCTGATCGATGCCGGCCTTCGCGATCTTGACGACATCCTTCGTGTCACGATCAGCGTACACCGGCACGTTCAGCGCACGGCCCAAGGTTTCGAGCTGGTCGATCGCGGCCGGGCGGTACACGTCGGCCGCCACGAGTCGCGTCGATTTATTCTCGAGCATCAGCTTGCGGGCGAGCTTGCCGGCAGTGGTCGTCTTGCCCGACCCCTGCAGCCCGACCATCATGATGATGGTGGGTGGCACGGTGCTCATCTTGAGCCCCTCGCGCCGTTCGCCGAGCATCGCGGTGAGCTCGTCGTGGACGATCTTCACCAGCTGCTGAGCTGGCTGGATCGTCTTGATCTGCAACACGCCGACAGCCTTCTGCTCTACCCGTTCGAGGAACTCACGGGTAAGCGCGAAATTGACGTCGGCCTCGAGGAGGACGCGGCGAACCTCGCGCAGCCCTTCCTTGATGTCGGCTTCGGTGAGAACGCCACGTCCGCGAAGCTTCGCGAAGACGTTCCCGAGTTTGTCTGAGAGCTCGTCGAACATAGACCAGAAAGGCTAACTCACGCGGTCTCGGCAGACAACTATCACGGAGTGTCCCTATTGCCCGAGCGCGTCACGGGCCGCCCGGACGCTGCTCCGACCCGGGCGGTGACCTCGCACACCGGGTTTGTGCCCGGGGGGTGACGGAACAGGCCACCCGTAGCGCAACTTGCGTCGCAATCACGCGTGGTACGCCGTTCGGCCCGTCCTAAATTGGCGTAGTTGGGTTTACGCTGTCACTTTCTTCGCCCGATACGTGTCACGATCGACTCCGCGGTTCCCTGCCATCCCGATGCCTCGCGGCCAGCGCAAGGAAGAAATTCTTCGCGCCGAGCTGTCTCCGACGCTGCCCTTGATGGCACTGCGCTCCACGATCGTGTACCCGTTGGGGACGATCGCAGTGCAGATGGGCGCCCCCGAGAACCTCGCGCTCCTCCGCGCCCACGAGGAGTCCGGGCTCATCGTGGCGCTCGTCGTCGCCTCCGGCGATGGCGACGACGCGATCGATCCGCACAATTTCATCGGACGTGTGGGCGTGGCCGCTCGGGTGCACGAGCGCATCAACCTGCCCGGCGACACGGTCCAGATCACCCTGCAGGGACTTCGGCGCATCACGATCGACGCCATCGATCAGGTGAACCCGTTCGCCATCGCACAGATCCAGGGCGCCAAGGAAACGCCGGCCGACCCGATCGAACTCGACGAGCTCGTAGCGCGCACGGTGTCGGCCGCGGAAACGCTGGCCGAGTTGGTGGACCGCATTCCCAACGAAGTGCCGCAGATCCTCAAGATGAACGTGTCCGACCCCGGTCGCTTCGCCGATCTCGCGGCCACGAACATGAACCTGCGCATCTCCGACAAGGAAGAAGTGCTGCAGCGTCTCGATATCGGCCAGCGCATCCGCTTCATTCTCTCACG
>JBBQXC010000151.1:0-11730 GCA_038210005.1 Gemmatimonadales bacterium
CGATGCGCCGCACGAATTTCTGGTTGGCTACGGGCTAGACCATGCCGAGAATTTTCGGCACCTCCCGTATGTCGCCAGCCTGCAGTAAGGCGGTCAACCTATGGCACCAAACATGACGCCCTCGCCGAAGAAGCCGTTCAACTGGGGACGCTTCTCCAAGACACTGTCGTTCTGGATCCTCGTGATCCTGATTCCGACCGCCTTCCTGACGTACGGAAACGGCCGTGAATCGCAGGCGCCGGAGCTCGATTACAACGCGTATCGACAGCAACTCGAAGTCGGCAACATCAAGACGGCCACGTTCCAGACCGACAACGTGCTGGCCGGTCAATTCAACCAGCCGGTGCGGGTGAACAACCGCGAGGCGCGGAAGTTTGTCACGCGTCTGGTGGCGGGCTCCGCCGAAAAGGAGCAGGCGCGCCTCTTCGAGCGTGGTGTTCGGACCAACGCCAGCGAGCCGCGTGCCAACTTCGGCAGCTTGCTGATCACGATGCTGCCCTACATCCTGCTCATCGGCTTCTGGATCTTCCTGTTCCGCCAGATGCAGTCGGGCGGCAACAAGGCGTTCTCGTTCGGCAAGAGCAAGGCGAAGCTGCTCAGTGGCGACACGCCCAAGATCACCTTTGCCGACGTGGCCGGTGCCGACGAAGCGAAGGTCGAACTACAGGAAATCATCGAGTTCCTCAAGGACCCGCAGAAGTTCACCAAGCTTGGCGGTCGTCTACCAAAGGGTGCGCTCCTGGTCGGTCCTCCGGGTACCGGCAAGACGCTGCTCGCCAAGGCCGTGGCCGGAGAAGCCGCACGTCCCTTCTTCTCGATGTCGGGCTCCGACTTCGTGGAAATGTTCGTCGGTGTCGGCGCGTCGCGTGTGCGCGATCTGTTCGAGCAGGGCAAGGCGCATGCACCGTGCATCATCTTCATCGACGAAATCGATGCTGTCGGTCGCCATCGCGGCTCCGGCATGGGTGGTGGTCATGACGAGCGCGAGCAGACGCTCAATCAGCTGCTCGTCGAAATGGACGGCTTCGAGTCGAACGATGGCGTGATCCTGATCGCCGCCACGAACCGTCCCGACGTGCTCGACCCCGCGCTGCTGCGCCCAGGCCGCTTCGATCGTCAGATCGTGGTCGACGCGCCGGATCTCCGCGGTCGTGAAGGCATTCTCAAGGTGCACCTGCGCAACAAGCCGCAGGCCGATGACGTGAGCGTGCATTCGCTGGCGCGTGGTACCCCGGGCATGGCCGGTGCCGACCTCGCGAATCTCGTGAACGAAGGCGCGTTGCTCGCGGCCCGGAAGGGCCACGACAAGATCTACATGAGCGATCTCGAGGAAGCGAAGGATCGCGTCATGCTGGGCGCCGAGCGGAAGTCGCTCGTCATGAAGGATGAAGAGCGTCGTCTGACCGCGTTCCATGAAGCCGGACATGCGGTGTGTGCGATGATGGTCTACGGCAACGATCCGTTGCACAAGGTCACCATCGTGCCGCGTGGTCGCGCGCTCGGTATCGCGTTCACGCTCCCCGAGGATGACCGCGTGTCGGTCACCCGCGAGCAGCTCGAAGCGAAGCTCGTGATGGCGTACGGGGGGCGTGCCGCCGAAGAGATCGTGTTCGGCCACAACCGCGTCACCACCGGGGCCGCCAGCGATATTCAGCAGGCCACCAGCATCGCCCGTCGTTACGTCACGCAGTGGGGACTCTCCGACACCATCGGACCGATCCTGGTGGGCGACGTCGAACAGGAGCTCTTTCTCGGCCGCGACATCCAGTCGCGCCGTGAAGTTTCCGAGCAGACCGCGCAGTTGGTCGATTCCGAAGTGAAGCGCGTCGCGTTCGAGGCGCATGCCCGGGCTGTCGCCGTCCTCACGGAGCATCGCTCCCTGCTCGACATCGTGGCCACGCAGCTGCTCGAGCGCGAGACGCTCACGCGTGACGACATCCTGCTGCTCAAGGCCGGCAAGGAACTGCCACCGCGCCTGCCGCCCGACATGCCGATGACGCCGCAGGCGCTGGCGACGCCGGTCCTGCCGGTGGCCCGTCCGATCACGCCGCCGATGCTGGGCGGTCCGGAAATCGCTCCTGCGTAACCGCGCTGCGGGTTCGGCGTGACGGACCTCAGCAACGTGCAGGTGATGCAGTTCACATGGCGCGACGGCCTCGAAATCGGGGTCGTCGCGCTAGTGTTCTATCGCATCCTCTTGCTCGTTCACGGCACCCGTGCCCTGCAGATTCTGGGCGGTGTGGCCGTGTTGGTGGCGGCGCACGCCGTCGCATCGCTTCTGCAGCTCACCACGATCACCTACCTCTTGGGGTTGGTGTTCACCTACGGGGTGTTCTCGCTGCTCATCATCTTCCAGCCCGAACTGCGCGCCGCGCTCGCCCACATCGGACAGACGCCCGTGACACGGCTCTTCCGTCGCGTGGAGCAAGGGCCCGTGGAAGATGAAATCGCCGATGCCGTCGACCGCCTCTCGCGCTCCGGGGTAAGTGCGATCATCGCCATCGAACGCGATGTTCCGCTCGCGGACGTCATCGACAGCGGGTCGTCGCTGCAGGCGAAGGTGTCGGCCGATCTGCTCACCACCATCTTTACGCCGTACTCACCGTTGCACGACGGGGCCGTGATCATTCGCGGCGACACCATCGTGGGCGCCGGTTGCATTCTGCCGCTTTCGCAGGGTGCCGTGGGACATCGCTCGCTCGGCACACGACACCGGGCGGCGTTGTGGCTCGCCGAAGAAACCGACGCCATCGTGATCGTCGTTTCCGAAGAAACGGCCGTCGTGTCGGTGGCGCGCGACGGTGCCTTGCAGGTGCGCCTCTCTCCGGTGCGAGTGCGCGATCTGCTCGCCGGTCGGGCCGTGAAGTCCGCGGGATGACGCACGCACCAACACCGCGGCGGGGCCGTTTTCAGCTACCGCCGTCGATCATCGCTCCGGTCGTCGCCGTCGTGGTGCTGTTCTCGGCGTATCTCGCCACCGCCGCGCCGGATCTCACCTTCTGGGATGCCACCGAGCTCGTGACGGCCGCGCGAACGCTCGGCATTCCACATCCGCCCGGCACGCCGCTCTGGGTGCTCATCGCGCACGTGGTTTCGAATGTGTTCTCCAACACCGGACCGGCGCGGGCCGTGACCATGGTGTCGGTGCTGGCGAGTGCGTTGGTGGGTGGTGTCGGGGCATCGATGCTGCGACGATGGATTGGATCGCGTGGCGCCGTGGTCGGCGCCGTTGTCGCCGGCACGATGACGACGGTGTGGAGCAATGCCACCGAGACCGAGGTGTATGCGGTGTCGTTGCTCTGCTCGGCGCTCATGCTGGCTGCCGGCGAGTATGCCGGTCGGCCGGGCGTGTCGGACCACGTACGTCGGCGTGCGCGCGCGCTGATCGTGTTCATGGCCGCGATCGCGGTGCCGTTGCATTTGAGTGTGCTGGTGGCACTGCCAGCCGCGCTGGTGTTCGCATGGAGCGGCCCGCGCGTCCGTCGGTGTGACGTGATCGGCTGGGGCGCCCTCGGGCTGCTCGGATTGTCAGCGGTGGCCGTGCTTCCACTGCTGTACGCCGCAGGGCCCGACCTGGCGTCGGGCCATCCCGACTCGCTCCGGGCGCTTGTCGCGGTGCTGCGCCGCGAGCAGTACGACGTGTCCGGATTGCTGCCGCGTATGGCGCCGCTCTGGCTGCAGTTGGCAAACGTGTTCGAGTGGGCCGACTGGCAGGTCGCGTTCGGCGTCCATCCGTTCCCCACGCCATCGGTGCCGCGCACCCTGCTTACCCTGTCGTTCGTGTGGCTGGCGGCGCTCGGGCTGCGCACGGTGTGGCGTCATGAGGCCCGGGCCGGTCGCGCCATGCTGGTGCTGCTGCTGTCGGGCACGATGGGAGTGGCCGTCTGGCTCAACATGCGCGCCGGTCCCACGTTCGGCGGCAGCTTCATCCCGGCCGGTGCCGCGCATGAGGCGCGCGAGCGCGACTACTTCTTCGTGCTCGGCTTCTGGAGCTGGGGACTCTTGGCGGGGGCCGGACTCGCCGCGATTGCGGCGGCGTTCGCCAAACGCCTGCCGGCGCCGATCGCCGTCCTGCCGCTGCTTCTCGGTGCGGTGCCGCTGCTGGCGAATCGCAGCGTGATGGATCGCACCCGTGAGCCCATCGCGATGATGCCACGCGCGTACGCCCGGCTGCTGCTCGATGCCATACCGCAGCGCGGGGTGCTGCTCGCCGCCGGTGACAACGACACGTTTCCGCTCTGGTATCTGCAGCAGGTGGAGGACTACCGGTCGGATGTCAGCGTGGTGACCGTGCCGCTCCTCGGCGCCATGTGGTACCGGGAGTCGCTGGCGGCGCGTCGGCTGTTGCCGCCCGAAGCGGTGCGCAGTTGGCCGGGGCTCGAGGCGACGCTGCGGTCGGTCATGATCCACGCCACCGAAGACGGGCGCGACGTGCGGGTCAGCACCTTGCTGGCGCGTCCCGACCGCAATCGCATTGACCGGACGCAGGGATGGGCGTTGCAGGGACTGGTGTACGCGCCGTCGGCCAGTACCGCGCCGGGCACGATCACGCTCGATGCCGCCGCGTTGGCGCGGGCGCGGGACCAAGTGCCCCGTTCAGTGCTCGCGCCCATCCCGGCCGGCGCCGATCCGGCCGTGGCGCAGATGCAGGCGCTGCTGCGCTGTGCGCAAGTGGTGCGCATCGACGACCCGTTACTTGTGTCGTCGTGCAATGCTCCCTAACCTTATATGCTATGCCAATTTCGGACCATGTCGCAACGATGGTGGCGGAGGTTCGTGAGCGCATCGCCGCGGCACGCGCACGGGGCGGACACGGGCAGGATGTCACCCTGATCGCGGTCACGAAAACCCACGGTGCCGACGCCGTGCTGGCGGCCTGGCACGCGGGCGTCCACGATGTGGGCGAGAACAAAGTGCAGGAAGCCGAATCAAAGCGGGCGCAGGTGACGGTGCCGGTCCGCTGGCATCTGATTGGTCACCTTCAGCGCAACAAGGCGAAGAACGCCGCGACGTTCGACCTCGTTCATAGTCTCGATAGCGAGCGGCTTGCCGTCGCGCTCGACAACGCGGCCGGCGAGGCGCAGCGGGTGCTCGAGGTGCTGGTGCAGGTCAACGTGAGCGGGGAGTTCACCAAGAGTGGGTTCTCGCTTCACGACCTGCCAACCGTCGCTGAGCGCCTGCACGCATGCAGCAATTTGCGGGTCCGGGGAGTCATGACGATGGCGCCGTTCGATGCCGATGAATCGGTATTGCGCGACGTCTTTCGTGGCGCGCGGGACGCGCGCTCACAACTGCAGGTAGCCGGCTTCGAGGCCGGGTGGTTGAGCATGGGCATGTCGGGCGACTACGAAGTCGCTGTCGAAGAAGGCGCAACGCACGTACGGCTGGGCACAGTGCTGTTCGGCAGTCGGACCTGATTCACCCGGGAATTCGCATGGCGGACGACGGCTCTCAAGGCTTCCATCTCACCGCGCTCGATGCGCGGCGCTTCGATTTCGGCAACGCACTGCGTGGCTACGACCGCGCACGTGTGGACCAGTTCCGCGAGCAAGTCGCCGAGGAACTGGAGCGCTTGTCGCGCGCCAATCAGGAGCTCGATCAGAAGGCGCGCAACTTCCACGAGCAGCTGAAGTCGTTTCGTGATCGCGACAAGGCACTCAACGAAGCGCTCGTGAGCGCCCAGCAATTGCGCGGCGACATCAAGGAGCAGGCGGAGCGCGAAGCGCAGCTGATCCTGCGTGAAGCGCAGGCCGAGGCCGACAAGCTGCTGCAGGGAGTGCGCGATGAACTGCGTCGCGCCGAAGAGGAGGTGCAAGCACTCTGGCGCACGCGTCGGAGCTATCTCGCGCAGCTGCGTCATCATCTCGAGCGACAGCTCACCGAATTGAATTCCGCGGAATCCGAACCGATCCCCGACTTCACCACGCCGCGCACCATGTCGGCCGTCCGTGCGGAACCATCGGTGGTCCAGGAGATCCGCGAGTTGCCCCCACGCCCCTCGGCCCCCACGCCGTCGTGGCTCGATGTGGTCGAGGAAGACGTATGAGCGCCTCACAGCATTCGCGTCCGTCGCTGCAGTACACGCAGGAGCACACGGCGGTCGGCCTGTCGCATCCGGCGCTCGGGCTGCATGCGCGTGAGCGCATCGAAGCGTGTGCGCAGGCCGTGCGCGCGCGCTTCCCGCGCGCTGTCGAGACGGCGATCATCCTCGGCACGGGCCTCGGTGGCCTCGCCGACGAGATCGACGTCGAGCAGACGATCGAGTACAAGGATCTGCCCAATTTCCCGCTGTCCACTGTCGAGTCGCACAAGGGCCGTTTGCTCTGCGGCACGCTTGGTGGCAAGACCGTCGTGGCCATGCAGGGCCGCTTCCATCGTTACGAAGGCTATTCGCTGCAGCAGGTCACGTTCCCCGTGCGCGTGCTGCGGGCGCTGGGCGCCGAGACGCTCGTCGTGAGCAACGCGTGCGGGGGGATGCATCCGTTGTGGGCGACGGGCGATCTGATGCTGATCTCCGATCACATCAACCTGCTGGGCGACAATCCCCTCATCGGACCGAACGACGACACCCTCGGCGCGCGCTTCCCCGACATGTCGGAGCCGTACGATCCGACCCTGCGCGCGCTCGCGCGCGAGGTGGCGGCGCAGAACGGCATCACGTTGCGGGAAGGCGTGTACGTGGCGGTGCAGGGACCCAATCTGGAAACGCGCGCCGAGTATCGCTTTCTGCGTGGCATCGGCGCCGACGTCGTGGGCATGAGCACGGTGCCGGAAGTGATCGTGGCGCTCCACGGCGGTATGCGCGTGCTGGGGCTGTCCATCATTACCGACAAGTGTCTTCCTGATGCGCTCGAGCCGGCGAGCCTTGCCCAGATCGTGGGCGTGGCCCGTGCCGCCGAACCGAAGCTTGCCACCGTCGTGAAGGGCGTGATCGCGCGGTTGTAGCATCGCGCGTCCGCCCTGTCACCACTGTCTCTCCGCCTGACTGAACGCTCCGAGTTACCCGCTCTCATGACCGCACCGCAGGACACCGTTTCGTATCCGCTCCTCCCCGACTCGGGCGCAGACGCCTTCGAGCAGGAACTGCTCGCGCGCTGGGACGCCGAGCAGCTGTTCGAGCAGGCGCAGGCCGCGCGGGCCGGCGCCAAGCCGTTCGTGTTCTACGAGGGGCCGCCCACGGCCAACGGCCGTCCGGGCATTCACCATGTGTTCTCACGCACGATCAAGGACCTCTTCTGCCGCCACCGCGCCATGCAGGGGTACTTCGTGCCGCGGAAGGCCGGGTGGGATACGCATGGGCTGCCGGTCGAAATCGAAGTCGAGAAGGAGCTGCAGCGTGAGGAAGCTGCCCGTCAGGGCGTCGATCCGTCGGAGATCGCGAAGCTTGGCGGGAAACAGCTCATCGAGCAGACCGGCGTGGCGGAGTTCAACCGTCGCTGCCGCGAAAGCGTGTTCAAGTACCGCGGCGATTGGGAAAAGCTGTCGCAGCGCACGGCGTACTGGCTCGACTACAACGATCCCTACGTCACCTACTCGCACAATTTCGTGGAGTCGGTGTGGTGGGCGCTGCGCACGCTGCACGAGAAGTCGCTGCTGGTGCGCGGCCACAAGATCCTGCCGTATTGTGCGCGTTGTGGCACCGCACTCTCCAGCCACGAAGTCGCGCAGGGGTATGACGACGTCGACGATCCGAGCGTGTATGTGGCGCTCGATCTGCTGGACGAGCAGGGCAACGCGCCGGCGCAGCGTCGTCGCATTCTGGTGTGGACGACCACGCCGTGGACGCTGGTGTCGAACACTGCGCTGGCGGTGAACCCCGCGCTCATGTACGTCGAGCTGCGCAAAAAAACGGGCGCGGAGTGGACGATCATCCTGGCCGAAGCGCGGGTGCCGGGGGTGCTCGGCGCCGACTGGGCCGATCGCTGGGATGTGGCCGGACAGATGACCGGCGCGGAGCTGTCGGGGAAGCGCTATCGTCGTCCGCTGGACTGGGTGCCCTATCCCGACGAGGGCCGTCATGAAGTGATCGTGACGGAAGACTTCGTGAGCGCGGAAGACGGCAGCGGCGTGGTGCATATGGCGCCGGCCTTCGGTGCCGACGACTACGCGGCCGGTCAGCGTCACGGACTCGCCTTCCTGCAGCCGGTGACGGCGCGCGGCGAGTTCACCGACGATGTGCCGGAAGTGGGCGGTGTGTTCGTGAAGCAGGCCGATGCGCGCATCATCGAGGTGCTGCGTGAGCGCGATGTGCTCTGGAAGACCACCACCTTCACGCACTCGTATCCGCATTGCTGGCGCTGTGGCACACCGCTGCTGTACTACGCACGCGGGTCGTGGTTCGTGCGCACCACGGCGGTGCGTGACAGCCTGATGGCGCGCAATGCGGCCGTGGATTGGCATCCCAGCGAAGTCGGCACCGGTCGCTTCGGCGAGTGGCTTGCCAACAACGTCGACTGGGCGATTTCGCGCGACCGCTACTGGGGCACGCCGCTCCCCGTGTGGGTGAACGACGAAGATGCCACCGAAATCGACGTGATCGGCAGCTATGCCGATCTCGCCGCGCGCATCGGCCGCCCGCTGCCCGAGGATTTCGATCCACATAAGCCGCACATCGACCAGTACACGTGGCCGGCCCCGTCGGGGAACGGCACCATGCGTCGCGTGCCGGAAGTGATCGACACCTGGTTCGACTCGGGCTCGATGCCGTTCGCGCAGTGGCATTATCCGTTCGAGAACCACGACAAGGTCGACGCGCAGTTCCCGGCTGACTTCATCTGCGAGGGCGTCGATCAGACACGCGGTTGGTTCTACTCGCTGCTTGCGATCGCGACGGGGCTGGGCGATGCGCTGCCCAACAACGCCGACCGCACAGCGGCGCCGTATCGCCATGTGGTCGTGAACGACCTCGTGCTCGATGCGCAGGGACAGAAAATGTCCAAGAGCAAAGGCAACACCGTCGACCCGTGGCAGGTGCTGGAGCGTCACGGCGCCGATGCGGTGCGACTGTTCCTGGTCGCCACCAGCCAGGTGTGGGTGCCGCGCCGCTTCGACGAGAACGCGATCCGCGAAACGGCCGGGCGGTTCCTGCTCACGTTCCGCAACGTGTACAACGGCATCTTCGCGCAGTACGCCAACTTCGGGTGGTCGCCGAGCGTGAACGATCCGGCGGTGGCCGACCGTCCGGCGCTCGATCGCTGGATCCTGTCCCGCCTCACGCGTGTGGAGGCGGAAGTCGATCAGCATCTCAACAACTACGACGCTACGCTGGCGGCGCGTCGCGTGATGCAGTTCATGGACGACGATGTCTCCAAGTGGTACGTGCGTCAGTCGCGCGCCCGTTTCTATGAAGTCGACAGCGCCGACAACCGGGCGGCGTTCGCGACCCTGCATGAAGTGCTCGCCGTCACCTGCCGGCTGCTGGCCCCGTTCGCGCCGTTCATCACCGATGCCGTCCACCGGGCCCTAACTGGAACCTCGGTGCACCTGGCGTCGTATACGCGGGCGAACCCGACGCCGGTGGACGAGAGGCTCGAGGCCGCGATGGACGACATCCGGACCCTGGCGGGGCTGGCCCGTGCTGCCCGCGACGTGGCGGATGTGAACGTGCGTCAACCGCTGCCGTCGGTGCAGTGCGTCGTGCCGGGGAACCCAGGCCCAGCGTCGGAGCTGGGCGCGCTGCTGGCCTCCGAGATCAACGTGAAGCTGGTGGAGTTCGTGAGCTCGACCGACGCTCTGGTCTCGCTCGAGGTGAAGGGCAATTTTCGCACGCTTGGCAAGAAGTTCGGCAAGGAAACGCCATTGGTGGCGGCGGCCGTGCCGGACATGCCAGTCGAGCTCATCCGTAAGTTGGCAGGGGGCGAATCGGTCACGATCGAGGTGGAGGGCGTGTCGCGCTTGATTGCCCCCGACGACGTCGCCATCATCCGTCGCGCCTCGGGTGCCGCGGTGGTGCAGGAGAACGGCGGGTACGGCGTGGCGCTCGATCCCACGATTACCCCTGAGCTCCGGGCCGAAGGGTTGGCACGCGAAGTGATCAGCAAAGTGCAGCGCCTCCGGAAGGAAGCGCAGCTGGATGTGAGTGACCGCATCGCGGTGGCAATCGCCGGTGATGCGGAGCTGGAGGGCGCAGTGGCCACGCACCGTGGCCGCATCGCTGACGAGGTGCTCGCCGTGCGATTGCTGATCGGCACGGAGGCTGGCTCGCCGTTCCATGCAGATGGCAACGGTTCCACGTGGACCGCGACGCAGGTGGTGGACGTCGATGGACGTTCGATCCGCCTCGCGCTCACCAAGGAAGGGTCGTAATGGCTGGATCGAACGCCGCCAAGGATACGAAGAAGTCGAAGCCGATGCCCAAGAAGCAGTTGCAGCACTTCGAGAAGCGGTTACTCGAAGAGCGCAAGCGCGTGCTGAAGGAGCTCGGGCACCACGGGGAAGCCTTCGGTCCCAACGGCGACGCCGACGGCGACACCAGTGCCTACTCCTTCCATATGGCCGACCAGGGGACCGACGCCATGGAACGGGAGAAGGCGTTCCTGTTCGCGTCGCAGGAAGGCCGATTCCTGTTTCACATCGATCAGGCCCTGCGTCGCCTGTACAAGTCGCCGGAGACCTTCGGCAAGTGCCACCAGTGTGGAGAAGATATCGCCTTCGAGCGACTCGATGCCTTGCCGCATGCGCGCTACTGCTTTGCGTGCAAGCAGCGTGAGGAAGACGCCAAAAAGGGCTGATGTGAAGGCTATCGTCGCAATTCCTGTCCTCCTCGTTGTCCTCGTCCTCGACCTGATCACCAAGGCCGTGGCGGTCGCGACACTCGCGCCCGCCGGCGGGGGCAATCCGGTGTTCGGGAACTGGTTCCGTTTCGCGCTCGTGTACAACCCGGGGGCGGCCTTCGGGCTGCATCTGGGCGACTACTCGCGCTGGATTTTCATGGCGCTCACCACCGGCGCCATCGTAATCCTCTGGCGGCTCTATCAGCAAACCGCGCACGACGATCTGCGGAAAGCGCTCGCCGTGTCCCTCGTGGCGGCGGGCGCACTCGGCAACGTGATCGACCGGATCCGGTCTGATCTGGGCGTCGTCGACTTCATCGACATCGGGTTCGGGGTGCATCGCTGGCCGACGTTCAACGTGGCGGACATGGCGGTCAGCAGCGGCGCGTTCCTGCTGGCGCTCGTGCTGTGGGGCGAGGAGAAGCGCGAAGCAGCGGCCGCGGCCGCGGCCGAAGCGGCCGAGGCGGCCGAGCAGAACGCTGTGCGGTCGACGACGGCCCCAACGACTGAATCTGCCGACCGGTCGCGATGACGAACCCGACCCGCAGTGCCACGGCGTCGGCCGTCGTCAACGACGTGCCGGCCGCCTCGTCCACGCTCAGCTTCTGGGGCCTCGTGTTGCTCATTACGGCAGCTGACGCGATTTCGAAAGCGCTGGCCGTCGAGTATCTCGCCCCACGCCATATTCCACACCGGATCATCGGCGACGTGGTGCGTTTCACGCTTTCGTACAACCCGGGGGCGGCCTTCGGCATGCACCTCGGTCCTGCGTCACGCTGGATTTTTGCGACGCTCAGCGTCGTGATTGTCGTGGTGCTGATTCGCGCCACGGCCGACCTTACCCGGATCTCACGGCTCGCCGCGTTTGGCGTGCCCGTCGTGATCGGGGGAGCCATCGGCAACCTGCTCGATCGCATTCGGCTGCGAGACGGCGTCGTGGATTTCATCGACATCGGGT
>JBBQXC010000152.1:0-11483 GCA_038210005.1 Gemmatimonadales bacterium
CCTCTGCGCGGGGGCCACGACCTCCTCGTCGAGCCACCACGCCCAACCCCACGCGCAGCAAGCGGCGACTGGGACACCCTCGGCCGCCCCAGCCCCCGCGTACCACGATCCATCCAGCAAACAGCAAGCGTTACGACCGCACCAACTTCTTGTACTTGATGCGCGTCGGCATATCCGCATCCGGGCCCTTGCGACGCTTCAAGTCTTCGATGTAAGCGCCGTAGTTGCCCTCAAACCACACCGTCTCCGAATCCCCCTCGAACGCCAAAATGTGCGTCGCCACACGATCCAGGAACCACCGATCGTGGGAGATGATCACCGCGCAGCCCGAGAAATCCAGCACCGCGTCTTCCAGCGCACGCAGCGTATCCACATCAAGGTCGTTCGTCGGTTCGTCGAGCAGCAACAGGTTGCCACCCTGCATCACCGTCTTCGCGAGGTGCAACCGGTTGCGTTCACCACCCGACAGATTCGCCACCAGCTTCTGCTGATCGGCGCCCTTGAAGTTGAAGCTCGCTGCGTATGCGCGTGAATTCAGCTCACGCTTGCCCACCGTGAGCGTTTCGCGACCACCGGAGATTTCTTCCCAGAGCGTGCGCTTGCCCTCGAGCGTGCGTGACTGATCCTGATACGAAATCTGAACCGTCTCGCCGATCTTGAGCTCACCACCATCGGGCGTCTCGAGCCCGTTGATCATGCGGAACAGCGTGGTCTTGCCGGCACCGTTGGGGCCGATGATCCCCACGATACCGGCGCGCGGCAGATCGAACGACAGATTGTCGAACAACAGCTTGTCGCCGTACGACTTCTTGAGGCTCTTGGCGATCACCACGTCGTTGCCCAAGCGCGGGGCCGGCGGGATCACGATTTCGTTCTGCATCGCGCGATCCTGCTGCGCTTCGCTCGCCAAGTCTTCGTAGGCGGCCAAACGGGCCTTGTTCTTGGCCTGACGCGCGCGGGGCGACATGCGCACCCACTCGAGCTCGCGCTGCAACGTTTTCTGACGCGTGCTCGCGTGCTTTTCTTCGACCGCCATGCGCGCCTGCTTCTGCTCCAGCCAGCCGGAGTAGTTGCCCTCGTACGGCACGCCTTTGCCGCGATCGAGCTCGAGGATCCACTTCGCCACGTTGTCGAGAAAGTATCGATCGTGAGTGATGGCGACCACGGTGCCCGTGTAGCGCTCGAGATGATGCTCCAGCCACGCCACGCTTTCGGCGTCGAGGTGGTTGGTGGGCTCGTCGAGGAGCAGCATGTCCGGCTCTTCCAGCAGGATCTTGCACAACGCCACGCGACGCTTTTCACCACCCGACAGCTTGGTCACGTCGGCGTCGCCGGGCGGCAAGCGCAGGGCGTCCATCGCCACGTCGATCTTGTTGTCGAGATTCCACAGATCGTGCTGGTCGATGTACTCCTGCAGCTTCCCCTGCCGGTCGATCAGCGCGTCGAAATCGGCATCAGGCTCGGCGAACTTGAGCGAGATGTCGTTGAACTCGTTGAGTGCATCGCGCTGCGCCTTGACGGCCAGTTCCACGTTGCCGCGTACGTCGAGCGTGATGTCGAGCTCCGGCTCCTGCGCCAGATAGCCGATGCGCGTGCCCTTGTGCGCCCACGCTTCGCCCTGATACTCGGTATCGACACCGGCCATGATACGCAGCAGCGACGACTTACCGGCGCCGTTCGGACCGAGCACACCGATCTTCGCGCCGGGATAGAACGACAACCAGATATCATCGAGGATGATGCGCGAAGGCGGAACCACCTTGCGCAGCGCCTTCATGACGTAAATGAACTGCGGAGCCATATGTTGTGCCGAATCCGAAAAGCGGAAGTCGAAAAGCGGGATCGAAGAACAAGCGAACCTTGAAATCTAGCTAAATCGCGTCCGGTTCCAGAGTGCGTTCCGACACCTTTCCGTTCACCACGCTCACGTAGTACACCTTGGCCTCCTTCCGGGTGGAGACCACACGCTTGACCGCCGTTTCCTCGAAGTAGATGCCGGCGTCGTTGTCGCAGGCGTAGCCGGGCTTCATTTCTCCCGACGCGATCAGCTTCTGATACAGCGGACGCCGCCCTGCTTCGGCGTCGTAGTGTGGCGAATGGCTCCCCGGCAGGAAGCCCAGGCACTTCACGATCGACAGCGCCTTGGGCCGCGAATCGGTGGTGCCCTCTTCGAACCAGCACAGCGACCCGGCACTCGCCCCGCCCAACACGATGCCGCGATCCCATGCGGTCCGCAGCACCGCGTCGATCCCCTGTGCCTTCCAGATGGCCTGCTGATTCAACGTGTTGCCGCCCGACGCCACGATGGCGTCCATCGACAGTAGGACCTCGTCCCATCCCTGCTTCTGCGACAAGCTCTCGATGAACACATTCTGCACGAACGGTTGCACGTTCAGCGGCGCGCACGACGCGTAAAAGCCGAGCGCCGACTCTGCGCTGTCGGCCGACGCCGATGGCAGATAGCAAATGCGCGGACGCGCTTTCCCGGTGAGCTCCGCCATGTACTTGATGAAGCCCGTGCGGAACCCGCCGCCCGCGATCAGGATCTTGCGCGTCGCGCGCTCGGTGCGCAGAGGCGCCATCAGTGCTTCCGGGTGTTCGGTTACGCCATTCGACTCACTCATGAGTCGCTCCGCCACGAGTCGCTCTGCGCCGCCCATCGAATTGGCGATCGCACCTGCTGTTCCCAACGCTGAGGTCACGAGAAACTCCCGTCGAATCATGTCCGGCTCCGCCGTTGTGGTAAATCACTGAGTACACGTCACTTCTTGAGCAGCACGTCGGTCATCTTACGCACCGGTGACACATACGCACTGATCACACTCTCGTTGCCATCGGCACCGATCGCCGCTACCCCGAATACGTAGTCGTCGATCGACACGTTCGGCATGGTCAACTGCGTCACGTTGCCCACGACCTGCGACTTCTGCCAGTCGTTGGTCCACGCGTCACGCGAGTAGATGCGGTACGCCACCGCGCCCGGCGAGGGTTGCCACTGCAAACTCGCGTCGTAACCGGAACGGCCGCGCCCGAGCGTGGCCGAACCACCACCGGTGGTGACGCGCGGTGCCGGTGGCGCCAATGCCACCGAGGCGGCCGACGCCGCGTTCACGCGCGCGTTCTGCGCGAGATAGCGGAAGTCCATCCCTTCCAGTTTGTCGTCGGGAGAATGCTGTCGCTCGTAGTTCTCGTTCGCTTCGCGGAACACGATGGCCGGGAAATCGTGGGCCGAAAACGACGAGTGATCGCTGCCACGTCCGAAGCGGTCTTCGCGCGCCATCAGGCGAATCGTATGCGACGGGACGTACGTGCCGGCCACTCGCTGGACGTACCGCGCCAGCGCACGATGCGGCGAGTCTTCCGGGCCGAGCGAATAGATCTTCACGCTCTCGCCGTCCACGATGCCATTGCCGCCGAGGCTGCTGCCCACGATGTCGTTGTTGAAGTTCGCTTCGACCACGCCCTTCGCGTTGCGCAGGGCCGATGCGTGCGCCATGGAGCCGATCAGCCCCTGCTCTTCACCGGCCCACGTCACGAACACCAGCGTCGCGTCGAAATCGATACCGCTTTCGGCGAACACCCGCGCCAGCTCCATCGTGAGCGACGTGCCACTGCCGTCGTCGTTCGCCCCCGGTGCGTCGGCGTCGTGATCGATCGTGGGGCGCACCAACGGCTGACCTGGCGCCGCCGCAGTGGCCGTGGCGTCGGCGCCCGCCAAACGCCGTGAATTGACCGTGTCGTAGTGGCCCGTGACATACACCCGACGCGTGCTCTTGCCCGGCAGCACGGCGACCACGTTCACCAACTCCACCTCGCGCGAGATCCGTCCCTGCTGCGCCAGCATGTGTCGGTCGTACGACACCAGCAGCTTTGGGCTCATGCGCGTGAATTCGTTGTAGATCCAGCGCCGTGCGGCCCCGATACCCCGCGTGGTCGACAGCGTATCCGACAGCGTGGCGCGCGTGCCGAAGCCGGCGAGTGTGGTGGCGGTGGCCTGCAACCGTTGCTGCGATACCGACGCCACCAGCTGCTCGATGCGGGGGTCGGCATCGGGGCGAATGGTCTGCGCACGTACAGTCGCGGCGAGCGGCACCGTGCACGCGGTGAGGAGCGCCGCCCGAAGCCAGCGGGAACGCACTGAAAGACCGACCATCAACACCTCAATGAAGTTGGGGACCGACACGCATGATCCGTCGAATCCGGCCCGCGCGCCAGAGCCTCCCGTGCACGGTCTGGAACGCTGGCCCGCCCTCGGCCGTATCTTCCCCACATGATCGTTCTCACGCAGATCGCCGACGTCACCGCGCAGCTTTCGTCCAATCCCGCGGCCGCCCTCCCGCTCCTGTTCGGGGCCGGCGTCCTGACGTCGCTCACACCCTGCGTGTACCCAATGATTCCGATCACCGCCGCGATCGTGGGCGGACAGTCATCATCGGAACAGTCAGGCGCCACCAAAGCGTCAAAGTGGCGCCCGCTCGGCCTTTCGCTCACCTACGTGTTCGGACTGGCCAGCGTCTACGCCGGCCTCGGACTCCTCGCCGGTCTCACCGGCACCATGTTTGGCACCGTTTCGGCCAACCCCTGGGCCTACTTCGCCATGGCGAATCTGCTCATGCTGGCCGCCCTGTCCATGTTCGACGTGCTTCCCGTGCGCGTGCCCGCCGCCATCATGCAGCGCGCCGCCAATGCCGGAACCGGTGGACGCGTTGCAGGTGCGTTCATCATGGGCGCGGCGTCAGGCCTGGTAGCAGCGCCCTGCTCTGCCCCCGTCATGGCCGCCGTTCTGACCTGGGTTTCCACCACCGGATCCGCGCTGCTGGGCTTTTTGTATCTCTTCACCTTCTCGCTGGGCATGTGCACGCTGTTGGTCGTGGTTGGCCTCTCAGCGGGCTCAGTGTCGCGATTGCCGCGCGCTGGTGCGTGGATGCTGACGATAAAAAAGGTCTTCGCATTCGTGATGCTTGGGATGGCGGAGTACTATCTGGTGAAGATGGGACAGGTGTATTTCTGACGACTAAGTAAGGAGTCGGGGGTATGGGGTATGGGGCACCCGCTCACGACCCGACCGCGTACCCCGTACTTTTTACTCCCTACTCCATACTCCCGACCCCATACTGTTTTATGTTCTCGTTCCGCACCGCCTTCGTCGCAATAGCCCTCGCCTTCGCCCCCTCCCCCGCTCTATCCCAAGACCTCGGCATCGCGGTCGGCGAAACCGCCCCCACGGGGCCGCTCGAGACCCTCGACGGCAAAACTGTCGATCTCTCCGCCTACCTCGGCAAGACGCCCGTGGTGCTCGAGTTTTGGGCTACCTGGTGCGGCAACTGTAAGCAGCTCGAGCCCGCTATGCGCGCCGCGATGACCAAGCACGGGGCGCAGGTCAAGTTCGTGACTGTCGCGGTGTCGGTGAACCAGTCTATCGCACGAGTGAAGGGCTGGCAAAAGGCCAACAAGCTCGGCGGCGAACTGCTGTACGACAAAAAGGGTACCGTGAGCGGCGCCTACGACGTGCCGGCTACCAGTTACGTGGTCGTCGTGAACAGGAGCGGCAAGATCGTCTACACCGGCGTCGGCGGCACGCAGAACCTGGAAGCGGCCATCAAGAAGGCTTTGTAAGCAGCTTTTCGCGACCGGTCAGATACAGCACCGCGATCAGCGCCACGAACGGCAGCAGCGACAGCACGTCGGCCAGCGGCCCAGCGAAGAGCGGATTGTTCGCCGACATCGCCTCGATCGCGCGATTCGCACCCGCCATCGCCGGTACTCCCGCCACAAAGGCGATCAGGATGCCGGCGATTGCGCCGCCCGCGATGTAGCCCGAGGCCATCAGCACTCCCGGGCTCTTGTCGCCCTCGGCCGCCAGTTCATCGTCGGTGAGGTTGAGACCGGCGTGTTTACGCGCGATCCAGCGATCGACCGCCCAGCGCACTACACCGCCCACGAAGATCGGCGCGGAGGTGGAGATCGGTAGATACACGCCCACCGCAAAGGCCAGCGATGGGATCCCCGACAGCTCGAGCACGAGCGCGATCATGACGCCCAGCAGCACGAGTCCCCACGGGAGCTTCCCGCCCAGGATGCCCTTGATGATGTACGACATCAGCGTGGCCTTGGGCGCATCGAACTTCGGCACCGTCTGGCCATTCGCGAGCGTCGTGATGCTGCCGTTGATGCCGGGATCTACGAAGTACACAGGCTTGCCCGCGTCGTCCACGAGATATTTCTCGGCGTTGCCGCCGCTCGGGTCCTGGCGGTGCCATACCCAGTACTCGCGCGAGTCAGTGCTGCCGTCGGCCATGATGCCGTCCACCGATTCACGACGCTCGAGCGTGCGCACGTTCGCCGTTTCACCACTCGTGAGCGCCGCGCCGCCGCGCGCATCAGGCGACATCGCCGACGCGCTCACGTACACGGTGCCGGCCGCGTTGAGTCGCAGCAGAATCGGCCCGAGCGCCAGCGCCGACACGAGCGCGCCCACCACAATGGCGATCTGCTGCGAGCGCGGCGTCGCGCCCACCAGAAAGCCCGTCTTCAAGTCCTGCGACGTGGTGCCGCCGTTCGACGCCGCGATGCACACGATCGCGCCGATCGAGAGCGCCGTCACGTAGTAGTTACTCCCTGTCCAGCCCAGCAGCACGAACGCCAGACAGGTGAGCAGCAGCGTAGCCACCGTCATGCCGGAAATCGGATTGGACGACGAGCCGATTTCACCGGTCAGCCGCGATGACACGGTCACGAACAGAAACCCGAACACCACGATCAGCAGCGCCGCCGCGATGCGCGTACCGAAGCCGGTACCACGCACATACAGCGGACTCGCACCCACGAGCGCGACCACCAGCGCAATGATGCCAAGCAGTACCAACTTGAGTGGCAGATCACGGTCGGTGCGTACCGTATCGCGAATAGTTGTGGCGCTCGAGTTGGACACATCGCGCAGTCCTTCGCGCAGTCCGTGCCAGATCGTCGGCGTGGAGCGGATCACGCTGATGATGCCACCAGCGGCTACAGCACCGGCGCCGATGTACAGCACATACGCATTACGAATCGCACCGGGGCTCATCTCGCGGATCAACGCGCTTGTTTCGGGCGCCAGCGGCGCGGTGAGTGCCGATCCGAAATAGGCGATCATCGGAATGAGCACGAGATACGCCAGCACACCGCCGGCGAACATCACCGCCGCCACACGCGGACCGATGATATAGCCTACGCCCAGCAACTCCGGTGACACTTCCACCGACACCGACGCCGCCGAAAAGGGCGCGCCGAATACTTTCTCCGGCACATCCTTCCACGCGCGCAGGGCCGACATCGCGGTCTTGTACACGATGCCGATGCCGAAGCCGGTGAAGATGGTGCGAGCGCTCGTACCCGCCCCCCCCATTGCGTCCTGCTCGCGCCGCGCCCCGTCGCTCGCCGCCGCGCGCGACTCGGCGTTCGCGCCGGCCTTCAGCACCTCAGCACACGCCGTGCCTTCCGGATACTTCAGCACTCCATGCTGCGCCACGATCAGCGCGCGACGCAGCGGAATCATCATGAGGATGCCGAGCACACCTCCAAGCACCGCAACCAGCAGTACGCGCGCGATCTCGAGGTCGAACCCGAGAATGAGAATCGCGGGCATCGTGACGCCGATGCCGAACGCAATCGATTCACCTGCCGAACCAGCCGTCTGCACGATGTTGTGCTCGAGGATCGTCGCATCACGCCCGCCCAGTCGTGCAAACAGGCGGAAGATCGCTATCGAAATGACCGCGACCGGAATCGATGCGCTCACGGTGAGTCCCACCTTGAGCACCAGATACAGAGACGACGCCCCGAAGATGAGGCCGAGGACGGCACCGACAATCAGCGGAACCGGCGTCAGCTCACGCAGACGAGTTTCGGGGGCGATGTACGCCATCAGGTATCTCGTGGAGGGATCGTGCGGCGACTGAGTAGCCCAGCGGACACCAACGTCATAATCAACGCCACGGTAAGTGGTTCGAGGAAGGTGATGGCCGCATTGATCGCCGGATTCTGGTACATAACCGCGAACTCCTCCATCTCTTTCCGCGTCTTCGAGATCGCGGCCTCGCTTTCACCGGCGGCACGCGCCTTCGCCAGTGTATGCGCAGAGATCTTGGCGGTAAAGTCGGGCATGAAATTGAAATACATCACCTGCCAGGTGGCCACGTAGCAGCTGGACGATATCAGGGCGATCAGCGCGCCGACCTTGACTGCCCGGCCAAAGGTGACCGTCCCGCCCCCGGCAGTATCGCGGTAAGTGCGGACGCCGAAATAGATGAGCAAAAAGGCCAAGACCATCGTGGTGTAACCGACGATCATGCCATAGTCGAAGCCGATCACGTCCTGAAACGGGATCGTGAATGCCATCATGGCCGAGAGGAGCGCGCCGGAAATCAGGCCGAATTTGAGGACGATGCTGCGCATAGGTCGTGGCATAGACGGTGGAAGGGGCGAGCGTGAACGACAGCCAGTCTGGTCGCGATCGCCCGTTTCGCGCGTCACCCAAACGGATGATTTCGCCGGTTTTCGTCGATAATCACCCGTTCGGAGGAGTCTTGGGGGACATTCAGGAGATGATGCCGGCGTCCTTCGCCAGCTGAACCGCTTGGGTTCGCCGTTTGGCCGAGAGCTTGTCGAACAGGCGCGCAGCGTGGGTTTTTACGGTGTTCTCACTCACGTACAACCGTTCGGCGATCTCACGATTGCTGTGGCCGGCCGCCATCGCCTCCAAAATTTCGAGCTCGCGGGGCGTGATTCCGAGCGTCGACAACCGGGCGGCGTTGCGCTCGAAGGGCGCACCCGCGCGGACCGGCACCTCCACGCGCACTTCCACCGGTATCTCAATCGGCACCTCGCGGACGATCACGGTCTCGCGCGTTCCCGTGAGTTTGCGACCGAACCAGAGGCCGAGTGTCGCGAAAAGCGCGGCGACGATCCCGCCGTAAATCTCGAGCGAGTGCTCGAGCACGAGAAATCGATATTCGACGAATCGCAGGCCGGCGATCAACACGCCACCCACGAGTCCGTACAACAGAACGGTCTTTCTCACGCGGGGTCCTCTAGACTGCCAAAAATGCGCCGACAGCTGCAGTTGATCAACAAAAACAGCAACGTGTCTCCTCGCGCCTTTTATCGAGAAATCCCAACGAACAGATCCGTGTTGTTACTGTGCCTTTCCGTCAATCCGTGTTCCAGCGGTTGGCGGCCTCTCCATCACGCAACGCCGCCACCCTACACCCGATGCTTCGCCACCACCTCGGTGATCGCCGCCGCCATATCCTCCACCAAGTGATCAATCTGCATCGCGTGCGTCCGGAAACTCAACACGCAGACGCGACCTACATACCGTCCACCGGCCACAGCACCGCTGATCATCACGCGCCCCCGCTGTGACGTGGCCGCCATCAACTTGCGCGTTGCCGCGTCTTCCTGAGCCAACGTGGCGCCTGGCCACGTGAGATGGAACGGGAACAGCGACAGTTCGGGCGGCGCGTCCATCACCACATGCGGCAATCGCGCCACGCGAGCCGCGGCGTCGAGCGCGAGGGCGCGCTTCTCATCGATCGCTGCGCGGAACGCATCAGTCCCGTACAGCTTGATCGTGAGCCACATGCGCAATCCCGGGAACCCACGCGACAAGTCGGGCCCATGTTGACTCGGATCGTAAAAATCCGCCGCACTCGGCAGGTCGGGGAGATAGTCAGCCGTTGCCCCATGCGCTGCCCGCAGCGCCGCGCCATCGCGCACCAGCAGTGCGCCCGTACCGTAGGGCATGAACATGCCTTTGTGCGGATCGAGCGTGAGTGAGTCCGCCCGCTCGAGGCCACGCAGCACCTCGCGCGTGTCAGTACACAGTTGGAAAAACGCGCCGTAGGCGCCGTCCACATGATGCCATAGCTGTTCGGCCGCGCAGAGATCGGCGATGTCATTGAGTGGATCGACCGCACCGGTGTTCGTGGTGCCGGCGTTCGAGACCACCATGAATGGCAGCAATCCGTCACGTCGGTCCTGCGCGATCGCCTCACGCAACAGGTGTACCGGCAGGTGAAAGTGCGCGTCGCACGGAATGGATCGCACCCGATCGGGCATGATGCCGGCCAGCTTCGCCGACTTGATCACGCAGTGGTGCGCCTGATCCGACGTGTATAGCACACCGCGACGAATATCGGGGCCCAGATACTGCTCACGCGCGCACAACACCGCGTTGAAGGTGGCCATCGAGCCACCGGTCGTGAACACACCGCGCGTACCCTCGGGAAACCCCATCCACTCGCGCAGCCACTCCAGCGCATTCGCTTCGAGCTGCACCAGCGCTGGCGCCGCCTGCCAGATGCCCGTGTAGCGGTTCGTCGTATCGGCGATGAAATCCGCCAGCGCCGCCGGAAACAGACCGCCACCGGGGATGTATGCGAGATATCCCGGCGACGGTGTATTGAACGACTGCGGGATGTACGTCGTGAACAGATCGTCGAGCAGCGCCGTCAACGGAGTACCCGACGCCGGCGACGACTCGCGCATGCTCAGGCAGAGCGCCTCCGCATCATGCACGCCGTACAGCGGCTGACCGGGTAGCGTCGTGATGTGGTCCACGCAACGCGCTACGACCTGATCGGCCATCGCGCGCATCTCCTGCGCGCTGAATTCGAGATCGATGATACCAACTCCCTGCGTAAACGTGATGCCGTCGGGTCGTCCGCTTTTCCTTTTCCGGCTCTTCGGGGTTTCGTGTGGGTGACTCTCGGCCCAACGGCCTGCTGCGTTGCCTCACCGAACATGGCCGCTGACGTGCCGCGGATCAACGACAACAACCCCAAAAAAAACTATGACAGCAACATTCACTAAGTAGTATATTCGCCTCGCTTGGCATCCTCACCCCAAGGAGGCGACATGTTCCGTGGCATCGCGGTCGATGGATTTGAGCGCACCGTGCTGAAGAATCGGAGTCGAGTCTGTCCCTGTTGCGGCGCGCCGTTGCGCTTTGCGTATCGCCGTAAACGGCGGATCCTCTTGCTGCGTGAGCGTCTCGCCCTCGAGGTGGATATCGATCGGTGCAGCGATCCCGCGTGCCCACTGCACGCGGGCTTCGCCCCACCGGAGGAAGCCCGGCTGGCCCTCCCGAAGTTCATCTACGGACTCGACGTCCTGACCGAGATTGCGCGGCAGCGCTGGGCGCTGCGCCAATCGCTGTCCGAGATTCATGCCGCGTTGCGCACGACGTACGACCTGCCGATGTCGGAACGGTCCGTCGACTACGCGATGCAGACGTGGTAGGAGCTCGCGACCGCCTCCGTCCTGCGCGATCAACGGCGCATCGCCGCGCTCAAAGCACAAGGCGGGATCATCCTCGGCATCGACGGTCTGCAACCGGAGAAAGGCCACGAGACGTTGTACTTGCTGCGGGATGCCATCTCGCACACGAATCTCCTCACGCGGAGCCTGACGAACAGCAGCGCGATCCACTTGGTGGCGCTCAT
>JBBQXC010000153.1:0-11420 GCA_038210005.1 Gemmatimonadales bacterium
AGATCCGTGAGGCGCTGCTCGCGGCAACAGGAGCCGCGTACGATGCGTTGATGAAGGAGCGCCTTGAACTCGAGGCCGAAATCCGTCGGCTCTTGCCTATCCGCAGTCCGCGGGCTAAACCGAAGGGGTGATGGTCGATCATCGACCGGATCTCCCTCCTGGAGGTGTAGTGAATACCGAGCTGCAAGCATTGTTGATCGTCCAACAGGACGATGAAGTGATACGCGCGATCGAAGCACGGCGCGATGCGCTGGCCCCTCGGCTCGCCACGCTGGACAAGGCGCGAAAGCGCGCCGCCGACGAGGTGAGCCGGACCGACGGCGCGCTCGAGCGCGAACTCGAGAAGCACCGTTCGCTCGAAGCGCGCATCGTCGAACACCGGATCCGGCACGACAAGAACGTCGAAGTGCTGAACTCGGCGCAGAAGCTGAAGGAAGTCACGGCGGCGGCCGCCCAGGTGGAGTCGGCACGCAAGGTGCTCGCCGATGAAGAAAGCGAGTCCCTGGCGATTTCGCGGCGCATCGTCGATCTGCGCAACGCGCTTGCCGTGCACCGGGAAGTGTTGGAGCGTACCTCGGCCGATCAGGAAGCCGCCCGCTCGACGCTGGCCGCAGAGATCGCAGTGATCGACAAGGAACTCGGTGTCGCGCGCGGCAAGCGGAACACGTCGTCGGAGGGCGTCGGCAAGTCGCTGCTGAATAAGTATGATCGGGTGCAGTCCCGGCGCCGGACCATCGTCGTGTTCCAGCTGCACGATGATTTCTCGTGTGGGAGCTGCGACACGTCGATCCCGCTACAGCGTCGCCTGCCGATGTCGACCGGCACGATCATCGAACCCTGCGAAGGGTGCGGCTGCCTGTTGTACTACATCCCGGCGCCCCCGGCGGCACTTCAGGGCTGATTTGACGGCCATCGGCCACGTCGGGGGTATGGTTGCACTGTTTCGGGTGCATCCCCCGACGCTCTGCCGGTACATTGCGGGTGTGACTGCGTCCTCCCGTTCCCAACTCGACCGCCGCCTCGAAGGTGGCTCCGTCTCGACCTCCCTCCAGCCGGGGAAATTGCGGCCGGAGGCGCGGTGGATCGCCACCGTACCCGCCGCCGGCGAAGGGGTGCGTGGGCTGATGCAGGCGCTGCTGCTGCCCGAGCCCGTCTGCCGGTTGCTAGTGGCGAGAGGCTACGCCGACGTCGACGCGGCCAAACGGTTCCTCCGTCCGCGCCTCGAGCATCTCTCGGCACCCGACACCCTGCGTGACTTACCGCGGGCCGTCGAGCGCATCGCCGATGCCGTGCGGGCCCAGGAAACGATCTTTGTGCACGGCGACTACGACGTGGACGGCATGAGCTCCACCGCCCTGATGGTGCGGGTCCTTCGCGGCCTTGGTGCCGAGCACGTCGTGCCGTTCGTTCCGAACCGGCTCACCGACGGCTACGATCTTGGCAGCGCAGGGGTGGAGGCGGCGCAGCGCGCAGGCGCCACGTTGGTGGTCACGTGCGACTGCGGCACGAGTGCGCGAGAGGCGGTCGCGACGCTCAACGCCTCGGGCATCGACGTGATCATCACTGATCACCACTTGCCGGGGCATGCGTTGCCCGCGTCGTACGCGATCTGCAACCCGCGGCATCCGGAGTGCCCGTCGGCGGACAAGGATTTGGCGGCCGTCGGCGTGGCCTACAAGATCGCGCTCGCGCTCTGCGAGGCGTTCAACGTGTCGCCCGCGCTGGCGCATCGGCAACTCGATCTTGTGGCACTGGCCACGATTGCCGACGTCGCGCCGCTGCGTGGCGAGAATCGCGTGATGGTGCGGTACGGGCTCAAGCTGTTGGCCGAAACCACGCACCCCGGACTGCGCGCGCTGATCCGCTCCTCCGGCCTCGAAGGAAAGCCGCTTACGGCCGGTCGTGTGGGCTTCGTGCTGGCACCACGCCTCAACGCGGCGGGCCGCATCGCTGATGCCAAGCTCGGTCTCAAGCTGCTGCTGGCCGAACGGGAAGACGAAGCGAACGTGATGGCGCGCGAGCTCGAGGAGCTCAATCGCGCCCGCCAGGAGCTCGATCGCGCGGTGCTCGAGGACGCCATGCGACAGGTTGACGCACCGGGCATGGGCGATCGCTACGCGTACGTGTTGTCACGCGAAGGCTGGCACGCCGGCGTCATCGGTATTGTCGCGTCGCGCATCGTGGAGCAGACGGCGCGCCCGGCGGTCCTCGTGGCGGTGCAGGACGGCATCGGGAAGGGGTCTGGTCGATCGATCAGTGCCTTCGACCTCCACGGGGCGCTGGGCGACTGTGCGATGCATTTTCAGCGCTTCGGCGGGCACCGTGCGGCCGCAGGTCTCACGATGGACGCGGCGCAGCTGCCGGCCTTTGCCGAACGCTTTGATGAGGTTGCGCGGGCGAGACTGACGCCCGAGGATCTGACACCGGAGTTACGCGTCGATCTCGACGTCCCGATCGACAGCGTCGGTGAAGACCTCGAGGCGCTGGTGCGGCACTTCGAGCCCTTCGGCATCGGCAATCCGTCGCCGATGTTCCGGACGACTGGTGTCCGTCTGGCGGTGCCGCCGCGAAAAGTGGGCGGAGACGGGCTGAAGCTGTCCATCGACGCATCGCGGGGCGCGCTCGAAGCGATCGGCTGGGGGATGGCGGCGCTCGCGCCTACCCTCAGCGTCTCGCGACCCGTGGACCTCGCCTATCGGCTCGACCGCGACGAGTATCGCGGTGTCTCGCGCCTTCAACTGCGGGTCGCCGGTGTGCGACCCTGTGCGGAGTAGCACGTGCGGATCATTTCAGGAAAGTGGCGGGGGCGGAGCATCGAGGCGCCGGAGGGTGGTGCGGTGCGCCCCACCGGCGATCGGGTCCGCGAATCGTGGATGAGCATCGTGCATCAGATTCTCCCCGAGGCGCGTGTGCTCGATCTGTGCGCGGGAAGCGGCGCGCTCGGTCTCGAAGCCCTCTCGCGCGGGGCAGCCAGCTGTGACTTCGTCGAACAGTCGCCCAAGGTCTTGGCCGGCATCCGGGCCAACCTCGAGAAGCTGGGAGGGCATCCGGAGGCACATCTGCATCGCGAGGACGCCGTCCGGTTCGTCGAGCGGCTCTCCGCCGGCGCGTACGACGTGGCGTTCGCTGATCCGCCGTATTCTACGGAGACCGTGCAGCAGCTGGTCGACTGTTGGATGGCGGTCCCTTTCGCCAACGTGTTCGGCATTGAACATTCGTCCTCGGTGGTGCTACCGGCAATCGGCGAGACTCGCCGATACGGCTCCACGTCTCTGACCTTCTTCCGCGCCCCCTCGTGACGCCGTTCCCTGCCGCCTCCGCCGAGCGTGTCGCCCTCTACGCCGGTTCCTTCGATCCCATAACGCATGGGCACGAGGACCTGATTCGGCGCACGTTGACGTTCGCCGATCGCGTTATCGTGGCCGTCGCGACGAACGTGAGCAAGCAGCCGCTCTTCTCGGTCGATGAACGCGTGCAATTCATCAGGGAGATCATGGGGCATGACAGCCGCATCGAGGTGCGTGCATTCAACGGCTTGCTGGTCGATTTCGCGCGCGAGGTGGGGGCCCAGGTGAACGTGCGCGGACTTCGCGCGGTCAGCGACTTCGAGTACGAATTCCAGATGGCACTGATGAATCGTCATCTGCTTCCTGAGATGGAAACCGTCTTCATGACGCCGTCGCTCGATACCACGTATATCAGCTCGAGCATGGTGCGCGAAGTGGCGCGATTCGGTGGTGACGTCAGCGGTCTCGTGCATCCGCTGGTGGGCAAGGCGCTCGTGACGCGATTCGCCGAGTTGCGATGAGTTCCGTACCCACGTTCGATGATGCCGCCGGCACGTTCCTGCGCTCGGTGCATGAACGCGCGGCGGCGGCACCGCGCACCATTCTGTTCCCGGAAGCCACCGACGTTCGCACCGTCGAAGCGGTCGTCGCGCTTGGGAAGCTCGGCTCGGTCGTCCCGGTGCTGGTGCGACGCAGCGATGCACCCACGGGCGTCGTGCCGTCGCGTGGCATCGAGATGGTCGATCCGCTCGAGGATGAACGGACGCCGCGTGTCGTGGAACACCTGCTGGCGCGTCGCGGCGCGAAGGGTCTGAGTCGCGAAGATGCCGAGCGCCTGGCGCGTGACCCGCTGTACTTTGCCGATTCACTGGTGGCGTTGGGCGAAGCCGATGGCTGTGTGGCTGGGGCGGCGCACACCACCGCCGATGTGCTGCGCGCGGCCATCTGGACGATCGGCGCCGCGCCGGGTGTGCGCACCGTGTCCTCGTCGTTCTACCTGATCGTGCCGCCGTTCCGCGGCGGCGAGACCGAGGTGCTGACGTTCACGGACTGCGCGGTGATTCCTGATCCCACGGCGCGACAGCTGGCGGATATCGCGATCGCGGCGGCGGCGGATCGTCGTCGGATCGTCGGCGATGAGCCGCGCGTGGCGTTTCTCTCGTACAGCAGCATGGGGAGCGCCGACGGACCGTCCGTCAGCAAGGTGCGCGAGGCGGTCGCGATCGTACGCGCCGAGGCGCCGGCCGTGGTCGTCTCCGGGGAACTGCAGGCCGACGCGGCGTTGCTGCCGGAAATCGCCCGTCGCAAGGCGCCCGGCGAACTGGCGGCGGGTACGGCCAATGTGCTGGTCTTCCCCTCGCTCGATGCCGGAAACATCGCGTACAAATTGGTGCAGCGCTTGGCCCATGGAACGGCCATTGGGCCGATCCTGCAGGGGCTGGCGCGTCCGTGCAGTGACTTGTCGCGGGGGGCCACATCGCACGACATTGTGCATGTCGCCGCGATCACCGCCCTGCAGGCTGGCAATCACGGTCGTTCCTCCACCGCTTCCTGAGCGTCTCATGAGCTTCCTTCTGGATCGCAACGACGATGTGCTGCTGGTGGATGTGGAGGGGCAGCTGGTAGTGACCAATCGTCAGGAGTTCAAGCAGGCCATCCTCGATGCGGTCGAGCAGGGCGCCCGCACGGTCGTCATCGATTTCACCCGTTCCGGATACATCGACAGCTCAGGGTTGGGTGCGCTGGTATCGCTCAGCAAGCGGGTGCGCGATGCCGGTGGCGATTTGCGGCTCGCGGGTCTCAACGAGGATCTGCGGACGCTCTTCGAACTGACGCGTCTCGACCAGCTTTTCCCGCTCTACGCATCCCGGGCCGACGCGCTCGCGGCGCGCTGACGGCGTGGCGACACGCCTCGAGTCGCGACCCGTCGGGGGCGCGGCGCACCCCATGACCAGCCCCTCTGCGCAGCGCCCTGCTACGGACTCACCGACGCCCATTACGCGTCGGTGGACATTGGCGTCCGATTTGACGCTCATCGAGCCCGTGGTCGAGACCATTGTCGCACTGTGCATGAGCGCCGGGTTCTCGGCGCGCCATTGCCATCTCAACGTGCCGGTCGCGATGACCGAAGCACTGGCCAACGCCATGCTGCGCGGCAATCGCAGTGATCGGTCGCGCTCGGTGCAGGTGAGCGTCGAGCTCGACACGCAGTCACTGCGTGTCGATGTCACCGATGAGGGCGCGGGCTTCGATCTCTCGGCGCTGCAGCAGAGTCCCGACGAGGCCGACTGGTTTGAGCGCGAGGATGGCCGCGGCGTCTTCCTCATGCGACAGTTGATGGACCGCGTGGAGAGCGCGGGTCCCGACGCCGAGTCCGGGCACCGTATCCGTCTGATTCTCCACCGCACATGATCGAGGTCGCGGCGCTCCTGGCTGCGTTTCTCGAGGCCACCGGACGCGAGGCGGCCATCTGGGAACGACGCGAGGGTGGCTCACCGCTGCTCCTCGGGACGTCGTCTGCGTCATTCGTGGCCCGCACCGAGGCCGGTGTCGGGGCTTGGGATGCGATTGCCTGGGCGCAGTCGCAAGGGCTCCACGCGCAACTGGTCACCCTTGGCGAGAGCGTTGGCTGGCTCGTTGTCGAGGCGGGCGATTCGCCCGATGCCGATCGATTGTTGGCGCGCCTCGTGCCGCAGGTGCGCCGACTCACGCGCGAGCGCGACGGTGCCACCGGCGAGCTCGTGGAGCGCTATGAGGAGATCAGTCTCTTGTACGCGATCGGCGAGTTGCTCGGCGGTACGACGTCTGTGGAGAATGTCGCTGATACGTTGCTGCGCGAGCTGGCCGTCACCGTGGGCGCCAGGCGCGCGGTCTTTCTGCAGAACAATCGCACCACGGGTACACTCGCGCCGATCGCGACCCTCGGCCTCGACGACGTGGAGTATCCGCCCATCTCGTTCGATGAGGTCGGCCATATCGCGGTGGCCGCGTATGGCAGTGTCGGCGCGATCACCGAGGAAGGGACAGCCGCGCGCGAATCCGATCCCGTGTTGACGGCGCGCGGCGGCGCATTGATGGCCGTGGCGATCACGCGCCCCAGCACCGGCGTCGGCATCACGGGCACGCATCCGATTCCGATCCGTCGCGGCAATGCCGAGGAGCCACGCACGCCGGTACCGCTCGGGGTCCTCGTGCTGGGCGGTCGCGCCAGCGGACAGCCGTTCAGTGCGGGGGATCGCAAGCTGGCGGTGGCCGTGGGTACCCAGATCGGCACGGCCATGCACAACGCGTCGCTCGTGCGCGCGGCCGTCGAACGGGAGCAGCTGGTTCGCGAAATGCGGCTGGCCCACGATCTGCAGCTCAAGCTGCTGCCCAAGCCGGCGGTCGTCGGCCCCGAGGCGCGGGCGGCGGCTCGACTGGTGCCCGCGGAAAGCGTGGGTGGCGATTTCTTCCTGTTGGCCCGCCTCGACCGTGATCGCACCGGTGTTCTCATCGGCGACGTGTCCGGTCACGGGTATCAGTCGGCGCTGGTGATGGCGCTCGCGCTCAGCGCTGCTGCGATTCACGTGCAGGCCGCTTTCGATCCGTCCATCGCGCTCGACGCAGTGCGGCGCTCGCTCGATGATGAACTTTCCTCTACCGAGATGTCGATCACGATGTGTTATGCGGTGATCGATACGCGGGCTGGCGAAGTGCGCTTCGCGAACGCCGGTCATCCGCACGCGTTTCGTGTGGGCGCCGATGGTCGGAGTGTGCGACTCGCCGCGGTGGTGCCGCCCATCGGCTTCAGCGACGCGCCGATCGAGGAATGCGTCATGTCCTGGCGCCGCGGCGACCGGCTCGTGCTGTTCACAGACGGCATCACCGATGCGCGCGATGCGCTCGATCAGCGTCTCGGCGAGGACGCGGTCCTCGACATGCTCGCGACGATGACGCACGGCGAATCGCCGGACGCCATGCTCGCTGCGCTGTTCGCGCAGGTAGAATCACACACTCGCCGTACTGCGTTGCGCGACGATCTCGCCGCCGTCATCGTGGATCGTCCATTCGAGGAACGCACGTGAGTCAGAAACACGGATTCGGCACGCGAGGCGCACGGCCGCCGCGGCCCGAAGGGGCATTGCCCGCCGCGCGGAAGCGATTCGGTCAGCACTTTCTCAAGGACGCGCGCGTCCTCGACAGCATCGTGGAGGCACTCGGGCCGCTCGAAGGACGTACCGTCGTGGAAATCGGACCGGGACGCGGCGCGCTCACCGATCGACTCGTGGAGCGGGCCGGGCGCGTCATCGCCATCGAGCTCGATCGGGATCTGGTGCAGCACCTTCGCACCCGATACGCCGACATGCCGCATGTGGAGATCGTCGAGGCCGATGTGCTGACCGTGTCGTTGCCGACGCTCGCGGGCGGTCCGTATGTGCTGGTCGGCAACGTGCCGTACTACATCACGACGCCGATCATCTTTCACGCGCTCGAGCTGCCGCGTCCCGATGTGGCCGTGTATCTGGTGCAGAAGGAAGTCGCGGAGCGTATGGCCGCACCGCCGGGCGACAAGACGTACGGCGCGCTGAGCGTCAATCTGCAATCCGTCGTCGACGTCGCGATGGTGCGACGCGTTCCGCCATCGGCCTTCAATCCGCCGCCGACGGTCGATTCCGCCGTGGTGCGCGTGACCCCGCGTGCGGTGCCGTCGGTCGAGCCCGAGATCGAAGAGAAATTTCGCAGTTTTGTGCTGGCGGCGTTCGGCTTGCGACGCAAGCAACTCATTCGCGTGGTGCGCACCGTCGCGTCACTCGATGCCGAACGCGCGGCGGTCGTGCTGCAGGAGGCGGGACTGCCCAACGAAGTGCGGCCGGAAACGCTGACACCCGCGGATTTCGCACGGCTGGTGCGCGTGCTTACGCCGCGCCCTGACTCGGCAGCGAGTTCGTAAGGGCGAACGACAGCCCTTCGAGTTCCATCGCCATGTTCACCGACTTGAGCGACACGTGCGGCGGCACCGTGATCTGGGCCGGAGCAAAATTCAGAATCGCCCGAATGCCGGCGCCGACGAGACGGTCAACGACGTCCTGCGCATCATCAGAGGGGATGGCGAGCACGGCGATCGGGACTTCCTCGCGCTGGATGTCCTGCGCGAGATCGGCCATGTCATGCACGATGGCCTCGCCCCACGGCTTGCCGATCTTGGTCGGGTCGTTGTCGTAGACGCCCACGATCTTGAAACCGCGCTGGCGAAAGCCACGGTAGTTCGCCAGCGCTGCGCCGATCTTGCCGGCGCCGACGATGACCACCTTCCACTCGCGCTCGAGCCCGAGGATCTGCCGAAGATGCGCCGTCAGCTCATGCACGGGGTATCCTAGGCCACGCTTGCCGAAGGACCCGAAGAACGACAGGTCTTTTCGTACCTGCGCCGGGGTCGTCCCACACAGATGCGCGAGCTCGTCACTGGAGGCCGTTTTCTGGCCTTGAGTGTCAAGCTCTTCGAGGTAGCGCAAGTACATCGAAAGGCGTCGGACGGTCGAATCAGCGATGCGTTTCACGGCAGTGTCGGTGGCTTGTGAAATACTTCACAAAGTTAGACCGCTCGTGAATGATTTACCAGCGGGGCAGTGTACGCGCGCTATCTTCCCCACATGTCTCGCCCCACGACGCTCTCGGCCCGCGCTGCCCAGCGACTGGCGTCCGGTCCGCTCAACCCGGTCACGCTCATGTGCGACGTGTGCAAAGTCGACCGACTGCAGGCGGACGCCGCCGAGCGCATGGCGGTCGCCCTGCTCTCGAGCCACCCCGAGTTCGTCCGGTTGCCCAGCGGGCACTGGGCACTGACGGCGACGACCGCCACGCGGTCCGTCGCGCCAGCAGACGACGCCAATGCCGGCTCCCTGCTCGATGTGAGTTTCGCCGTCGTCGACGTGGAAACCACTGGCACGAGCCCCGTGGCCGGTGATCGCATCACGGAGATCGCCATTGCGCAGGTGCGTGGCGGCGAAGTGGTCGACGTGTACGCGCAGCTGGTGAACCCACAGCGTCCGATCCCGCCCTACATCACCCAACTCACGCAGATTTCGTGGGCGATGGTGCGGGATCAGCCCACATTCCGCGAGATCGCACCGACCGTCGTCGATCGCCTCGCGGGACAGGTGTTCACCGCACACAACGCGGCCTTCGACTGGCGTTTCGTGGGCGAAGAGCTCGATCGCGGCATCGGCCATTTGCTGGCTGGGCCGAAGCTGTGCACCGTTCGGCTCGCGCGCGCGCTGCTGCCCGACTTGCCCCGCAAGTCGCTCGACCATGTCACGCGGTATTTCGGCATCGAGATCGAAGCGCGTCACCGTGCCGAGGGCGACGCGGTCGCCACCGCGCAGGCGCTTGTGCGCATGCTGCGCATTGCCGAGAACGAGGGCGTGCGTTCGTGGCCCGCCCTCGAGAAGTTGCTCTCTACGCCGTCGGCAAAGCGTCGGCTCACGGCGAGCGATCGCCGCCGCCGCGCGTTCCCGCTTCCTGCTTCCGAGGACTACATCGCGTGAGCTTCCCGCATCCATTGCTCGAGACCCGTACCCTGGGCCGCTGGCGCATTCATGCCATTCAGGCCGGCGGCCAGCAACTCGACGGGGGCGCCATGTTCGGGGTCGTTCCCAAGACGCTCTGGGAGCGTCGACTGGCGGCCGACGGCAAGAACCGCATTCCCCTCGGCATGCGCTGTCTGCTGGTCGAGCATGATGACGGCCTGGTGCTGATCGACACGGGATTGGGGAACAAGGAGAATCCGAAGTTCCACGAGATCTATGGCGTGGAGAACGAGGGGAGCGAGGGGAGGACGGCGCTCGAGGACGGCATCCGCGAGGCTGGATTTGCGCCGAACGACGTGCGGCTCGTGATCAACACGCATCTCCATTTTGATCACGCAGGTGGCAACACCTGGCGCAATCCGGCCGGTGACGTGCAGTCGGCGTTTCCGAATGCGCGATTCGTCGTGCAGGCCGGTGAGCGTGCCTACGCCGAGCGCCCGAATGAACGGACCTCCGCCAGCTACTTTTTGCCGAATTGGGCGCCGATCGTGGCGGCCGACCGCTTCGATTTCGTCACAGGCAACCGGGAGATCGTGCCGGGGATCTCGGCGCGCCTGACGCCGGGGCACACGCCGCACCATCAGAGCATTCTTTTGCAGTCCGGCGGCGAGACGGCGTGTTTTCTGGGCGATGTCGTCCCCACCTCGCACCACCTGCCGCTGCCGTGGATCATGGGCTACGACGTGGAGCCGCTGGTCACGCTCGAATCGAAACGGGCCTTGCTGGCCGATGCCCTGCGGGACGACTGGCTCCTGATCTTCGAGCACGACGCTACGGTGGGATTCGGTCGGGTGATGCACGACGGCAAGAGCTACCGACTGGCGGAGTGAGTCCGGGGCGGGGAATCGGGCGCGGAACTGGTGGCGCCCCTTGACGCTGCGCGCTGGACGTCTACGTTTCACAGGTTATCTCTGCCTTAGTGGTTATCTGGCAGGTTCGAGGGCGGAAGCGATTCCGCCTTCACAATTGAGAAGCGGACCGGCAGCGACGCCGGTCCCACCCTTCGGCCCTCGTGTCAGGCTCAGTCCTGCGGAGGTGTGCTGCAGGAGTCGATCGACACCGTGTCTCTCGTTCGTGCCCGTGGTGGGTGTCGGACTGGGGGCCGTACGGTATGCGACGCGGACTCCTCCAGGGGTTCGCGTTTTCTGTTTCTTCTACGGGAGCACGGCCTATTCAGGATTCGACGAAGCGTCCGCCACGGGTGAACCGGCAGATCCGGATCAGCCCCGTTCGCGTGATCGGCGCCGACGGAAGTCAGCTCGGTATCATGGAAGTCGACGTGGCGCTCGCCCAGGCAGTCGAGCAGGGGCTGGATCTCGTCGAAGTGGCGGCTGCCGCTCGGCCGCCCGTCGTCCGCATCATGGACTTCGGGAAGTTCAAGTTCGAACAGGCCAAGCAGGCACGAATCGCGAAGAAGAAGCAGCATGTGATTCATCTGAAAGAGGTCAAGTACCGACCGGGCATCGATGATCACGACTTCGAGACGAAGACCCGCCATGCGCGGCGATTCCTCGAGGAAGGCAACAAGGTGAAGGTGACGCTGATGTTCCGCGGTCGACAGATCGCC
>JBBQXC010000154.1:0-11365 GCA_038210005.1 Gemmatimonadales bacterium
CCGTCGCCAACGCGACATGGGCCACCGCGTGTGGCATCGCGGCCATCGTACTGGCCTCGACCGCCTCGATCTTCGGCCTCGCACACCTTCTGATCGAGGGGCTGTTGGTAGGTGCCCTTGCCGCCTTCGAATGGCGGTGGCGGGAGCTGCTGCTCCGGGCACCGTGAGCGGCCGCCGGTAGGACATCACGACCAGACACGGCACTTGCAACGCCTTCGGACAGCCGCTCCGCTCCCGGAGCACTGGGAGCACTGCACCGACGACGATGGTGGTCACGTGTTCGTCCACGCAGCACTGCGCGGACTTTTCGATCGACCAGAATCTCGCTGACGGCGACGAGTGGACGGCGCATGCATCGAACAACAGCCACACCAGCGTGGTGGTTCGCTACGCTTCGGTCCATCGATGCGATTCCCGTCAACATAATTTTGCTGTGCTTCGCGTTTCTTTGCGAGCTCCGCGAGCTTCGCGCGAACCAGCTGGCTTTCTGATCGCTCCGTGGCGACCGCAAGCACCGCGGTCCACGCGAAGTCCGCGACAATCACAAAGTCTCGCAATGAACAGCAGCCCCATATGCAGCGCTGCTGCCAACCGCCACTGCAAGCGGCAACGATCAGTGTTGCAACCAGATCACCAGTGTGCCGCAGGCTGCGTTGCCGCCGCGGTTGAACTCGGTCGGCGTGGACGCCACCGTGTAATACTCGATCCCCGCGATCATGGCCGCATCGAGACTACGCAAGTCGAACGGCGGCAGCACCCCGCCGGTCGTGTAGCGCACCACGTTGTCGACGATCACCTGCAAGAGACACCTTGCGTCGCCGCGGCTAGGGTCGATGGCGGTGCTCCCGCGCGCCGAACCAGCGACACTCATACCTCCCACGTCCAGAATGCGGATGCCGGGAAAGCGGGTGCGCAGCATCGCATCGAGGGATCGCCCCTGCGCACGCTCCAGCTCGTCGCGCGAAACGAAGCGGCCCAGCCCGATCGCGCGTCGGCTGGCAAACTCGCCATACGCCGGGTTACGAGCGCCCTCTCGATCGGCCATCGTGAGCACGCGGCCAAGTACGCGGGGCAGCGGGTCGAGTTCCACGTCCACCTCGAGCGGCGGACCTGCCGTCACGGCGAATGTGGCCCGTGCTGGCGAGTAGCCCACGGCCAGCACCTGCAGTTCCTGCTCGCCGGTACGCACGTCCGGCAGAAAGAACAGACCGAGTGAGTCGGTGCGTGTCTCTCGCCGCGCAGTACGCAACGCGACGACCGCGCCCCCGATCGGGCGTCCCGATTCGGCACTCAGCACCCGCCCATTGATTGAACTGGCTTGCGCCGACCACAACCGAGGAAACGTTGCCACCGCGATCACCGCGGCGATCAAAGCGCCTCCGAGGTTCCTTTGAAACTCGAGCATTGACGTGGTCCCCCGGGCGCGAACGTGGGTGGCCTTGTGTGTGAGAGGGCGACGCCTATGCTCCCCGCGTCGGCGCCGCCCTACTCCCTACTCCCTACTCCCTACTCCCTACTCCCTACTCCCTACGGATTCGTCCGGATCTGTCCACGGATTTCGCCGCCACCGAACGCGCTCGTGTGCACATTCACGTACGCGTTCCCGGAGCGCATGAGACGCTTGAGCGAGTCGAGGCTGATCGCGGGCTGTCCGCTCACGCCGCGGATCCAGCTGGCCGTGATGCGCCCCGTTGAGAGCTGGCCGTTGATCGCGCCAGAGGCGGGCTGTGCCGCGGTGCCATTGGGCGGAGCAAGCCACACCAGAATCCCACCGTTCACGCCGGCGGCGCCGGTATGAATGTGTCCCATGGTCACGCCCGTGATCGTCGCCGTGATCGCGTAGCTGATCGCCGTGTCACCAACCGCCTCGAACGTGGCGCTACCGGTGGCCGTGGTCGTCGCCGGTGGCACTTCATTGGCCCCGGAGAGCGTCGAGGACCAGCGTTCAGGCGGCGGCGCCGTGGTCGCGTCGTCGTCGTCACAAGCGGCGAGTACAGGCAACGTCAGCAATGCCGCAAACAGGAAAGTGGAACGCATGCAGACCTCGGAAAGCTCAGGTACAGGCGGGACACGTACGGCGCCTCATCGCTCCGCCGCGTACAACATCCAAGGGTAGCGTGAAGACGTGCAGACGGTAAGCGCGCGACGCGAGAGGGCGTGTACCGTGAACGCAACCGTGTGCGCCTTGCGGAAGCGCAGGGAACAACCGGCAGGCGCAACACCGTTTACGCAGTTGAATGCCTGCGGTCCAACTCCTCTGGTACAAGCGAGATCTTCGGATCGCTGATCATGCGCCGCTCGCTGGAGCCATCGCGACCGGGCCGCTCGTGGCAGTGTACGTGCACGAGCCGGAGCAGCAGCACGCCGCCGATCGCGACCTGCGACACGAGATCGTGCTGCGCGATGCAGTCAGCGAACTCCGCGGGTCGTTCCACGCGCGCGGCGGTCGACTGATCGAGCTGCATGGCGCGCTCCCCGATGTGTTCGTTGCGCTGCATCGCGTGATGCCGTTCTCGGCGATCTGGACACACGAGGAAACGGGGAACGGGCTGAGCTACGCGCGCGACCGACGTGTGCGAGCATGGACAAAAGAGGCAGGTATCACGATGCACGAGCTGCCCAGCAACGGCGTCGTGCGCCGCCTCGCGTCACGTGACGGCTGGGCCGTCACGTGGCAGCAGCGCATGCGATCGCGCTTGGTGCCCGCTCCTCGCCATATCATGTCTCCCGCCGAATCGTTCACCAAGGCGGCGTTGACGGCATTGCCATACGGCATGCGCACGCCAGCGCGTTCGATTGTGGCACCGGCATGGTCCGACTGGCAGCGCGGCGGCGAATCGCGCGCGCATGACATGCTGCAGTCGTTTCTGTCGACGCGCGGACAGGACTATCGCCGTGCGATGTCGAGTCCTAACGAGGCACCGGCGTCGTGCAGCCGCATCTCGAGTGCGCTTGCCTTCGGAACGCTCTCGATACGGCAGGCCTATCAGGCGGCGCGAGACCGTGCGCGCGCTCTGCGAGACGAATCCACAGCACGTCGCGACCCCTCTGCCGCGCCGTGGTCGCAGAGCCTCGTGAGCTTCGCCTCGCGGCTGCACTGGCACTGCCATTTCATCCAGAAGCTCGAGGACGAACCGCGTCTCGAGACCACGCATTACGCGCCGATCTTCGATAACCTGCGGCCGTCGCAACCGGACGTGGAGCGATTGCACGCGTGGCGCGAGGGGCAGACCGGCTACCCGCTGGTGGACGCCTGCATGCGCTCGCTACGTGCGACCGGCTGGCTCACGTTTCGCATGCGTGCGATGGTGATGAGTTTCGCGAGCTATCATCTCTGGCTTGACTGGCGACACACCGGTCCCGTGCTCGCGCGCTGGTTCACCGACTACGAGCCGGGTATCCACTGGACGCAATGTCAGATGCAGTCGGGAACCACGGGCATCAATGCGATCCGCATCTACAATCCGTACAAGCAAGCCGAAGAGCACGACGCAGCCGGCGTGTTCGTGCGACGGTGGGTACCCGAGCTGTCCGCGTTGTCCGATGCCGACCTCATTCGCCCGGAACGCACGCCGATGATGGTGCAACAGATGACCGGCTGCCTGATCGGGCGCGACTATCCCACACCGATCGTGCCTCACGAAGCGGCCTATGCGTTCGCGCGGGACCGCATGCACGCCATCAAACTGGCCGCGCAGCGAACCGGGAGTGCGCAGCGCGTGTACGATCGGCACGGATCCCGGAAAACGCCGTTCGACGCCCGCACGCGGTAGCATTCGCCATGTCCTCTTTCACGCGACGACGACGCATCGTGCAGGCGCTGGCCCTCACCGGCCTGCTGACCGCTTCCTCCCGGCTCGCCGCACAAGGTACCGGTACCCTGTCAGTCACCGTGACGGCACAGCAAACCGGCGTGTCGCTGCCGTACGCGGTCGTGGCCCTTCCCGACCGCAGCATCGAGCGGTTTACCGACGCCGGCGGACGGGCGACGATCGTGGCGTTGCCCGAAGGGACCTATGACATCGCTGTCCGTCGCATCGGCTTCGCGCCGTATCGCGGACGCGTGGTGATCCAGGCCGGCCTCGTGACGTCGGCCCCTATCACGTTGGCGCAGATTCCCGTGCAACTCACCGGCATGCTCGTGCGTCCGCGCGAGGCCTGCACGACGCCCGGCATGCCCGATCGCGGGCGCGATCCCGCCGTCTATGACATCGTGGCGCTACTACGGGAGAATGCCGATCAATTCCGCCTGCTCACCTCGCAGTATCCGTTTCGCTATGCTACGCAGCGCGTGCTGGGCGCGTTCGCCGACAGCGCGGTCTTCGTCCAGACCGTCGATACCCTCGTCGAAGCAAGTACGGCGTTGGGCGGGTATCGTCCCGGTCGTGTGGTACGCGAACAGCGTGCTCCGGGTGGCCGCATCGAAACGACGATGGCGATTCCCGGGCTGTCGGATATCGCGGCGCCGTCGTTCATCGCCAATCACTGCTTTCACTTCGGTGGCGTGGTGACCGAAGGCGGCGAAACGTGGGTGCGTCTTGAAGTCCGGGCCGCCGACAAGCTGCGCGCACCCGATGTGCACGGCACCTTCTTTCTGGACAGCGCCACCGCGCAATTGCGTAAAATGGAACTCGAGATGAGCCGGCCCGATCGCTTGCCGAGTCGCCTGCAGGGTATCCGTACCGTGGCCGTGGCCACCACGTTCCGGGAAATCACTCCCGGGCTGTCTTTGGTCGATCGCGTCTGCGCCATCAACTGGCAGAAGCCGGTTGAAGGGCGCGGGCCAAGCCACCCCGTGGAATTGCAACAGCTCACCGCCTATCGCTTCGACACGGCACCACCCGACGCACCGACCGCAGACGCGTACGACTCGCCCGCTTGGCGCGCCCGTTCTCGACTGAGCCGCGATGTGCTCTGGTGCACGGAGCATTCGCCGTCCTCGGGGTAAAGAAGACGATACATTCACGGGTATTGGCGCGACGCGTGCCTAACCGACGACCGATTCGACCACTGATTCGACCAAGACGACCGATGCCGAGTACAATCCCGACCGTTCTTCCCGCGAGTCCCTTCGCGCGACTGCTGCCGCTACGGCTCGTTCTCGCCCTGCCCTTCGTACTCACCCTCGGCGCCTGCACACGCGCCAGCGGCCGCGTGACGACAACGCCCGAACCGGCCATGCAGCCGGTGATGCAAGCGCCGATTCAGGTCGCGCCACCGCCACCCACGCCGGCGGCGTCGGATACGGCGAGGTCGGATTGGCAGCGACTCGACTACGACACCGATCGCGTAATGGGGGTGGGCTCCGAGCGCGCAATCCGCGAGTTGCTCGCGTCGCGTCAGCCGCAGCGCCGTGTGGTGGTCGCCGTCGTGGACGGCGGCGTCGATACCGCGCACACGCGTCTCGCCGGCTCGATGTGGAAGAACCCGCGTGAGATCCTCGGCAATGGCAAGGACGACGACGGCAACGGGGTAGTCGACGATGTGTTCGGTTGGAACGCCCTCGCCACGACCGACGGAAAGCCGGTGCGCTACGACACGTTCGAACTCACGCGCCTGTACGCGGCGTGCCGCAACCAGCCCGCCGGTGCGCTCACCGAAAAGCCGAAGACCACTGAGTGCAACGACCTGGCGTCGGCGTATCGCGACAAGGCGAAAGAAGTGAAGTCGACGCTGCTGCAGGTGGAGAACATCAACGAAATCCTGCGCACCGTCGAACGGACGCTCGGCACGGCAATCGCCGGTGCGCCGATCACGCGGGCATCGGTCACCGCCGTGCGTCCGGCATCGGCTGACATGGAAGAAGCGAAGCGCATGTGGCTTCGCCTGGATGCCGACGGCCTCAATGCCGCCGAGATCGCGAAGGCCCGCGAGGCCTACGACTCGCAAGTTCGCTACGGTCTCGACACGCTGTTCAATCCGCGCTCAGCGCAGCGCGTGGTCGGTACGCGCGACGTGACCGGCCCGGATGCCACGCACGGCACGCATGTGGCGGGCATCATCGGTGCACGGCGTGGTGCTGACGAGGCTATGCAGGGGATCGCGCCAAATGTCGAGATCATGGCCGTACGCGCCGTCCCCGATGGCGACGAGCGCGACCTCGATGTGGCTCGCGCGATCCGCTATGCCGTGGACAACGGCGCACAGATCGTGAACATGAGCTTCGGCAAGGGCTACTCGCCGGCCAAGGCATCGGTCGACTCGGCGGTGCGCTACGCCGAAGCGAAGGGCGTACTGCTCGTGCACGCGGCAGGCAATGACGGCGAGAACAACGACGAAACGCCGTCATATCCTACGCCCGCGCTCAGCGGAGGCACGCGCGCCGCCAACTGGATCGAAGTCGGCGCGTCGAGCTGGAAGCCACTGGCGTCGTTGGCGGCCGAGTTTTCGAACTATGGTCGCGAGCAGGTGGACCTGTTCGCGCCGGGCGTCGACATTCTGTCGACGGTGCCGGGCGGAGGCCTCAAGCGCGAGAGCGGCACCAGCATGGCGGCGCCGGTCGTGTCAGGCGTGGCGGCATTGCTGATGGCGTACTTCCCGGAGCTCACGGCCATGCAAGTGCGCGACATCCTACTGGAATCGGTACGCACACTGCCCGATCTCGACGTGCGTCGGCCGGGTGATGGATCTCGGGTGAAGTTCGCGACGCTGTCGCGCACCGGCGGGGTGATCGATGCCTACGCCGCTGTGCAATTGGCCTTGCGGCGTGTGGCGCCGCGCCCCTGATTCTCAACGCAGAATCGTCAGGACTATCCGAGTCACGCCGCCTTCCCCCAGAGAGAACCGCGTATGCGCACCGCTGCCCACCCATCGAATACGCCATCCGCCAGATTCAGACGCAGCGTCCTCATCGGCGGCGCATTGGCCGTGACCGCGCTCTATGATCCTGGGGTGGCCGGCGCACAATCCACGACACGTGCCGCCGCCGCGACGGCGGCGCGCGATTCCGCCGAGGCGCTCGCCATCTTTCGCGAGAACATCGCGGCGATTCACAATCGCAACAAGGCGCGCTATCTGGCCACCTATGTACACACGCCACAGCTCGTGCGCCATTCACCCAGCGCGCTCGAGACCGGGTATGATGGGTGGTCGGCCATCACGGAGAACGCCTGGCCGGACACGCTGATCGTGAAAGAGATGCGCGTCGTGCCGTTGGCACCGGGCGTCGTCTACGGCTACTACCGCTATGTCGGCGTGCCGACGCCGGGCGATACACTGACCGGTGTATCCACCCGGGTGTTCGTGCGCACGCCCGAGGGCATGCGCATCACCGTCACCTCGTCATGGAACGATGCGGCGCCGGTGACGAAGCGCTGACGCAATCAGCAGCTCTTGCACTTGTGGTTGTTCTTCGCGCCCATCTTCTCGAGCAGTTCGATGGTATCGAGGAACGGCGGAACCCGCTGCACCGCACCGTTCGCCATGTCGACCGTGGTCTGACCGGTGCGAGCCACCGTCATCACATCGGCGCCCTTGCTCACGAGATATTTGATCATCTCGTTGTCGCCGCGCGCGGCCGCGTGGTGCAGCGGTGTATAGCCCTTGAAGTCGCGGGCGTTCACGTCGGCCTTGAGCTCTTCCACCAGGAACTTGACCGTCGGCATCCAGCCATCGGGCGCGTGGCGATGGGCGTTGGCGGCGAAGCCTTCGCCGTAGCCCGCGCCGCTGGCGGCATGGATCGCGTACACACCCGGTCCGTTGTCGGGCACTGGCGGCAGCCCTGACGGGTCTTTACCGGCGGCCACGTCGGCGTCGAGTTCTTCCGAGCCGGGCAACCGACCGGCTGGCTTGATCGTGGCAACGCTCGGATCGGCGCCGTACTTGAGCAACAGCTTCATCGCGTCGAGGTCGGTGCCATACGCGGCGCGCCAGAACGGCGTCGCGCCGGCGGTGCTGACACTGAGCTGATCGAAGTTGTACGACATGTACCACAGGTGCTTCGTGAGTCGCACGTTTACGTCGGCGCCCGCTTTGATGAGCGCTTCCATCAACGCGAGATAGGTGACGTTCGACTGGTACTGCGCAACCGGCTGCGGATACGCGGCTTTGGGTGCCCACACCACGTTGATCACCGCGTACAACGGCGTCGCGTTGGCCACACTGGCGAGCTTCGGATCGGCGCCGCGTTCGAGCAGCGTCTTGGCCAGATCGAAGCGGCCATTGATCGCCGCCATCAGCAGCGGTGTCGTGCTGTCACCGGCACTGGCATGGTTGATCTTGGCGCCCGCCATCAGGAGCGCATTCACGGCCGCCACCTGACCATCGCGTACCGCCATCAGCAGCGCCGTGTTGCCACCCTTGCTGCCCACCAGGTCACCGTACGACGGTCCACGCACGCGGCGGTCACCGGCCGTGGGGGTGATGCGCGTATCGGAGTTACCCGTTGGCGCCGCAGCTTCGGCAGGCGCCGTAGGTGCCGCAGGCGCCGTAGGTGCCGCAGGCGCCGTAGGTTCCGCAGGCGCCGTAGGTTCCGCAGGCGCCGTAGGTGCCGCAGGCGCCGGCGCCGCCGGAGTGGGCGCCGCCGTAGCGGCAGAGGGTGGTGCGGTGCGCGGCGTTGCTGCTGACGTAGCGGCCGGAACCGCGGCCACCGCCGTCGGTGCCAGCAACGCTTCCGCCGACTTCATCGCTGCCATGCGACGGGAGCGCGTCACGAGATACGCGCGGTCCTTCTTCTCCTGCTCCGGAATGCTCTGCGTGCGTGTTTCCGCTTCGACATCTGCGCCGCGCTTCACCAGGGCGCTGATCGCCGACACGCGATTCGCCGCGGCCGCCCACATCAGCGGCGTCTGCAAAAACGCTGTTTCGCGCACGTTCACCGACGCGCCCTTGTCGATCAGCGCCTCGACGGTGGCCGCATCACCGCTGGAGGCCGCGAAGTGTAGCGCCGACGCGCCTCCCGACGACGTCGTAGCGTTGACGTTCGCCCCGGCCGCAAGCAACGCCGTGACCGCCTCGGCGCGTCCGTTCTGCGCGGCCAGATGCAGTGGCGTGTAATTGCCGTTGCGCGTGACCGGATCCAGCCGTGCGCCGGCCGACACCAACATGCGCGTCGCCGCCAGATTGCCCCGCGAGGCGGCCCAGTGCAACGCCGTCATGCCGTCGCCCTGCACTTCGTTCACGTCGGCGCCTTGCTTCAGCAGCACGCGCAGACCGGCGCTGTCCCCTCGCATCACCGCGTCGGCCAGCGGAAAATCCGACACGGGATTGCCGGCCGACAACATCAGCGCCGCACCGACCGACAGGCCAACGGTGGCCAGTCGCCTGCCCGCCCGATGCATGAGCAGCGACGACACGTGCTTAGGCATGAGAGTTCAGGTTGAGGGCACCCGTGCTGTCGCCGAAGGTGGTCATGTCGTTCATACCGAGCGTCTGCATCATGCTGAGCATCGCGTTCGCCATCGGCGTGCCGTCCGGCGCCTTGATATGCAAGTTGCCAGCGAGCCGATTCTCGGCCTTGCCAAGCAGCATGAGCGGGCAGCGACGATGGTTGTGCAGGTTCGGATCACCCATCGGCGAGCCGTAGATGATCATCGTCTTGTCGAGCATGTTGCTCTCCCCTTCCTGAATGCTCTTCAACTTGTCGAGCAGGTACGGCAGCATCGACACGTGATACTTGTTGAGCAGCTGGAAGTCACGCACGCCCTTCTCACCACCGCCATGGTGCGATGCCGGATGGAAGCCCTTGTCGGTCCCGCTCTCCGGGTAGGTTCGGCTGGTGCCGTCACGGCTCATCTTGAACGAGAACACGCGCGTGACGTCGGCGGCAAAGGCGAGCGCCTGGATGTCAAACATCAGTTCGACGTGTTCCTTGAACGAGTCCGGCACGCCGGCCGGCGCGGCGGCCAGCTCCCGCTCTTCGCCACTCGAGTTGCGTGCTTCGACCATCTGGATGCGACGCTCCACCTCGCGTATGTCCGTGAGATAGCGGTCCATGCGGTGACGGTCGTCGGCATCGAGTCCGCGCGACAGCGAGGTCATCTGCCCCGACACGAAGTCGAGAATGCTACGGCGCGAGCGACGACGGTCGGCGCGCTCGGCGCTGCTGCCACCCACACCGAACAGCTTCTCGAACGCCACGCGCGGGTCGCGGATAACGGGCAGCGGCTCGGTGGGCGACTTCCAACTGATGGAGTCGGTGTACACGCAGGCGTAGCCGTACGAGCAGCCACCGGCTTGGTCGACGTTCTCGATACACAGCTGCATCGAGGGGATCGGCGTGTCCTGGCCGAAGCGCTGGGCATAGAGCTGATCGAGCGACGTGGCGATCTTGACATCCGAGCCTTCCGTCTGCTTCGGATGGGTCTGCGTCAGGAACGTCGCGCTGGAGCGGAAGTGATCACCGCCGATCTCGGGCGGCGAAGCCGGTTCGGCTTCGCGCACATCGGTGTTGCTGATGATCGTCATGTACTCACGATACTTGTCCAGCGAAGACAAGGCCGACGGCGACAAATCGAAGTCACGACCGGCCGCAGCGGGCGACCAGAAATTGAGCTTGGAGCCGATGTCGTTCGAGCCGGCGGCACCATGCACCATTTCGATCGCGATCAGTCGTGGCGCCGCGTTGGCAGAGCCCATGATGCTCTGGCCACGTGGGACCATCGCATTGAGATACGGCAGCGCGATGGTGGCGCTGAGTGACTGCACGAACTGTCGGCGAGGCATCGCCTTTCCCGTCAGGAACTGCATAGCGTTTGCTCCTAGGATTTGGTCAGGAAATTCAGCGGCTGTTGCCGACTGATGCCCCGCTCGCGGGGAGTGCTGCCTGAGCGACCGGTACCATGCGCATCCGGAACGCATCGCTCTTCACCACACCCAGCACGACGTCTTGCATTCGGTAGTTCTTGGCACGCACCGACGCTTCGATTTTCCGAATGGCCGGACCGTCGGAGTACTCCACCCGTCGACCGACGGCGTAGGCCATCAGGTTTTGCACGAACGTGCGCACCAGTGGCACCGGGCGCTTGAGCAGCACCTGCTGCAGTTCGCGCGGTCCGGTGATCTTGGTGCCGTCGTAGTAATCGCCGCGCGTATCGAGCGGCATGTTGTTCTCTTTGATACGCCACTGCCCGATCACGTCGAAGTTGTCGAGCGCGAGTCCGATCGGATCGATGAACTGGTGGCAGGAGCGGCACGAGGCGTTGTTGCGGTGCATTTCCATGCGCTCACGCGTGGTCAGCATACGCCCATCCACATGCGCATCCGTCGCGTCGAGATCGGCCACATTCGGCGGCGGCGGCGGCGGCGGCGAGCCCATGAGCACTTCCATGACCCACTTGCCACGCAACACCGGCGACGTGCGATTGCCCTGCGACGTGAGCAGCAACACGCTGCCATGTCCCAGAATGCCGACGCGATTCTTGTCGGT
>JBBQXC010000155.1:0-11333 GCA_038210005.1 Gemmatimonadales bacterium
GGCTTCCTGCGCCGCTGGACTGTCGGACTTGGCTAGCTCTTCCCAGATCTTCTTCGCTTCCGCGTTCTTGCCCGCGGCCATCATGCTACGCGCTTCTGAGGCCTTGTAGCTGTTCTTGTCGTTCTCGAACTTCGCGGCAGCCGACGCCTTGGCGTAGTGCGTGGCCGCGTCGGCCAGCTTCCCCTGAAGTTCGTAACCAACCGCCATCATCGACTCCATCGACGCCTTGAAATCGGCGCTGGCGCTACCCACCGACTTCTCGAGCGCGGCGATGCCTTCGGCGTACTTCTTCTGTTCGAAGAGCGCTTGAGCCAAAAGCAGCGCCGCCTGCTGGCCGGAAGCCGTCCCGGAGTAGCTCTTGGCCACCTTCTCGAGCGTCTTCGTGGCTTCCTCGAACTTGCCCTGAGCCATCGGGGCCTGCGCGGCGTACAGCGCCGTGGACGCCTTGGCGTTTTGGCCCGATGAATAGCTACGATAGCCGAAGATCGCCAGCGCGGCGACGGCGACGCCACCCACTGCGATGCCGATCGGACGGCTGTTCGATTGGAACCAATCGCCGAGCTTCTCCATCGGATCGTCGGAGAGGCTCGTGGAGGACGACGAGGAACGGGACGACTGGGCCATGCGGAAGACCAGCGATGAGGGCAAAGAGGAGGACGGGACTAGCATTCAAACATAGTGACGAACTTCCCCGGAAAGTATGGGGGCGCTCGTAACTGGCACCACAATGTCCCCGGCAGGGATCGAACCTGCGGCCTGAAGTTTAGGAAACTTCCGCTCTATCCAACTGAGCTACGAGGACAACACTGAACACGGACTGAGGAAAAGTCTAATCGATATGAGGTCTCGTCAAGAAGTGTGTAAACGCACGTCAGGCGGCGGCCTTCCAAATGGTGGGGACAACAGGGACTACGACGCCGTCGACGTAACGGACACCGCGAAATACGGCACGGCATAACTCGGGCGCATTCAGCTGGCGAAAGCGCTGCTCCGCGACGAGGAGTAAGCGCCAGATGATCGCCGTCGCGCGTTCGACTTTCTGAAAGCGCTTCGCCGCACTCGTGCGCAGGCGGACCGCCCCGAAGGGCGACTCGACCACGTTCGTCGTGCGCAGATGACGCCAGTGGTCTTTGGGGAACTGGTAGTAGGTGAGTATGCGCGCCCAGTCGCGATCCAAGCGCTCACTCGCCTTGGGAAAGCGGCCCGATACGCGCGATGAAAGGCCTGGCGTTCGTGCTCGGCCTCGGCGACGGATTCGGCGGCCGCGATGGGCTGCACGGCGACCTGTACCTCGGGCTAATGCTTGAGCGAGACCGCATCGACCACGTTCCGCAGCTGGTGATTCCAGTAGCGCTGTTCAGCGGCCATCGGCCACACGTGCGCGACCGCACTACAGAGGCCGAGTGCGCCGTCGGCGATCACGCACGCGGGCGCGCGGAGGCCGCGCGCCGTAAGATCGCGCAGCACGTGCGCCCAGCTCTCGGTGGACGCGCGATGCCCACTCTCGACCGCCTGCACGACCTTCGTGCCGTCGGCGAGGCCGGCGATCAAGACGAGCAGCGCGGCTTTCGACGACTCCAAGCCGGCCTTCACGTAGATGCCGTCGGCCCAGACGTGGACGGGCTCGAGGGCCGACAGATCACGCTGCTGCCAGCACGTGAAATCTCGCTGCCAGTCCTCGGTGAGGCGCTGGACACTGCTCGCACTGAGCGGCGCCCCGTCGCCGAGCAGACCCCGCAGCGCCAACGTGAAATCGCCGCTCGCCAGGCCATGCAGATAGAGCTCGGGCAGCAAGCGCGCGACCTCCGGCGTCCGGCGCTGAAAGAGCGGCAACGCGACTGACGAAGCGCTCGTCCAGATTCCGCACGCGCGGCCGTCGGACCGTCACGATGCCGTTCATGAGCGCGAGCTGTCGTGGCTTCGCGTATCCGTTGCGATAGCCCGTCGTGTCGGCGGCGCGGCGGGCTTGCTTGGTGCGCCCTAGCAGCTCCTCCACTTCTTCCTCCAGCACGCGCTGCAAGCAGGCTTGGACCTGATCACGAATAGACGCTTCGAGGGACGGCCACGGCGGACTTGACGGGGCGGTGGGAATGTCGATCTTGGACATGGGCGGTGGCTCCTTTTCGATGCCGGGATTCTCCCGGGGGTGACTGCGTTACCCGAGAAGGTGCCACCGCCTGCCGTTCATTTCCACACTTTTTGATCGTACCTCCGCGCTGCGACAGTACAAGCGAGTGTGTCTTTCAGCACTCGGAAATTTGCTGTCCGTACATCCCAGGGCAGTGCCGCTAACTACCCACAGAGTTTTGTATCGAGTTTGACATGAAAGCCCGCCTGCGACCCGTGTCTTTAATATGACGCAAAACGGGATCACCGTACTTCCTATTGCGATAAGCGCGTGCGTAGGCGCCTAAGCGGCTACCTATGCGATAAAAACGTTGAGTGCGACCCGGAGTGTTGGCGACGGACGGGCAACTCCCGTGGGAATAAATGCAATCACGAGAGGTACGGACCGTGCTTCGCAGGTCGTACTTGTTCTTCTCGCATCGGAGCGTTTGTTGCAGACTCAACGCGAGCAAGTTGTGCTTGCGTTCCGCGAGCTGAGAACCGCGTTGAGCAGATCAGCGGAGGCGAACGGCATGAATTTAATCACCGTTGGTGCATCAATCGATCATGCTCCTGACAAGTCGCTGCAATGGCTCGGAAAAATCGGAGGGTTCGATGAGATTACGGCGGGCCAAGCTGGGCTCGGTCCTGCCGCGCGGGAATATGTCTGGGCCGATTTGAACCCGCAGGCATCCGTGCCGCAAGTGCTGTTGTTCGTTCGACACGTTCGCGTCTACCCTCATATAGAGTGGAAATCAAATACTCGGCTCCGCTACTGCGGCTGCGTGGGAAAAACGCAATTCTGAACGCTAAAGTGAAATACCACGAGATGGACTCGCTACTGTCCCTGACGACTCAAGCCAGAACAATCAATCGCGGAGGTTGAAATGCGATCTCACGCGCAATATGTGAACCCATTGGGTGGATGTGGAATCCTTGCTCGATTCTACACTTTATCGATCACGTGCATCGCCCTCGCCTTCGCCGTCGCGGTCGTCTGCGCAGTCAGCAGCGATCTTCACGCACAGGCCGACGCGCAAGTGACCGAACTCCGAATTCACATCCTGGACGAAAGTAATCAACCGGTACGGAGTGCTGAAGTCATACTTCGGGCACAGAAGCGGGTGGAGCGTTCCGTCCGCTCAGACTCCACGGGTCGAGCGTCGTTTTACGGCATCGAACGCGGGATGTGGTCGATGACCGTGCGTCGTTTGGGGCTGAGTCCCGTGTCCGAGGATATTCGAATCGGAACCGGATGGAACGAGTACACGGTGGTCACGAAGTCTGCGGCCATGACACTCGTCGGACTTCGGATAGTCGGCGGAAAGGAAGTTTCCAGGCGACTCGACGACTTCGAGCGACGAACGTCGGCGGGCTCGGCGAATGGCGTTGTCACGCGAGAGCAGATCGACAAGTTGGGTCCCATCGTGCTCTCGCGAATGTTGCGCGGCATTGCGGGCGTTCGTATTGCAGACTCGTCCGGTGCCACGGTCGCCATTTCAACTCGCGGTGAAAAACCGACGCGCAATACACGGGGGCCTGGCTTCACGATGGTGCCGTGCGTGATGCGCGTCTCCGTGGACGGAATCCTCATGCCGGCGCAGTTCAACATCGATCAGATCGTGCCCCGCGATGTGCATGGCGTCGAGGTCTTCAGCGGCCCCGCGCGGACGCCGCCTGAACTCGGCGGCGGATTGCGAACTGACGACTGGTGTGGAATGATCGCGATCTGGACCAGAGATCGCTGATCCACCGTACCGGCGTTCGAGGCGGCTCGCGCAGCTGTGCCTAGAACGTCACGACCGCGTGCACATCTCGTCCCGCCAACCGCGCGCGTCCCATCAGAAACCCCAGTTCTACCAGCACGGAAACGCCGACGACACGTCCCCCCAGTCGATCGATCAGTCGACAGCTGGCGGCTGCCGTACCGCCGGTCGCGAGCACATCGTCGACCACCAGCACCCGAGCCCCTGCCCCGACCGCGTCGGTGTGCATCTCCAGCACGTCGCTTCGGTACTCCAGCTCATACGACTCACGATGGGTTTGCCACGGCAGTTTGCCGGGTTTGCGCGCCGGCGCGAATGGCACATCGAGCTGCAGCGCCATCGGCATGCCGAACAGGAAGCCCCGACTTTCCACGCCAACCACATGCGTGACGTCAGCGCCCCGATACGGCGCCGCCATCGCGGTGATCAACTCGCGCATCAGCGCCGGATCGGCGAGCACGGGGGTGATGTCCTTGAAGAGAATACCCGGTGATGGAAAGTCCGGGACATCGCGGAGGGTGGCCGACAAGCGCTCGATGAGGGTGGCAGTCATGCGCGCCAAGTTATCGCACGCCTCCGCTCAGCGCTCGATCATGAACAGCGTCGGCAAATCCACGGCGTCGAAACCCGTGAGTTCCCGTCGGACCACGGTCGTCACGGTTGCGTGACGCGGGCCTATGTGCAGCTCGTGCTCCAACGCGTCCAATGAGGCCGCCTCACCGGCGGCTACGAGCACCACCGCGCCATCTCGCTCGTTTCGGACCCAGCCAGCGAGCTCGAGCGTACGTGCCAGCTCGCGCACATACCACCGGAAGCCGACCCCCTGCACTTCCCCTTCGACACGGTAGCGGCGAACCGCCAGCGCCATCAGCGACGGACGCCCAGGAGTGCGGCCAGCGCCGCCGCCAACGCGGCGGCATCGCCGAGGCGCGGCTCGTAGCCCGCCAGCGAGATTTCTCCGTCACGCACGCGGCGCGCGAGCAGCTCCAATGCCCTGGCCGCAGCCTCCGCGTCGTCATCCCCTGCACGACGGGCCCGGTCGGCCCACGGTTCGATCGCGCTGCTTGCGCCCGGGGTGGGCACTCGAGTCGACGCGGCCGTGCGCGCGTTTTGCACCGGCATGATGTCGATCATGTCGTCGTCGGTCCACGCCGGAAGCGGCTCCGGCGTCGGAGAGGCGTCGAACAACCGTGCCGGCTCACCCGCGTCACTGGCAAGGTCTTCGTGGTCGCGCAGTTCGTCCGCCAGCGCCCGCATCTGCTCAGCCGCCTCGTCAAGCGCCCACGCATCCGAGGGCGTCGGCGCCTCCGGGGCGGCCTCGGTCATCGGCCATGCCGTGCTCACGGCGTCGTCTACGATGGCCTCTGAGGCGGGCGGTGTGTACGACGCGGGCGTGTTCGCCGCGGGCCGCTCGTCCACCGCTTTCATCGGCATCGCCGGCGTCGACGACAGGAAGGCTTCGATCCACGGAAGAGACGGTGCCTCCGGCGACTCTGCCGGTTCGACGAACGACACGGCGGACAGTCCCCCGGTGGCATCGATGATGGCCGGGATTTCGAACGTCGGCGTCACCAAGGCATCCTGCGCCGGCGTTCCGAGCGGCGTGAAGTACGCAGGCGTCGGATACGACGGCGGCATCTCCGCCACCGGCATCTCCGCCACCGGTATCTCCGCCACCGGCATCTCCGCCACCGGCACCTCGGCCGAGGCGATCGGCGCCACGAAGAGCGGCGTCACCGGGCGCTCAACGGAGGGCCTTCCACGCCACGGCGCCGGCACGTACGGGCCGACCTTCGCCGGACTCGCATGCAATCCACGGTCTACCGACGCGATCCCTGTCTGCGGAAACGCGTACGGAGCAGCCGGTGAGCGCTCGTCGGCGCCGTGAGATGGAGCAGAGGTAGGTGTGGACATAGCGTGGTCAGGCCGTGAGTGCCGAAGATGCGCTGAGGAGCAGTCGCACGCAAACGTGCGCAACTGCCGGGTCCGTCAGGCCGGCCAACCACCGGCCCCAATCAAGGGGACGAAGCGGACCGGAACGATGTCACGACCTTCGAGGATTCCGTTTCGTTTCACGAACAGTGTCAGCATCTGCTCGTCCCTATCACCGATCGGAATCAGCATCCGTCCACCTTCGGCCAACTGCTCCTCCAACGCCGGCGGCACGTGCGGCGCACCGGCGCTGACCACGATGCCATCGTATGGACCATACTCACGCCAGCCGAGTGTGCCGTCACCGAGCAGGATGGAGACGTTACGTACGTTGGCCTGCTGTAGGATCGGGCGCGTCTTGTCGAGCAGGGCCGGAAAACGCTCGATCGAAAACACCTGCGCCGCGAGTTCCGACAAGAGCGCCGTCTGATAACCGGAGCCCGTGCCGATCTCGAGCACCTTCTCCTTGCCAGTGAGCATCAGCTGCTCGAGCGCGCGAGCGTGTACGTAGGGCTGCGAGATCGTCTGCCCGCTGCCGATCGGCAGAGCCGAGTCTTCATACGCGCGGTGGCGCACCGTGGGCGGTACGAACAGATGCCGGGGCACCTGATCGATCGCCCGCAGCACGGCGAGATCGCGAATCCCCTTGTCCTGGAGCGCCTCGACGAGTCGTCGACGCGCGCCGCGGAACTCCGGCTCTACTGAGGACGCCACCAATCCGTCGCCGTATCGAGCACATCGCGGTGCGTGAGGTCGAGATGCAACGGGGTCACCGAGATATAGCCGTCGTGCACGGCGCGGAAATCCGAGTCGTCCGGACCACTCCACTCCACACTGCCACCGCCGATCCACAGGATCTCGCGGCCCCAAGGATCCTTCATCTTGGTGATCGAATCACTGAACACGCGACGACCGAGGCGCGTGAGGCGCACGCCCTTGATCTGATCGCCAGCCACGTTTGGCAAATTGACGTTCAGCAGCGTTTCAGGCGGAAACGATGTGAGCGACATCAAGTGCTTCAGGAGATCGCGCAGTACTTCCACCTGCGTCTCCAGCAGCGCATCGGCGCGCAGTAAGCTGCCCGCGAACGAGACCGCGATGGAAGGAATGCCAAGGGCGAGTCCTTCCATGGCCGCCGCCACGGTGCCGCTGTACAACACATCTTCGCCCATGTTCGGGCCGTGATTGATACCGCTGATCACGTAATCGGGGCGCGCGTCGAGGAGCGCCTCGCACGCGAGCATGACGCAATCAGTCGGCGTGCCGTCCACCTGCCAGCGACGCTCGCCGAGACGTACGGGCCGCAGTGGATGATGCAGCGTGAGCGAATGACTGGTCGCGCTCTGTTCACGGTCGGGTGCCACGACACTGAGCTCGCCGAGCGGGAGGCAAGCCTGCTCGAGCACGCCCAATCCCTTGGCGAGAATGCCGTCGTCGTTACTGAGAAGAATGCGCATCGGATCGGTTGAATGTCGAAAGGCGAACAGCGAACAGCGTGACCACGCACCACAGGCCGCGGGTTGCGCTATCGGGGACGCGGTGCCGGACGGTCGTCGAGAATTGCCAGCAACTCCGCCAGATCTCGCTCGATACTCTCGAGCGCCTCCACTTCGAGCGCCGCTCGGGCCGCCGGTCGCAGCACGCCGCCCTTGCGGTGCTCATCGAGCTTCTGCCGTGCGCCGTCGATCGTGTACTTCTCGGTATACAGCAAGTGCTTCACGAGCAGAATCAGCTCGACTTCGCGACGCGCGTACACGCGGTTACCGCTGCGATTCTTGGCGGGATTGAGCAGCTTGAACTGGCTCTCCCAATAGCGCAACACGTGCGGTTTCAGATCGGTGAGTGAACAGACCTCACCAATGGAATAGAACTCCTGGATCGGTTCACCACGGGGCGCTCCCACTCAGTCGCGCTCCGCGCGCAACTCGCGGGCCATCAACTCCGTGACCGCTACCCGAGGAGCCTGCCCTTCGAACAGTATACGATACGTCGCGTCGATGATCGGCATCTCGACATCGGCACGATCGGCCAGCGCCTTCGCGCTCTGGGCATTGAGCACGCCCTCGGCGACGCTATCCTTGCCGGCCAGCGCCTCGTCGAGCGTCTGCCCCTGCCCGATCGCGACGCCCAGCGCGCGGTTGCGCGAGAGCGCGCCGGTGCAGGTCAGCACAAGGTCACCGAGGCCCGCGAGCCCGGCAAAGGTCTCGGCGCGTGCGCCGAGCGAGACGCCAAGGCGAGTCATCTCCGCCAAACCGCGGGTCATGAGCGCCGCTCGCGGATTGTACCCGAGTCCGAGACCGTCCAGGATACCCGTGGCCACCGCCATCACGTTCTTGAGCGCGCCACCGAGTTCCACCCCCACGACGTCATCGCTGGTGTACACGCGGAACGCGGCCGCACTCATGGCGCTCTGCACCAGCTTCGCCGCGTCATGAGAGGCGCACGCGGCAACCACGGCGGTGGGCTGCCCCTGGGCGACTTCGGCGGCGAAGCTCGGCCCACTCACAGCAACGACCTCGTGCCCGAGCGCTTCCTGTGCGACGACATCGGTCATCAGTGCCAGTGTCTCGCGCTCGATGCCCTTGGTGGCCACCGACAACACCGCGCCCGGCGCGATTGCACCGGCGCAGGACGCGACGACCGCCCGCAGCACGTGCGACGGCGCAGCGTATACCACGAGCCCCGCGCCCCGTAGCGCCACGCTCATGTCGCTGCTGGCGGTGAGCCCCGGTGCCAGTGCGGTGTCCGGCAGGAACCGTGGGTTCTCGTGACGGCTGTTGACCGCGTGAACCACGTCGTCTTCACGCGCCCAGAGCGTCACGCGATGGCCGTTGCGTACCAGACGATCGGCGATCGCTGTTCCCCAAGCACCACCACCAATCACGGCGCAGGTGAGCGAACTGTCCATCACGCGCGTCCTCCAGCGGAAGGCGACGGCGAGCTCCGTCCCACGCGACGCTCTTCTCCGCGGCGGAGGCGGCCGATGTTCTCGCGGTGCGTCCAGAACACGAACGCTCCAACCGCTGCACTCACGATCACGAGCGGCGTGATCGCGCGCTGCTGCAGCAACAATGCCGTAGGTAATATCACGGCGCCGACCAGCGATCCGAGCGACACGTAGCGAGTCATCGCCACCACGATCACGAACCCGATGATCGCACAGACTGCCGGAATGGGAGCGAGGGCAATGAACACGCCGCTTGCCGTGGCGACGCCCTTGCCTCCGCCCTTACCCATGAGGAACACCGGGCGCACATGACCGAGAATGGCGACGAGGCCGAAGACCACGCCCCACGGCCACCCCGTTGCCATGCCGATGGCGCCGGGAAGCAGCAGCACCGGGAGTGCCCCCTTGAGGCCGTCCACGACATACACGAGGAGCCCCCACTTCCACCCCAGCGTCCGAAACACATTTGTCGCACCGAGGTTGCCAGATCCCACCGTGCGCAGATCGACACCGTTGGCCTTCCCCACGAGATACGCCGTGGGAAACGAGCCAATTACGTACGCGGCAAGTAGCGCCGCGGCCTCGGCGATCATGGGACTCACGACTCGCGCTTGCTCCGCATGATGATGCGCATGGGCGACCCGGTGAATCCCCACTTCTCACGCAACTGGTTGTGAATGAAGCGGATGTAGTTCTCGGGGATCAGCTCTGGGTGATTGCCGAAGAACGCAAACGTGGGCGGAGAAGTCTCCACCTGCGTGGCGTAGTTCAGCTTCACTTCGCGACCCGCCGCCTGCGGCGGCTGCAGTCGGGCAATGATCTCCTGTAGCGCGTCGTTCACCTGCGAGGTGGAAATGCGGCGCGTGCGCTGTGCCTGCACTTCGAGCGCCATGTCGAGCACCTTGTTCACGCGCTGACCGGTCAGCGCCGACGTGAACAGGAACGGCACGAAGCCAAGGTACGGCACCTTCTCCACGGCGTCCTTCTTGAACTTGGCCGAGCTCTTGTCGGTCTTGTCGGCGTACAGGTCCCACTTGTTGATCACCATGATCAGTCCGCGACCGGCTTCCCACGCCAGCGTCGCGATCTTGAGATCCTGGTTCTGCAACCCTTCGGTCGCGTCGATCATCAGAATGCACACATCCGACGAATCGATGGCACGACGGGTGCGCAGCGCCGAGTAGAACTCGATACCGTCATCGATTTTCGACTGACGCCGCAATCCGGCGGTGTCGACGAAGATGATCTCTTGGTCGTGATAGCGCATCGGGGCGTCGATCGAATCGCGCGTGGTACCCGATTCGTCGTTCACCACCAGACGCTCCTCGCCGAGCAGCTTGTTCACGAAGGACGACTTGCCCACGTTTGGACGGCCGATCACGGCAATGCGCACCGCTTCCGACGGGACTTCATCCGTTTCCGGAATGGCCGCGACGACGGCGTCGAGCAGGTCACCAGAGCCCTTGCCGTTGGCGGCGGACACCGGGTACACGTCGGTCACACCAAGACGGTAGAAATCGTAGAAGTCGGCGCTGTTCGGATCGTCGACCTTATTGGCGACGAGCACCCACGGCTTCTTCGCATGACGCAGGATGTCGACGAGGCGCGCGTCACTCGGGTGCACGCCGACCTTGGCATCCACCACGAGCATGAGCAGATCCGCTTCCTCGATCGCCTGCATGACCTGGTTGCGGATGGCGACGTCCATGGGCTCGTTCGAATCTTCGACGAGTCCGCCGGTATCGACCAACCAGAAGTGATGTCCGGCCCAGTCGGCCTGGCCGAAATGACGGTCGCGGGTGGTGCCCGCTTCCTCGCTGACGATCGCCGAGGCGTCGCCGACGATACGATTGAACAGATGGGACTTCCCAACATTGGGACGTCCGACGATGGCTATGACGGGAAGACTCATGCGGCGGGTTGGAACGCCGCGTCACCTTCCGGGACCAGCGCGTCTATGAAATCGTACGAAGGATACACGGGCATCGGCAGCGATTCTCGCACCGCCACGAACGACTCTTCGTCGAGGAAGAGTCCATCGTCGTTGATGCACTCGGCGGGAATGAGCGCGAGATCGAGATCATGCCGATCAGCAAGCGCCTTACGAATGTCGGCGCCCACCAGTAATCCGGCGGTGGTGGTGGTCGGACCGAACAACGAGTTCTCCATCGTGATGAGCGAGAACTCGGCGCCGGTGGCTTCACGCAGCAGGTCGAGCAACTCGGGCATCAGCGGCGTCATGGAGACACCCGTCACGATTCCGATCTTTTTACCATCGAGACGCGGTAACTGCGACAGGCCGTCGCGTACGCGGGCGCGCAATGAGGTGACGGCACCGACGCCGTTCTCGATCTGCGAGAAGTCGCCGTAATGCTCCATGTTGGGAAGCGGTTCGTCCGAGAGCAGATACAACTCGTCGGAGCCGAATACCCAACGATCTCCACGCTCGGCGAGGCCACGCTCGGCCCACCGATGCACCGTGTCGAGCAAGCGCCGCGCGTTAACGGCGTCCATCGACTTGCCGTTGTACAGGTGCGAGAACTGGGTTACTCCGACGGGAACGAGCGCCACGGACATGACGG
>JBBQXC010000156.1:0-11328 GCA_038210005.1 Gemmatimonadales bacterium
CAGACTAGAACCCGAACCGAATCCCCAAGCTCACCGGTACGATCTGCAGCGACGCGCGGTTGCAGCCGACGGCACCGATGCAATTGAGCTTCGGCGTCCCGTCGAACACGTGATGGAAGCGCGACTCGACGAAGGCGGCCATACCACCCATGCCGAACTCGATACCGGCGCCGCCATTGAGGCCGAACTTGGTCGTGTTCTCTTCACTGACGCTCAGCAGCGACCCGCAGCCGCTGCCGGCGCACTTGGGGCTGTTGCGTACGTAGTAGCCGCCCACGCCGCCAGTCAGATACGGACGCACGGGGGAATTCTCGAGCGGAATACCGAGCATCGCGTTGAGCGTGCCGGTCACCATGCTGTACTTGTTGGAGATGGTCACCTGCGTCGTGCTGCTACCGGTGGTGACGAGATTGCGGTCACCGAATCCGTGATACATCACGTCGGCACGGATGCCGAATGGACCGACGCGGCGGCCGAAGTCGGCGAACCCACCGACGTGGAAGCCAGCGGGTGCCACATCGTTGTAGTCACCGACGGGGAACGTGGCACCACCGAGGATACCGAAGCCAACGGCTGGCGCGGGCGAGGTCGAGCTTGCCTGCGCCTGCAGGGTGAAGGGCGTAGCGATGGCGATGAGGCCACAGACAACGTGTGTCAATTTCATAAGGTTTCTCCTAGAGATGGGACTGCACACCAGGAGAAGGCATGTCTTGTGCCGCGGGGCAACGGTGCGTGCGCTTGAGCGCACGAACGGCAACTCCCTAGGGGACAGGCGGGAGGGTTTCAGGTAAGAGGGTGCAGGAAGACGCACCACGCGTCACTCCCCTGCTTCCTGCCTCCTGAAACCCTCACGCCTGCCCCCTGGAAGTTCGCCGTTCAGCTCCCGCAATACACGCCGCTACTTGCCTGCGTCCAAGTCATTCCAGTTCAGGATCGCGTTGAACCCAAGGAAGAACGTGCCTTGAGTCTGCCATCTCCAGAACGGACGGATGGCAAACATCACCACGTGTCCCTTACCGACGGGCGCGTCGACCAGTTGCGCGCGGTTGGCGAGGCCTTCGCCGTTCGCGAGCGTGCCCGAGAGGAGCATGTCGGCGGCGTTCGCCGGGAACTGCATGATCACGCGCGGACGCGAGCCGTCGATGCCCGTGGCCCCGCCGAACACGGAACCGCCGGCTGCCCCCGCGCGAGCGCCTGCTCCAGCGCCTGCTCCAGCGCCTGCTCCAGCGCCTGCGGCCCCTGCACGGCCACCTGGACCTGCACCAGCGCCGCCGGCGGCCCCAGCGGGGGCACCACGGCTCGCGGCGGGCATCGGCGTTCCGGTCGAGTCAGTCGCACCGAACGTCCACGGCGAAATGCGGAGTGGCACGGCGTTGGGCGTGATGTTCTGGCTGAGCGCCGATCCACGTCCGCCGCCACCGCCGGCGAAGAGTCCGGCCGACCCCGCCACGGACAACACAGGATCTTGATTGAAGTACACCGGCAGCTGCGCATCGAAGCCGTACGCCAAGGGGCTCGTGCGATCCGTGACCACGCCGCGGAGAATGGTGCCGCGGGCGAAGAGGCCGACCGGCGACTCCACGGTGATGCCGCTGGTGAGGTTGTACGCGGGGAAGATTGTAGTCGTCGACCCTTCCACGATCAGCGTGCCACCGGCCTGCACGAACTTGTACAACTCGGTGAGTCCCTCGATGCCCATGCCGCCGCGGATGTCGTCGGCGCTGTCGTTGACGCCAAGATTCGGCGTGGCCGCGGACTTCTTGTACGGCAACGGCGTGTCGCCCGACTTGATGATGCCCGCCACGTGCGCCTGCGCACTGCCACCCACGCTGGGATACATGATCACGTCGTACTTCGCGCGCAGATTGCCTTCCCTGAGCTTGATGTCGGCGAAATACGTGTACGGCACGCCGTACGTATCGAGCGCCGCCCGCACCCACCCTTCGTCCTGCGTACGCTGCCACGCATGGATGTAGCCGATGCGCGGCAGATCCAGGTCGTGCATCTTCACGACCGGTGCGGCCGCCACCGCGTAGCCGCTGAGCCCGAGCTCCTCGAGCGTGGGCTCGAGCTTGGCGCGATCCGCCGCCGGCACGATGAACGCACCCGCGCGGAACGTGCGGCCGGCCGCTTCGAAGTCGGCTTCCGCGGCCTGCATGCGCACCGCCGCGTGCGTGGTACGGAACTTCATCAGGCTGTTGTCGGTGGTGTGATCGACGATCAGCACCGGGCCCGTGCCGGCAATGCCGCCGGCCGCGTGCACCTTGGCCGTCACCGCCGTCATCCCCTGCTCAAGAATGCTCTTCTCGCTCACGGGCAGCACCGCCACGTTGCGCATGTACTGGAACGTCCACCCGGTATCGTCGTACGGGCTCGGGTTGGACGGCGAGTAGTTCTGGATCGAGAAGTACATGTCGGCCAACGTGCGATACGGCTGGTCTCCGCGCACGAGGTAGTCGCCGGGCTTCACCTCGAGCGAGCCCACTGTGAACGCGCCGTTCGCCGTGTGTATTTCGAGTCCCTGCTTGCGCAGTTCGTTCACGGCGTCGGCGGCGTCGGCCTTCCGGCGCTGCGTGGCCGGAATCACCCACGCGAACGGACCGGCGCCCGTCCGGCCCTTCTCCACCGCCCGCTTGTTCTTGATCCAGTAGTTCTCGAGATAGAGCGACCTGTTGTCAGCGAAATGCTTGAGCGAGAAGAGCACCGCCGATTGCTGGATGTTCGTGTTGTTGCGCGGGCCCCACTTGATGTACGGCAGTGGCGGATTCGGGCGGAACCACTCACGACTCGTGGTCGTGGCCGGCGGACGCACTTCGTAATTGTCCGGCCCGTAGCTCTGCACTTCGTAGAAGCGGCCGATCGCGTTCTTCGTATGCGCCGCGAAGAACATGTAGTTCGGCGTCCACCCGTCGTAGAACCCGTACGTCCACACACCCGGCACGCCACGCTTCGTCATTTCCTGGACGTCCACCTGCGCCATCATCCACCACTCGGTCACCGTGATCGGATCGATGGCATCGTTGTACGGGCCCGTGCCGGTGCTCGAGTACAGGTACGTGACCGACTCGTGCAGATCGTGCATCACCTGCGGCTTCCATTGCAGGAAGAAGTCGTTGACGTTCTTCGTGAGCGACAGGAACTGGCCCATGCCGTCCCGATTATTGTCGTGCGCGACATACTTGCCCCAGTACATCAGCGGCAGACGCGCCGCACCGGGCGGCAACGTCTTGTTGTAGTAGTACGTGTCGACCTGCTTCTCACGGCCGTCCACTTCGATGACCGGCGTGATGAAGGTGATGATGTTGTTGCGGATCTGCCGGATGAACGGCGTGTCTTCAACGATGAGTCGATACGCCAGCTCCTGCAGCATCTCGGGACCGCCGTTTTCCGGCGAGTGAATGCCGCTGGTGAGCCAGTACATCGGCTTCGTGGTCCCGATCAGCCGCTTCGCCTCCGCCTCGCTCGTCTTGCGCGGATCGCTGAGCGCGGCAATATCGCCCTTGAACGCTTCGAGATTCGCAATGGTCGCCGAATCGGCGATCGCCAGCACGACCATGTCGCGCCCTTCTTCCGTTTTTCCGATCGTCCAGTATTTGGCGCGCGGCGAGGCCTTGCTGAGTGCTGCGAAGTAGCGATGGATGTCCTTCGCGTACGTGAGTTCGCCAGGCGTTCCCACGATGCGACCGTGAAATGTGAGCGGCGTCGGTACCGTGCTCGACGCCGGCAGATGATCCACCAACTCGGTCGTAATCCGAGGATCCTGCAGGAACTCCTTGATCTTCGCGGTATACGCTTCGTCGATCTGCTGTGCGGTGGCGCTGACTCCCGCTGCACCCTGCCCCGACGCCGGCATGGCAACGGCGACCATTGCAGTGGCGGTCAGAGTGTGAACGAACGCCGCGCGCCATCGCTGAATCCTGCCGGCCATGTGCTGTCTCCCCGAGAAGGTGAACCACCTGCTGCTTGGAGACTACGCAGCGCATGGCGCGAGCGCTCGCGCGATGCAGATTGGGACATCGGGTCCTGCGCCGCTTTCAGGTGCAGGTCGCACCGTTCCCTCCGCCAGTCACCACCATGCGCTCTCTGCCGTCCGCCGTCCGAAGCATCGCGCTCACGCTCGGCATCCTCGTTGCCGCGATCCCTGCCCGAGCGCAATCGTCGGGATTCTCCACCACACCACCGCTGCCCTGGCCACCAGTCGCGACGTTCTCCATTCTCGGGTACGACCCGGCCACCGGTGAAGTCGGCGGCGCAGTGCAGTCGCGCGTGTTTTCGGTGGGGAATGGCGTGCTGTGGGCCGAGGCCGGTGTCGGTGCCGTCGCCACGCAGGCCATCGTGGACGTGAGCTACGGTCCGCAGGCGATCGCGTTGCTGCGAGGGGGCGCGGAGCCGGCCGACGTGGTGAAGCGCGTGTGGCAGGCCGATCCCGATCCGCGCCCAGTCGACTGGACCAAGGATGGCCGTCAGTTCGCCGTGATCGACGCGCAAGGCCGCGTAGCCGCCTACACCGGCCCCAAGGCTACCGAGTGGGCCGGCGACAAGCAGGGGAAGTTCTGCACCGCGCAGGGGAACATCCTCGCCAGCGCCGAGGTGGTGAATGCGATGGTGAGCGCGTTCGAGAGCACAGCGGGTCATCTCTCCATGCGGCTGTTGGCGGCGCTCGAAGCCGGACAGATGGCCGGCGGTGACAAACGCGGCATGCAGTCGGCGGCGATGTTGATCGTGAAGAAGGACGGCGGCGTCTGGCTGCACAACGACGTCGTGCTGCGTCTGCAGGTCGACGACGATCCGGAGCCGATCAAGGAACTGCGCCGATTGGTGGAGAAGGCAGCGACGGTGCGGAGACCGCGCCGATGAGGCGCGGACGTGGTATCGCATTCGCGATGGCGCTCCCGCTCGGCACCACCGCGCTGTCGGCGCAGTCCACGCAAACACCGCCGGCCGCACCCAAAACGCAGTACGTGATGCTCGTGATTTCCGACGGTGTGCGCTGGCAAGAAGTGTTCAACGGCGCCGATGCGTCGCTGATGGGCAAGGCCGGCAACGTGTCCGATACCGCCGCACTGCGACGCGACGTTTGGCGCGATACACGGCAATCCCGACGGGAAGCGCTCTTGCCGTTTCTCTGGGGCACCGTTGCCACGCAGGGTCAGATTTTCGGAGACAGCGCCAGCGGCAGTCAGGCGCGCATCACCAACACGATGAAGTTTTCGTATCCGGGGTACAGCGAAACATTCACCGGTTTCGCGGACGCGCGCATCGAGAGCAACAACCACCCACCCAACGCGAACACCACCGTATTCGAGTGGCTCAATCGCGATGAGGCCTTGCGCGGTCGGGTCGCGGCCTTCGCGACGTGGAATGCCTTCAGTCGCATCATCAACGCCGACCGAAGCGGCGTACCGGTGTACGACGGGTGGACCCGCGGCGTGGCTCCCTCGGAGTCGCCGCGATCCGCGTTGCTGCGTGATCTTTATGCGACCACGATCCGCCTCTGGCCCGACGTGGCCTTCGACGCGCTGATGCAGCAGTCGCTGCTGGAGTACCTCGGCGCCCATGATCCCCGCGTGTTGTTCGTGGGCTACGGCGAGACCGACGAGTGGGCGCATGCCGGCAGGTACGACCTGTACCTGCGCTCGGCGCGAAACATGGACGGCTATCTCGCGCAACTGTGGGCGCGTGTGCAGCGTGATCCGCGCACGCGCAACAAGACCACGCTGATCGTGAGCACCGACCACGGACGCGGCTGGGGACGTGCGTGGACGGATCATGGTCAGGACGTGGCCGGCGCCGAGTTTATCTGGACGGCAGTGATCGGCCCTGACACGCCGGCTCGCGGTGTGCGCGCGCAGACGCCGGTGCAGCAGGCGCAGGTGGCCGCCACGATCGCGGCGTTACTGGGGCGCGATTGGCAAAAGGCGGAACCGAAAGCGGCCCCGCCCCTGCCCATCTTTCGCTAGACCTCACTCGAGCATCCGGTGATGCATCGAGCGCAATCCGACGAGGATTCGGCGGCGTTTCGCGTCAAACGTCGCGTCGTACTGCGGCGGTGTCGGACTCCGTTGCCGAGCGGTACCGCATCCGGCGTGTGCGCGATCCACGCGCCACTGATGTCGCAGGGGCCTTCACTGCGGGGATTCATCTGATCCTGTCGCCCAGCAACATCCCGCGCGCGATCCGTGCCGCCGCCAGTCCGGCTTGCCACGCAATCTCGGCCGCCAGTGCCAAGAACTCCCCAGGGCAGACCGCCCTCTGAGCAGCTGCGGGGGAGGCCGCGGGGCTGCCCGATCGTGCGCTGCGAAGTGCAATCGCTTCATCACGGAGCCCCACCATTCGTCGTTCGGCCGCGTCATCGACGGTCGAACCCGTGGGTTGATTCGTCTCGAGGGGAACCGCTTCAGTCGTGGGCTATGCGCAAGGTGGTAGAAATCGCAGCCGATGGCCCGATCGAGATCGATCACGGGGCGTTCAGTCTGAATCCGCAACGTCAGGTCGGTTTCCATAAACCCCCAGTACAGCAGCGACTCATCGTATCCGCGGTACTCCTCCCACAGCTGCCGGTGAAGGATGAGCGCGCCCACCGGCGCATCGAACCACGGCCGCTGACGCCGTCATTCCCTTGGCAACAGATACCCGCATCGCTCCACCAGCGACAGCACGCGTTCAAGCGCAGGCGACGTGCGCGCGAACGAGTAGGATATGGAACGCCGACCGACGAACATCGGGGCGGCCTCGACACTGCCCCCGTGAACGGTCCCTCTCGCGGCCAGAGCAAGGAAGGCTGCGAGAAACCGGGGCCCCACCAGCGTGTCCTGATCGATACGTGCGACAAATCGACCCGTCGCACGCCGAATTGCCGTGTTATTCGCGAGTACCTCGGCAAACACGCTGTCTCGCTGGTGTGCACGGGCAACCTCGACCGGCACCTCAACAAATCGTGCGATGCGGCAGGCCTCATGCGACAGCCGCACGGCGTCACGCAGCGGCTCGACACTCCCCCAGTCGGAGACGAAGACCTCGATACGGTCCAGAATGTCAAGAACCGCCGCATGATGCGCAAGGAAGTTGATACTCGTCTGCAGGCGCCAGAGCGAGTTCCCGCCGTATCCATCGTTTCTCGAACACAGAACGAATGTCAGATCTTTCACGACAGGACTCGTCGTTGGCACCGCATGGCGTGGTGAGTCACCACGGCATTCTCGGCGGCCACACACGAGGCAGACCGAGAGCTAAACAATCGCCGCATTCGGTTCTTCCCCACGCTCCGTGAGACGAAACTCGAAGTTCCGCGCCACGTCCTCCCGGCGATGGGATGCATAGAACCACGCAATCGTCCGATCGAGTCCCTCGGTAAACGGCACTTTCGGCTCCCAATCCAGCAACTGGCGGGCGAGAGCGTTGCTAGAAACTCGGTTGTAGGGACCGGTCGGCTTCGTAGGATCCGGCTGAATCCGCGAAGACACATTGCAGCGGGCGAGAATCTCCCGAGCCGCTTGCATCACCGATGTGCGCTCTTCGGTCCCCAGATTCACGGCCGTTCCGTCGGAGATCCGTTCCGCAGCGCGGATGGTTCCCTCGACAAGGTCGGTGATATACGTCCAGTTTCTGATCTGCTCGCCGGTGCCCCACACGGTGAACGGGTCCTGCCCGATGAACGCGCGAGCGATCATGGCGACAACCGCGTGATTGATGGGGCACCGCTCGCCGTAAGCGGTGAAGTAGCGGACCGAGGCGCACGCCATGTGGTGGTCCTTGTGATAGGCCTTCAGTGTCAGCTCGCCCATCAACTTGGCCCAGCCATACATATCGTCTGCCTGATAGGGCGGCCGGACCATATCCTCGGTGAGGTAGACCGCTTCTTGCGGATGCTGCTGCATCTGCGTCGGATAGACGCAGCCGGACGAGGCGAACGTGAACTGCTCGACGCGAGCCTTCTGCGCGGCCCTGATCACAAGACCATCAAGCGCCAGATTCGACGAACAGGCAGCTTGGTGTAGATCGATAAAGCCGCGTCCCCCGTGAATCGCGGCCAGATGAAATACAACCGGTTGATCGGCAACTGCATGGTCTGCAATCCCGCTGTCGAGCAGGTCGGCCTCGATGAACTCCACCGCTTCAGCGGTAGAGATGATGCTGAATGTTCTCGATCACGCCGCTGGAAAGGTCGTCTACCACCCGAACCGACGCGCCACGACCCACGAGCGCGTCCACGAGATGAGAACCGATAAACGAACATCCCCCTGTTACCAGCACCTTTTTTGACGTCCAATCCCACATCCGACTATACCCTCCACACGCCTCAGAGGCTGGCATGTTCGCCTGTCGAAATCGACCGCCCGCGTTCCCACCGATATCGTGCCGGCCTCATGCGCGACACCCCGCGCGAACACACTCCACACGGTGTCACCACGGGAAAGAGAATTCAATCACGGTCGATCGACGATTCGGCGGCGGTATGCGCCGTGTGCACCAGTGGGATACCGTCAGCGCGGCGGTCTCGAGACCGCCGGCACTGCCGCGGCGACCGCGGCAGCGTTCAACCGGTCCAGCATCGCCCCCAGTACGGTCGACGCGCGCCCACGCAGTGCCGTCCACGCCGCCGCCAACTCGCCCGCGCGCGTCACGCGCGCGGCGCTCGGCCGTCCCTCGGCGGAGCCGCTGCCGTAGCCGCCATCGCCGACCAGCGTGCCGTACAGCGTCTGGTACTGCACCAGCAGGCCGGCCGCGACCTCCGGGCCATCGGGGGATGCGGGACCGGTCGCGCGTTCAACATCGTTAGCGCCGGCCACGACGCTGTCGGCCAGCGCGCGCACGGCGGCGGCATTCCCCGCACGGGCCTGAAGCTGCTGCGCCGCCGTGCGCACCGCACGCAATGACTCGAGCGTGCGCGTCATTGCGGAGATCGTATCGCGGACGGCGACGGCCAGTGCGTACTGCGCGTCGTAGTCGGCGGGCGTGTGACCCGCGGTGGGATTCGGCACAATCTGCAGCGGGCGCTCATTGGCCTCCGCACCGGCACCAGCACCAGCACCGGCCGCGAGGCGCACGGTGTAGCGGCCGGGCGACATCTTTACGCCGCGCCCGCCCGCGCCCAAGGGATCGCGCGCCGAGCTGGGGCCTGGGCCACGGAGATCCCACACGACGCGGTGCGCCCCCGGCGTGGCGGCGAGGCGCTGGCTCGCTGGGAGGCTGGTATCAGCCCGCCACGAGCGCACCACGCCGCCGCCGGCATCCCGTACCTCGAGCACCAGGTCGGGTTGTGCACGCGTGAGGACATAGTGGAGGTGCGCGCCGAACGGACGGTCATCCGGCAGCTTGAGATCCACCTCCTGCAGCGGCACGCTGATTGTCCCGCGTTCCGCCGACCGCGGCGTGAACAGGCGCATCGCACGCGGTACGTCATCGGCCGCCAGCTCTCGAAGCGGAGTCAGATCATCAAGCACCCAGAACGACCGCCCCTGGGTCGAGAGCACGAGGTCGCCACGGTGGATGCGCAGGTCGGTGATCGGCGAGCGCGGCAGGTTGCCCTGCAGCGGCTGCCATCGTACACCGTCGTCGAGCGACGCGAAGAGCCCGAACTCGGTGCCGGCATACAGCAGCCCACGCCGCTCGGGGTCTTCGCGCACGACGCGCACTGGATGGTCGGCCGGCAGGCCGCCAGCTCCCATGCCGAGGCGGGTCCACGTGCGGCCGAAGTCGTCGGTGCGCCAGATGTACGGCGTGAAGTCGTCGAGGCGATACCGCTGCGCCGCCACGAACACCCGGCCCGGTGCATGGAGCGAGACGTCGATGCGGTTGACGGTGGCCTCGCGCGGCATACCGGGCGGCGTGATGTCCCTCCACGTGACCCCGTCATCGCGCGTGACGTGCACGCGGCCGTCATCGGTGCCGACCCAAATGGTCGACGCGTCGTGCGGCGATGGCACGACGGAAAAGATGGTGCCGAACACCTCGACGCCGGTGTGATCCGGCGTGATGGGACCGCCGGGCCACCGTTGGCGCGTGGTATCGTTGTGCGAGAGGTCGGGCGAGATGCGTGTCCAACTATCTCCCCCGTCGCGACTGCGGTAGAGGTACTGGCTCGCGTGGTACACCGTGCGGGGGTCGTGCGGACTCACCACGATCGGCGCCACCCATTGCCATCGGTCGTGCAGCGCGCGCGGTGCCGCCTGCTGGCTCTCGAGCCCCACGCCAATGCTGACCCGCGAGTCGCGCGACACGTCGTACCGGTTGATCGCGCCGCCATAGCAGCCACCGTAGATGCGATCGGGGTGGTCGGGATGCAGGGCGACTGGTCCCGTCTCGCAGCCTGCGGCGTAGCCCCACTCCTGCTGCGCGCGCAGGCTGTTGCCGAGTCGACGCGACAGCACGCTGATGGTCGAGTTATCCTGCTGTGAGCCATACACCCGATACGGGTGCTGGTTGTCCACGACCACGTCGTACAGTTCAGCCGTCGGTTGGTTGTACATCGAGCTGAACGTGCGCCCGCCATTGAGCGTGACGACCGTCCCGCCGTCGTCGGCGAGCGCAAACACGCGCGCGTCGCGCGGGTTGATCCACAGGTCGTGCGCGTCGCCGTGCGGCACGGGCACCTGTTCGAACGTGCGTCCGCCGTCAGTGCTTCGCAGCAGCGGTGCGTTGAGCACCCACACGGTGTTGGCGTCGCTGGGGTCGGCGACGACATGCGCGTAGTAGAACGGGCGTGCCCGCACGCGGGCGTCCTCCGACACGCGGCTCCAGGTGGCCCCGCGGTCGTCGCTGCGCCACAGCCCGCCCTGCGTAGCGTGTTCGACGAGTGCGAACACGCGGTCCGGCGCTGCCGCGGAAATCGCGAGTCCGACCTTGCCCACGATCCCGGTCGGCAAGCCGCCGCCCAGCTTCGTCCATGTGTCACCGCCATCGATGCTCTTGTACACGCCACCCGCCGGCCCGCCGGAACGCATCGTCCACGGCTTGCGCTCCGCGCGCCACGCGCCGGCGTAGAGTTCGCGCGGGTTGGCGGGATTCATCGCCAGCGACACAACACCGGTGGAGTCATCGAGCCGCAGGATGTGGCGCCACGTCGACCCGCCATCGGTTGTGCGGAACACACCTCGCTCGGGGTTCGGCCCGAACGGATGCCCCACCGCGGCGACCCACGCGACATCGGGGTTGGCCGGATGCACGAGGACGTCGCCAATGGCGCCGGATTCGCGCAGGCCCTTGCTCTGCCACGTGCGACCGCCGTCGGTCGAGCGCCAGATGCCGCGCCCCACCGACGAGTTGCCACGGATCGACGCCGAGCCGGTGCCCACCCAGATCACTTCGGGATCGCTCTCCGCAATGGCG
>JBBQXC010000157.1:0-11254 GCA_038210005.1 Gemmatimonadales bacterium
TTTCTCGATGTTGTGCACGAGACAATAGAGCGTCCATTGTCCGTTGACTTTCGCGCGGCCGCGCAGCGTAAAGCGGTCAAGCCGCTTGTTGGCCCGCAGATTGCCAAACACCGGCTCCACCGTGGCGAAGCGTCGCCCATATGCCTCACGTCCCGCCGGGGTGTCGAGGCGCGCTTGCATGCGCGCCGTGTGTGTGGGCCCGTCGGTGTCGACGCGTCCGTGAAAGAACGCGATGGTGCGCACCGGCGTGGTGTCGGGCGTCCGCAGGCACTGCGCGCGCACCGGGCACGGCCCGCAGTCACGCTTCGCACCGCGAAAGTGGGCCCCGATGTAGCTGTTCGTCTTTCTATTGCCACCGCTACGGTATAGCGATTTCCCCGCGGGACACACGCAGGTGCGGGCCTCGGCGTCGTACGTGAAATCGGCGGTGGTGAACACCGTCGCCGTCGACGTCGTGGGTGTCGCACTCTTGTTGTGCAGCGGATGAGGGTCCTGCTGATGGCGCCCTTGCGTCGCGAAGCGTTCGTCGCGCTGGCGCATGTCGCGATCGGCGATGAGCGCTTCGACCGACATCGCATGCAGTGCGCGGAGATTCGCTTCGCTATGATAGCCCGCATCGGCGGTGATGAGCGTGGTAGCGCTGCGCAGCGTCTCCACCTCGGGTGCGGGTCGATCCTGTGCGTGCAGCGACACGCCAAGCGGGGCCTGGAGCGCCATCAACGACAGCGCGGCGAACGATGCGAAACGACGGATCCGGTGGTGAAGCAAGCGAGGTGTCACGCGAGCATCGCCAACATGGGGTAGGATGGCATTACCACACAGACGCAGTGCTCGGCTCGTCGGAGCGCTGCTCGTCAGGCATTCCCCTAGACAGGCAGGGACGGCGGTTGCCGCTACCTCCAGACAACTCCCTTTCCGTCCCAACTACAGGTGCCCTCACATGCGGCTGGCTCGATCCACCACGACACCCACCGGCCGCGAACGCATGTTCGGTGAAGACGAAATCATCGTCAGTAAGACCGACGTTACCGGCAAGATCACGTACGCCAACCACGTGTTTCTTCGCGTCTCCGGCTACGCCGAGCAAGACTGCATCGGCGCGGCGCACAGCATGATCCGACATCCGGATATGCCGCGGGCCGTTTTCAAATATGCGTGGGACCGCCTGCTGGCCGGACACGAAGTATTCGCCTACGTGAACAATATGGCGTGCAACGGCGACAACTTTGGGGTGCTCGCCCACATGACGCCCTCGCGCGGCCCCGACGGTTCCATCATATCTCATCGGCAAAGCCAATCTCGCCGTCACTGGCGCGAATCCGCAGCGCATCTATGCACTCGTCGAAGCACTGCCCGGCGGCGGTCTTTATCGCTCCGACGACGCGGGGGCCTCAATCACCCTCATGAACTCCAACGGCGCGCTGCTGCAGCGTCCGTTCTACTACACCACACTCGGCGCCGACCCGAATAACGCGGACGTGGTGTACGCCGGCGCCGAATCGTTCTTCAAGTCCACCGACGGTGGCAAGACGATGGTCACCATGCGCACACCGCACGGCGACAATCACGATATCTGGATCAATCCGAACAACAGCAACACGATGATCCAGTCCAATGACGGCGGCGCGAACGTGTCGTATGACGGCGGACGCATCTGGAGCACACAGCGCGATCAGCCGACCGCCGAGTTCTACGGCATCGCGACGGACAACGCGTTTCCGTATCGCGTTTATGCGGCGCAGCAGGACAACTCGATCTACATCTTCAGCAGCCTCTCCGATCCGTACACGGCGGAGGGCATGCGCACGGGTCCCGGCTGCGAGACGGGACCGATCCTGCCGCACCCGACACAGAAGGACATCGTCTACGGCTCGTGCAAAGGGCAGTTCGCGATCATGAATCTCGAGACGAGTCAGTCGCGCAACTACTGGGTCGGTGCGCAGTCGCTGTACGGCAACGCCGGACAGGATCTCATCTATCGGTTCCAGCGCGTCTCACCGATGGTGACATCGCCGCACGATCCGAATGTCGTCTACTACGGATCGCAGCACGTGCACCGCTCGCGCGACAAGGGCGTGACATGGGAAAAGATCTCCCCCGACCTCACCGCATTCCCCAAATGCTGCCAGGGCGCCAGCGGCGAACCGATCACACGTGACGTGACCGGCGAAGAGTTTTTCAGCACGCTCTACGCGATCACGGAATCCACGAAGGAAGCCGGTGTCATCTGGACAGGCGCCAACGACGGCCCCTTTCATATCACGCGCGACAACGGCAAGACGTGGAAGAACATCACGCCCAAGGATCTGCCGTGGGGCGCCCGCACGGCGTGGATTGAAGCGTCACCGCATCGCGCCGGCACAGCGTACTACGCGGTCTATCGCTACCTCCTCGGCGACTACGCGCCGTATCTCTATCGCACCGACGACTACGGATCGAGCTGGACGCGTCTCACCGATGACAAGAACGGCATCGCCATCGACAATCCGACGCGCGTGGTGCGCGAAGATCCGGTGCGTCCGGGGCTGCTGTACGCCGGCACCGAGTTCGGGCTCTACATCTCGCTCGACAACGGCGGGCACTGGCAGCCGTTCGAGTTGAACATGCCGAAGGTGCCGATCAACGAGATCAAGGTGAAGAACAACGACCGCCTTGTGGCCACGCAGGGACGCGCCATGTGGAGTCTGGACAACATCTCGGTGCTGCAGCAGGTCACGCCGAAGACCGTCGCCAGCGCGGTCACGCTCTTCACGCCGCGCGATGGCTATCGCACGCAGACGGGACCGGCGTTCCTGGGTCCACAAATCGAGTACTATCTGCCCGCGCCGCCGAGTGATGCGGTGAAGATCGAGATTCTGGATGCGAAGGGCGCGGTGGTGAACAGCTACAGCCGCGATGCACCGCCGGCGCCTGCCGGTCGTGGTGGACGCGGCGGTGGTGGTGGCGATCCGGATGATCCGGAGAATGCGATGCTCGAGGGACGTCCGGGGCGCGGTGGGGCCGCGGCGGCGCCGCTCAACATCGTCACCAGGAACGTCGGCCTCAATCGCTTCGTGTGGGGCGTGCAGCATTCCACCGGACTCGGCGTACCACCGGGCGCGTATCAGGCACGCCTAACCATCGGCAGCACGACGCAGACCGTCCCGCTCACGGTACGCATCGATCCACGTCTCGCGGCGGAAGGCATCACGATCGCGGACCTCAAAGAACAGTTCGAGCACAACAGCATGGTGCGCGATCTGGTGGCCGACGCGAACACGCAGGTGACACGCACGCGTCAGCAGGATACGCGCCTCAAGGCAGTGACGGGTGCGGCGGCGGCAGATACGCTGTCGAAGGTGCAGGCCATCGCCAACACGCTGAACACGCAACCGGTGCGCTACGGTAAGCCAGGGTTGCAGGCGCACATCGGCTATCTGTCCGGCATGACTGTGCGCGTGGATCAGAAGGTCGGACGCGATGCACTGTCGCGTTATGCGGTGCTCAAGCAGGAACTCGACGTGATCAAGAAGGAACTCGACAAGCTGTTCCCGCCGAAGATGTAGCTCGTCGAGGAGAAGCCGGGACGATCGGAGACAGGGGCGTGTGCCACATCGGCACACGCCCCTGCGTCATGTTGGGCCCTGCTTCGCTCAGACGGCTACACCCGACGCCGCCGCCTGCCGGCCACCAGCAGCCCGCCAAGTCCCACGGCCATCAGCGCCCACGTGCCAGGTTCAGGCACCACGTTGCTACCCGTCTGGTAGTAGATGCGGAAGGTTGCCTCGTCGAGCGACGCCGACGCGCCGTAACTGGCGAAGTTCGGATCCGACGGGTCAATGAGCCCCTGCTCGGTTTGTGGCGCGAACTGGCGCATAGCGTACGCGGACTGCAGGAAATAGACTGACACAAACGTCCCCCAGTTCGTGCCGGTCAGATCCTGATAGGAGGTGCAGTCGGCACCCAGTTGAGGAATCGTGACGCCATTCTCGTTGCAGTAGTAGGCCGTCCGGTCCCGAGCGTTGTACTCACCGGTACTCGTGTACGACGTCTGCGCATGGATGTTGTCAACGCGCTGCCGCCAGAGTGCGTTGTTGCTCTGCGACTGGAAAAACGCGCACTTCTGGGTCGCCGTGAACAGCTGTCCCAGATTCGGATCGTGGATGCTCCAGCCGCAGCCGGTATTGATGTCCGGTTCGCCGGACGGCAGGTACGTCGGCTGAATTGGTGCGTGGCTTGCCGAGGATGCTCTCGTGCCGAGCGTCTGGAGTTCAAGCCGGGTGATGGCGTTTGGTGCCGTCAGCGAGTGCGTGAAACTCCAGAAAATACCTTCGCTACGTTGGGTTGGCTGAACGTACGGCAGGTATTCCGGTCCCTGCGTCGGATCGTTCGGGTCGTAGTTTGGGTTGTAGACCTGCGCGTCCGCGGGGGTGACGGACGCCGAGAGCAGCGGAGCGCTATTGGCCGACGTCAGGCGGAACCCGAAATAGCTCCCGAATCCGTTCGTGCCGGTGAGCGGCGTGATCATGGCGTTGGAGACGTTTCCGCTGAGACCATTAAATTGGCCCCACGTGAGAGCCACACCGCCAATGGTGCAGCCGTTCGGACCGTAGTAGTTCACGTAGCTGGCCAAGGGGCCTGCGGCACACGCCTGCGCTTTGGCCACGGCGGGCGTGAGCGCTCCGAGAACGAGCGCCGATCCGGCCAGCATCCGCTGGCGTGTGCGGCGACCGCCGTGTTTCATTTGATCGAGAGACGAGCCCATATATCCTCCGAGTTGGGAACGACGGCCGGCACCACGCCGGATGACAAGGGTAAAAATCGCAGGGCATACTCAACCCCGGATCAACCGGCTCAAGCCATTGCACAGCATGCGATTGCGACATTCTCAACCGATCTGCTGGTGCCCCGTTGATGTCCGCAGGGACGCCATCGCTGCATCGCGACCGCTCGTGTCCACCGCGAACGGCGAATGACCAGCACCAACCCGACCACGGTCGACGAAGTCGTCGCCCCACGCGCGGTCCTCCACGCACTCGGCGGGCTCACGCTCGAGCCGTCACTCGCCCCCGATGGGTCGCCCGAGTCGCGCGCGCTGCTCGAACTCGCCACCCGGCGCCGCAAGGTCGCATTGCTGCTCTATCTCGCCATGCAGACCAAGCCGGTCTCGCGCGAGCTGCTGGCCACGTTGCTCTGGAGCGAGGAGCCGCCGGAGCGGGCTCGACACAACCTCACCGAAGCGCTGTCACACATCCGCCGTACCTTTGGCAAAGACTCCATCGCCACGCGGGTGCAGGACGTCGAGTTGTCGGCCACCTGTCCGATCGACTTCGATGTCACGCTTTTCGATGCAGCCATCGCTGACGGCGCGTTGGAGCGGGCGGCCGTGTTGTATGCGGGTCCGTTCCTGGCGGGGGTCTTTCTGGACCGCGCGCCGGCGTTCGACGATTGGGCCGCGCGGGAACGCGCCCGTTTGTCCGCTCGCTTCGTGGCGCTCTGTCGAGTACTCGTGCCGCGCCTGCTGGCCGAAGTGCGATGGGCCGATGCCGCATTTCTGGCGGAGAAGTGGCTCGAAGAGGATCTGGAGGACGCCGATGCCTCCGTCGCGCTGCTGCACGCACTCGCGTCGCCCGGCACCCGAGTGGCGCTGCGTGGTGCGATTGATCGATACCGCCGCCTGAAAACGAGACTGCAGGCGGAATTCGACAGCGAGCCTGAGGAGCGGGTCGCGGCGCTCTCGGCCACACACGAATGCGCACTGGCCGCGCTGCCGGCACGCCGGGAAGCGGACGCCGTGGGCGCGGACGCCATGGGCGCGGACGTCGTGGGCGCGGACGCCGTGGGCGCGGACGCTGAGCGCCTCGAGCCCAGCGAGCGTCTGCCGACCGACATTGCCGCTACGGCGTCGCGACCCGAACCGGAAAGAACAGCACCGTCGGTGACGTCGCCAGTCACGTCGCCAGACACGTCGCCAGACACGTCGCCATGGCGTCGAATTGCGATGTCGCTGGTTGGCGCTACGACCGTCGTGCTCTGCATCGTGGCGTGGGCCGTTTTCCGCCCGCGCCCCGCCGACTCGTCGGCGTCCGCCTGGGTCTTGGTTGCCGACACGCAAGATCCAGCGCGCGAACCGGTCACCGCCGCGTCGATCACCATGGCGTTGGGGGTCGCGCTCGCGCAGGGAGAGCGACTCAATGTCGTGACGCGCGATCGCGTGCGCGATGTGCTGCGGCTGATGCGTCGCCCGGACAGCACGTTCATCGATGAGGCAACCGCGCTCGAAATTGCCACGCGCATTGGCGCGGGGCGTGTCATCGTTCCGTCGATCGCTCGACTTGGTGCCCAGCGTGCGCTCTCCGCGCGCACTCTCGACGTGGCCACAGGCCGCGCACTCGGCTTGGACCAGACGAACGCCGTGAATGATGATGCGCTGCTCCCCGCACTGGACGTGCTCGCCGGTCAGTTGCGCAACCGCCTCGGTGCGTCCCCGCGCTCCAGTGCGCAGGCTCGGCCGCTTCCCGAAGTCACCACGGCATCGTTGGGGGCGCTGCGTGAGTACACGACGGCAAATGCATATGCACAGCGCGGCGCCTACGACTCGGCCATCGTCGCGTATCGGCGGTCGATCGCGCTCGACTCGAACTTTGCCACGGCGCATGCGGCAGTCGGTCAGTTGCTGCACTTGACGAACCGGCCAGTCGAGGGCGAGCGGTCGTTGGCGCGCGCGCTGTCGCTGCGTTCACGCCTGAGTGCGCGCGAGGCCATGCGCAACGAGGCGCTGCAAGCCAGATGGCGGCGCCTGCCCGACAGTGCGATTGCGATTCAGCAACGCTGGCTTGCCACATATCCGCTCGACCGCGATACGAAGTCGTCGCTGGCCTACGACCTATTCCAGGGTGGCCAGAGTGCGGCGGCCCGCGATGCCTATGTGAATTTGCTGACCACCGACTCACTCGACGCGCGCGACTGGATCAATCTTGCGGCGGCCGCCAACGGACTCGCCACCGACGCCGATCGTGCGCTGGCGCGTCGGGCCTTCGCGCGCGCATTCGCGCTCGATCCCACGTTGCGCACGGACGTCATCCAGAACAACGAGTACGGGTCGCTGTTGGTGCGCGCGGGATTTCCCGATTCGGCGTCCGCGGTGTTTCGACTGATGCTGGCCGGTCCGCCAAGCCAGACGGCGCGAGGGTATCGCTCACTGGGGCTGCTCGCCCTGTGGCTGAACGATCCAGGCCGCGCGATCGCGCTCTTCGACAGCGCCGCGCGCGCGCATCAGCTCACGAAGACCGAGTCGCTGGGAGAAGTTCGTGCGCGACTGATGCTGGCCTGGGCGCGCAGCGAAGGTGGTGACGCCGCCGGCGCGCGCACGGAACTCGAACGTGTACGTGCACTTGCGCGCGGCGGAGTCGCTGAGCCGACCGTGCTGTACTGGGCGGGCAAGGCGATGGCACGTCGTGGCATGACCGACGCGGCACGCGAGATGCTCGATACGCTGGCGCGCCGTGCGGTCGCGGGGAACGTGCGCCATGAGAGTGCGTCGTTGCTGCTGCGGGGCGAGGTGGCCGTGGCGTTCGGGCGCGGCCGCGATGCGCTGCCGCTGGTCGAACGCGGCGCCTCACTCGATGCCACGGCGGTGCCACAGGAATCGCTCGCGTATGCTGCGCGGGCGGCCGGCGGGACTGCCCGGGGCGACTCGATCTATCGGGTGCTGGCTGCGTCGCTACGCTTTGGGACGGAAGCGATGCTCGCGCAGCAGTTCGCGGTGCGCCAGCTCCAACAGAAACCGCGCTGATCATCGTGGTGATGACCAGCGCGGTTTACCTGCGGGCGACGAGCTGGCGCTGACTACTTCACCCCGAGGTTCTTCTTGAGGAAGATGACCGTCTTCGCCCAGCCGTCTTTCGTTGCTGCGACGTTCGCCAACTGCTTGGAACGCATGTCTTCCGCCGTGCGCGGCGCTGGTGGCGGCGCCCCGGCGCGCGCCGGCTGCGGTGCGATTGGATCATCTTGCGCACGCAAAAAGCCGTGGATCGCGCCCACGTAGTTCGTGCCTGAGTACTTCTTCTTCGCCTTCATGATCGAATCGATGGCCGGCATCGCGGCACCAATGCGCGCGTCTCTCGATCCGCTCAGCAACATCACGGGCACCTTGATCCTGGCCAGAGAATCAGCATTGGCGGTGCTCGGAACCGCAGCCGTTGTCGCGGTCGCCGGCCTTCCCGGCGTCATGTATGGTGTGCCATAGAAAGGGACGGCGGCCGAAAATCCTTTCAGCCCTCCATTACTCACCAGTCAGAAATATAGGCTACAGAAGGATGTTTAAAAAATGAACGCACAAGTCCTGGGTTATTGCCGATCCCTTGCAGTTGTTCCTGTACGCGCTCTTGCAGTTTTTCGCCCTGCATCAGAGGTCTTCTGGCGACGCCTGTGCGCTTGGCATAGCTCTAAACGAGTTCGTCTGGATTCAGATCCGGCGCGTAGCCGGGAAGCACGTGCAGGGTCAGACGACCCGCTGTGCTGGTCACATAATTCTTGACCACTCTATTCTTGTGCGCGGGCAATCCATCCACCACCAGATGCAGGGGTTTCCGACGCCGATACATCAGACGCTTGAGCAGTTCCACGAATAGTGCGCCGTTCAACCCGCCTTGATAGGTGGCAAACCAGAAAGCCCCTTTGGCATTGACCGCCGACGCGGCGCTGACGCTTTGCCGTTGCCCGGGTCTGTTGACCACCGGCGTCTTGCCCCGAAGCGACCACGTCTTGCCATGCACCGCATCGGCACGAAAGCCGGATTCATCCCAGAAGAAGATCTCCGCACCCTCGGCCTTCGCTTGCTTAGCAATAGCCGGAAAGGTTTCGCGTTGCCAGCGTTCCACGGCTTCAGGGTCTCGGTGGTACGCGCGCTGCAAGGGCTTCTGCGGCGTGAGGTTGAGTTCGGCCAGCAGGCTGCCGACCGAGGTCACGCTCAGGCTGATGTTGAACTTCTGCAGAATCAGCTCACGGACCAGGCTCCTCGTCCACAGGGCAAAGTCAAAGCCGTGCTGCATCGGATGCTTGCCGTTGATCCAGCGGAATACCTGCGACTTTTGCGTGCGGGTCAGTTTGGGCGTGCGCCCCGTCCCCTTCCGTGCGAGCAAACAGCGCTGGCCACGACCCCGTCCGCGTGCCTTGGCCAGCCACTTATATGCCGTCGTGCGGCACAACCCATAGCTGGCCATGACGGTCGTCACCGTCTCGCCCTCGAGCATGCGTGCGACCGCCATCAGGCGTATGGTCTCTTGGGTCTTGCGGTCATAGGTCCTGCCATCTTTTCTCATAACTGATTGGACTTCGTGCGATGGCATTTGGTTCCATTTTTGTAGACTTTATTTCTGACTGGTGAGTAAGCCACAATACTGGCTGGATAATAAGACAAACGATTTCATGGCAGACATCTGACACCGAGGCGCTGTTTGGGCAGGTGTTCTATGTGAAATCCGAAAGCGCTGATCCAGCGGAACGTCGGTACTTCGAATTCCGGGAACGGCAGTTGCGGGCGGAGGCCCGTGAACTCCTCACCGGACAGGGATCACGGAAATATCTCTGCGAGAACGAATGCAAAGATGTTCCGATGACAGGCGGTTGTACCTCGTGTCTAACAGCTTCGCCGACGTCCGCTGAATTCGCGGACTGCTTGACCGCTGCCGATCAAATCGACCGACAGTGGAGTAGCCACCGAGGAAGGAGTTTGAAATCGTGATCGCGACCCAACGAACTCGCAGGTTCACTACAATCTGTGGCGGTGTGTACGCTACGGTGATTGCGCTCCTATTGGCCGGATGCGATGACCGGTCGGCTACTGGCGTAGGCGAAGATTTAGTGAACGTTCGAACCAACTCTTCTGCAGCTGTGCGCGGTTCAATTTCCCTGACCGTGAGAGACTAGCGACCAGAGAATCGTGGAGAAGTTGTCTCTGCAACGATGGTCACCGAGGAGAATCAGGCTAATCCACGCACTGGCGAGAAACGGTTTCGACTAGCGAGCGAACCTTTACGTACTCGTAGTGCATCAACTGCGCCGTTCGAACCAGCTTTGTTCGGCGGTCGAGTCGAAGAGGTGAAGCGCAGTGGGAAAAACGCCAAGCTCATAGCGATTCCATCTAAGCGAGTTTATGCAACGACGAAGGACGGCCACAGTCTTGAGCTTTACGCCGTGTTCGAATCTGGTCGAGCGAACCGTCGAGTGATTGGTTTTTTTACTGTAGTTGATGGAAAATTGCGTCAGACCAACGAACTATCGTACGATGGTCAGAACAAAAAACCTTCCACGATTCGCACGATACTCCGGGATGAAAAAGGTGCTCTGACTCAGGATGTGTCCGCGGATGTTCGGACGCTAGAACTTGAGGAGGAAAAGAGCCGACTCTCGCAGGCGGATCGGATTGATTCTCAGCGGATGTTTGGACGATTGATGCATGGCTTGGCTAGTCTCGTACTTCCCGATCAGTTGCACGCGGCCACGACTAGGTCTTCGACCGCATGAAGACTTGCTTAATTAATCTGGCAATCGACCGTGGCATCTTTATATTGGGGAATGCCACGACCTCCTCTGCAGTTTCGACTGAAGCCGTCCGATGTCGCGACGTTGGACACCTTGATGCACGGCGGTGTCCAGCCGGTCCGGGTGGTCCTTCGGGCCTTGGCCCTCCTCGCGTTGCATCGCGGCGAGAGCGCACCGGTCGTCGCCGCGATGGTCCGCCTCTCGCCCCAGGCGGTGCGCAATATCGCCGCGCGGTATCGGGCCACGGGCTTGGACCACGCGTTGTACGAACGGCCCCGACCTGGGGCGGCGGAAGTGCTGGGGACCGCCGACAAGCAACGCATTATCGCGATGGTGTGTACCGACCCGCCGACGGGCGCCGCGCGATGGACCGTAAGGTTGATTGCGGAACAGGTCGTCAAACGCAAACTGGTGCGGCACGTGGGCCGGGAAACGATTCGGGTGCTCTTGCAAAGCCACGACCTCAAGCCGTGGCGGGAAAGAAATGTGGTGCCTCGCTGACCTCGACGCGGCGTACCTGACGAACATGGAGGATGTCCTGGCGCTGTATGAGCGAGCGTACTGCGAAGAGGAGCCGGTGGTCTGCCTCGACGAGAAACCGGTGTCGTTGCACGCCGAGGTGCGGACGCCGCGGCCCGCGCGCCCGGGGCATGTGGCGAAGCGCGACACCGACTATCGCCGCTGTGGGACGGCCAACATATTCGGCGTCGTCGAGCCGAAAGTCGGCAGG
>JBBQXC010000158.1:0-11247 GCA_038210005.1 Gemmatimonadales bacterium
CGAGCACGTCGTCAAAGAGCGGATGCCGGGCAAAGAGTGCAGAGGAGGAGCCCGCGAGCCGTACTGGCCCGGCCGCGGCGTAAAGGATCGGCGCGAGGCCCAGCAGATCGCCGCTGACGGTGACGTCGCGTCCGCGGGCGGCGATCGCGACGTGCAGCCCGTCATAGACGGCAGGGGCCACAACAGCGCCGCTCAGCCACTCGTGAAGGAGGATGCGGGCCTCGACTCGGCGATCATCGCCCGGTAGGAGCGCATCGCCCAGCAGGAAGGCACAGCCATCTGCCTCGGTATGTGTGCTGACCGGTGCCGTCGGCGCGGCGGTCCAGAGGATCAAGGTGTCGCCGTTCTCCAGCCGTCCAGGCGTCAGGCCTGTTTCCGGCGCGAGATCCGCGGACACGCGTGCGGCGAACGCAGCGCGGCGGGAATGATCCGGGTCGGAGACAACGAGAAAGGACGCGATGGGGCCGGACTCCGCTATCGCGCCGGCGGTGCCGGCGAGCCTTTCGCCAGCATTGCCTTGAAGCGCGGGTCATCCCGCAGCGGTGCAAAGGCGGGGTCGATCTTCAGTAGCGCCGCGGACACGCCCCCTGGGACGCTAAGCGAGAGTTCCAAAGCATCGAGTGCCGCCGTCCGGTCACCGACGAGCATCTGCACGAAGGCTTCAGTCTGGATGTACAGCGGGCCGTCGACGGCGTCGTTCATCAGCGCCTCGCCCCGCTTCGCATTCGCCACGGCCTCGGCCTTTCGGCCGCCGAGGCCGTAGGCCACTCCGAGCGCGGCCGAGATCCATGGGACTTTCGGCGTCTGGGCATACTTGCGCTCTAGCGCCCGAGTCGCGGAGTCGAGCGTGGCTTTTGCGGGGCCCGATGCACCGAGTTCCGTCAGTGCCTCGGCGCGGACAAGTAGCGCAATCGAGCTGTCCAGCCCGTACTGCCCGGCCTTGATGAGCATGAGCCTTTCCGACGGCGCGGGGAAGAGTGTCCGCATGGGGCTGTTGAGCCAATTGAAGGTCCCGGGCCGCCATCGGTCCGGCGGAATTAGGGCCACTGTCGAGTCGAAGAGCCGGCGCGCTTTGACGACGTCGCCGTTCCGCTGCAGGGCCGTGAAGATCTGCAGCAAGCGCGCATCGAGAAAAGTCGGCTGCAGAGTGAGCGCTCGCGCCAGCAGTGGCTCCGCCTGGTCGAACTGCCGCAGATGGAACCGTACATGTCCGATGTTGAACCAGATGATGTCGGAGCGCGGATCAAGTTCGCCGGCCTTCTCGTATTCCCGGATCGCCTCCATCCACAGCCCTTGGCGGCGGCGGATGTTTCCGAGCTGTCGGTAGACCCACGCGTTCGAGGGCTGGATGCTGCGTGCCTTCGTCAGCTTGTCGACCGCCTCCTCGGACTTCCATTCGCCCCAGTAATGGTAGAGTCCCTCGGCGATGAGAGTCTCGGGCAGGTCCGGTTGCAGGGCGCTGGCCTTGGCGATAGCGTCGCGAGCGAGAGCAAGTCGCTCCGCCGTTTCGTCGAAACCGAGCCGGTGCTTCCACGTGTGCGTCTTGCCGAGCTGCGCCCAAGCTTCGGCAAACTTCGGGTCCAGATCGGCCGCACGCTGGTACATGACGATCGCCGAGTCGACGTCGGCGCGTTCCCAGCTCTTGTTGTAGTACGAGTTGCCTCGCAAATAATAATCATAGGCGCCCATGTTCTCCGTCGGGCGGAGAGCCAGGCGAGCCTTCTCGGGCTCGATGATGACCTGATCCAGCGCCGCCACCACGCGCTCGGCGACCGTGGCCTGCACGGCGAACACATCTTTGAGCTGGACCGTGACGTCAGTAGACCAGAGTTGCGTCCCGTCGGCGACGTTGATGAGACGAACGGTAATACGCACGCCGGGTGTGTCACCGGCGCGGCGGTCCCAGCGGACGCTGCCTTCGATCAGACTCCCCACCCCAAGCTCCGCGCCGATCTCCTGGACTGTCTTGGTAGAGTTCCGATACTGGATGGCCGAGGTGCGGGCGATCACGCCGAGGCTTGCAATGCCTGAGAGCCGCGAGGTGATTTCCTCGGTGATGCCGTCGGTGAAGTACTCATCGCCCGGCGCACCCACGTTCCGAAAGGGCAGGACCACCACACGCGAGCGCAACGCGGCCCCGTCGGAGGCACCGCGACGCCACGAGAAGACGCCGACGACGGCGACGAGCAGCAGCGCCGCGAGGGCGCCGAAGCGGATGGTGCGGCGGCGGCGCTGCTCAGCGGCTCGGTTCGAGAGAGTGAGCGTGCCGAGGCCAAGTCTGTCGCCGTCTTCACCAGAGAGCGCTGGGGTCGCCAATGCCACGGCGAACTGGGCGGCGGAGCTGAATCGGTCGGCAGGCACCTTGGCCATCGCACGGCGGACAGCATTTTCGACGCCAAGTGCAATCGTTGGCCGGGCGAGGCGAAGCGAGGGCACGTCCTGCATCGAGTGGCGCGCCAGGATGACCTGCGCGGAGGGGCCGGTGAAAGGCGGTTCGCCGACCAACATCTCGAAGGTGACGCAGCCGAGCGAGTAGAGGTCGCTCCGGCCATCCACGATGTCGCCCGTCCACTGCTCCGGCGACATGTACGACGGCGTCCCGACGGCGAGACCGGTCTCCGTGAGCTTCTCGGTGCCGGCCTGGTCGATGGCGCGGGCGATGCCGAAGTCGGCCAGCAGGGCGTGACCGCCCGAGAGCATGATGTTGTCGGGTTTGATATCGCGATGGATGAAGCCCCGGGCGTGTGCCGCTTCCAGCGCAGTGGCCACCTCGGTGGCAATTCCCACCGCTTCGTCGATCGGCAGCTGTCGCTCACGGGCGAGGCGCTCGCGGAGCGATTCGCCCTCCACGTACGGCATCACATAGTAGAGAACCCCATTGGCATCGCCGGAATCCTGGACGGTGAGGATACCCGGATGCACGAGTGACGAGGCGATGCGGATCTCACGCAGGAATCGCTCGTGACCGACAGAGCCTGCAAGGTCCGGTTCCAGCACCTTGATGGCCACTTTACCGCCGCGCTTTCGGTCTTCAGCGAGGTAAACCGTGGCCATGCCGCCGCGTCCCAGGAGGCGCAGTACATCGTAATCAGCGGCGAGGGCAGCCCGCACGTCGTTCAGGTCGGCGGTCATTGATGGGGGAATGTCGACCGAGGACGGCAGGGGGGCAAGTCATGAGGACCATACCGGCAGCAGGGCAGAACCCCTTCGCATGCGACGGCTGCCACGAGACAAGCCGCCGGTCGCATTCTGTGAGCTAGCGCTTGCGGCCTGGTGCAGGTTTGGCCACGGAGTTCGCTGGCAGAATGCTCCCAGAACTGTCCGGCACGGCGGCAGATGCGCCGAAGTCCTCCTGCGAGAGCATCCGCAAAAAAGGAATCACCCTCGCCCCGGTGTCACGCACGACACCGCGCCGAGGAACCTGGATGAATGGCTGAATTCGTGCGCCAGCAACGCGACCCGTCGTGTCGATATCAACCTGCAGCACCGCCGTGAGATCCTTGGGATCACCGAGTTCGAACCCGGCGTACGTGACGAAATTTCCGAGCGAGTACGTGATCAGCGCACCTTTGTACCATTCGAGACCACGGAGCACGTGCGGTCCGTGTCCCACGACGACGGTGGCGCCTTCGTCGATCACGGCGCGCGTGAAACGACGCAGGTCGCCGCGGTCTTCACCAGCAAACCGCTCGGGCCCCATCGGTACGTGGATGGCGCGCGAGCCTTCGGCTCCGGCATGCATGGTCACGACGACGATGTCTGCCCGGGCACGTGCCGCCGCAACGGCGAGACGCGCGGCAGCGATGTCGCGAACGTCCCTCATACCCGGTGACGTCGCAAAGCCGATCAGCGCGACGCGGAGGCGTTTCTCCCCGATGCTGACGGTATCAACACGCACCTCGCCGCCGGCACCGTATAAACGAATGCCAAGCGCAGCCAGCGTGACTGCAGTGGACGCTTTTCCTGCGGGCCCAAAATCGTTCGCGTGATTATTCGCCAGATTCACGTGTGTGATTCCGGCATCGCGCAGTCGCCCTGCCAGACCGACCGGTGTGCCGAATGCGTAGCACGCCGTCGACCGGGGGCCACACTTGGTCGAGCGTCCGCCGTTCACCAGTGGGCCTTCGAGGTTGGCGATCACCATGTCGCCGACCAGTGCGGAATGCGCCGCGCGGAACAGCGTGCGACCATCGTCTGGAGGAAGACCGTCCTTGAGGGTGATCGTTCCGAGATTCACATCGCCGATGAAGGCCAGTCGGAGTTTGCTTCCATCATGGTGCGCTCCAGCGGCCGCTTCCTGTCGCTGCGCGGCAAGGTTTACGCTGATCACGACTCCAAGGAGCAGATGACGACGCTTCATCACTGGCGGACGCCTCCGAAGATGCAAACAGTTGGTGGCGAGTGTTCGCCACGTTCACTCGGAGAGCGAAAGCAATCGACGCGCGGTCCGAATCGACCTGGCACACGTGCAAAGTTACACAGTTTTCACCGTAACCAATGGTACAGGGGGAGAAGCACCGATGGCCATCCGCTCGTCCGCCTCGGAACATCAGGCGCGCGGATTCGGCTGCCTCGGCATCGCTCGGGACGAGCCTCTGGCTGCCACCTCTACCGAGGGTTGTCAGCTGCCACCGTCATCGTCTCTCGACCGACGGTGCGCTTGACAGAGGCGTTGCGCGTCAGAAAGTTCCGAAACGTCCCGGTTGTCTCAATGGAGATTTCGGTGGCAGTCTCACTCTCCGTCAGCTCGCGTCGACGGCGCCAGACGATGCTGCATTGAGTCTGGATGCCCGCAGTCTGTCCTCCGGCGCCCTGAATTCCGGCGGCCTTCGTGTCTGTCTGCGCCATCATTCAGAGGCCATTGAGTGCGCGTCTTCGAATTGACAACGATGGGGCGCGTGTCGCTGACGAATCCTGCTGGCGCAGTGGTGGCCACCCTGCTGGCGCAGCCAAAGCGACTCGGCGTGCTCGTGTATCTCGCCGTCGCTGCGCCTGATGATCTGGTGCGCCGCGACGTGCTCTGTGAGCTGTTCTGGCCTGACGCGCCCCCCGATCGTGCGCGTTCGTCGCTGCGCCAGGCGCTCGCCTTTCTGCGGCGGGCGCTCGGCGAATACGCCATCATCACCCGTGGCGATGACGAAGTAGGGCTCGATGCGACGCGCGTCCGCTGCGATGCGGTCGTGTTGCGTACACAGTTGATGACTCGGGATTCGGAACGTGCGCGGGTCCTTGCCTTGTACACGGGTCCGTTCATGGTTGGCTTCGTCATCGATGACGTTCCCCGCTTCGAGCGATGGATCGAGGACGCGCGCTCGGCCTTCACACGCGACGTCGGTGAAACAGCGATCGACTTGGCGCGCGCATCGCTGACGGTCGGTGAGACGAGCGCGGTGGCGTGGGCACGGCGCGCGTGTGACGTGTTGCCGTTCGATGAACGAGCTCTGGTAGTTTTGCTTCAAGCCCTCGATGCGTCAGGGGATCAGTCGGGCGCGCTGCGAAGCTACGACGTGGTCGTTCGGCAATTGGCGGAGTCGCTCGAGGTGGAGCCAGCACCGGAGACGGTCGCTGTCGCGCAGGCGATTCGCAGTCGTGCCGCGCTCCCGCCGGGCGTGTCCGAGCCAGCAAAGCGAGCCCTGCCGGAGGACGAGGTGATCGCGCCTGCAAGCTTACAACTTGCCCCGATCGAACGATTCCCACTTACTGCAACGCTTGCGAGCGCACCGACGACGTCGGGAGCGGTCGAGGCGCCAACGACGCTACGCCATCCCTGGCGGTGGGCCTTCGCGGTCGCTGTCGTCGCGGTCGCCGTGTCATGGTTCGCACGCCCGAGCGAGCGTGCCGATACGCTGCCATCCCGATCTGCGGCCAACGGACGACTGTCCACTGTGGGCGAGCGTGTCTTGGTGGCTCCGTTCGTGAACGAAACCGGCGACTCGACGCTCGATGCAGTTGGACGTATGGCGGCCGACTGGATCACCGAAGGATTTTCGCGTATCGATGGCGTGGCGGTGGTGCCCGGCACGACACTGCTCGCGATGGAGCGTGCCCGTCGGGCGGGGGACTACGGCGTGCCGGTACGGCTCGATGCCATGGCGCAGAAGACCGGGGCCACGCTGGTCGTTTAGGGGAGCTATTATCGCACCGGCGGAACGCTGCACCTGCAGGCGCGTTTTTTGGATGCGTCGCTCTCGACCCTGTTACGCCCCGTGGAGACAGTCAGTGTCTCGATCGACAGTATCGCGGCGGGCGTGGCGACGATCCGGGAGCGTATGCTGGCAAACATGGCACCACTGCTCGATTCCACGACGCATTTTCGGTTCGCCAGTACCCCGCCGTCCTACCAGGCGTACAGTGACTTTCTGCGAGGGTTCGAGCGATTCGTGGAAGGCGATCCCGTCGCGGCACTGACCTTGTTCGAGCGCGCGGCCGAGGCAGACACGACGTATCGGATGGCTCAGCTGGCGGCGGCGATCACACAATCGAACCTTGGCGACATGCGCGGCGCATTTCTCCGCGTGCGCGCGCTGAAGCAGGCGCGTGAACGGTTCGGTCCCGTGGAGCAGGGCACGCTCGACATGGTCGATGGAATGCTGCGCGGCGATGTACCGGCGATCTATGCAGCCGTGTCACGGACGGCACGCATCACCCCGGGGTCGATCGTAGAGTACATGGTGGCGGAAAGCGCTCGGCGCCTCAACCGACCGCAGGAAGCACGTCGTGTGCTGCGCGGATTGCATCCCGAGCGAGGTGAGTTGCGTGGGTGGAGCGAGTATTGGCGTGAGATGGGCTACGCGCTGCACATGCGTGGCGACTATGCCGGTGTGCTGGCGATGGTGCAGGAGGCACAGGTGCGCTACCCCGACTCCGACGAGCTGCTGGCTGCTGAAGTCCGCGCGCTCACGGCCCTCAGCCGATTGGACTCCGTCAACCGGCTGCTCACAGCGACCGACGTACGCCCTGGCCCGCTGCGAGACCGAGTCGGCGCGATGTATCGACTCGCCGCCGGAGAGTGCGTCAGCCGCGGCGACACGGCGTGCGCGACTGAAAGCGCGAAGCGTGCCGTCGTGTGGTATCAGGCAGCGGCGAACCGCGCTCGGATTGCCGGCTATGCGCGTGCGCTGCGCCTGGCGGGCGAGCCTGAGTCGGCGTGGCGTGTATTGCTGCCGTTCAGCGATACGGTATCGGCAGGCACATCGTCCCTGGAAGATCTCGGGTTGTCGGACGCACAGGATGTCCGCATCCTGATAAGCGACCTGGGAGTGCTGACGGTGCTGCGCGGCGGCACAGCGGCGGCCACGCGTTGGGACCTGCGCATCGCGAAGCGACAAGGGTCGCTGGAGGAACCGTTGCGCGGTAGCCAGTGGGCCGGCCTTCAGCTCGACCGGGCTGCGATCGCTGCGCAACGAGGAGAGCTCGACCGCGCGATTGCGCTGCTGCGCGAGGCGCTGGCTCGCGGCCTCGCGTACTGGCCAGGATTGGCGGCGGACATCGATCTGGCGCCGCTGCACGATCACCCCGCGTGGCGTGCCATGATGCAGCCGGCGGGGTGATGTGCTGTGACGTGATCGCTGCCTGAAATCTAATACCTGCGGCAGACAGCAGCGTGTTGCGACCTATCGGCCGAAAATGAAGCGCAGCGCGCGCGACGAATCGCCCACATGGGTCACGTGAAACTCGAACGTGCGACCATCCTCGAGTTTACCGCTCGCGGTGATGATGGTGAGGTGATCGTCGAGGCGCGGCTTGAGTGTTTCGTTGAACCTCGTGGCGATGCCGCGGAGCGGTCGCATCGCAATCACATCGCCGATCGTGACCACATTGTCGGCCATGGCTGCCTGGTAGTCAGACCATTTCACGAACCAGATCGGCACGGAATCGCCGGTCGACACGGCGAGCACGGGGAATGTGCCGAGAGGAGCGTTGGGCTCGATCATGTAAAAGCCCTTGATGAGAATCGGCGTGGCGAAGGCCCCTGGCCCGCCCGGACCGGGAAAGTGGAAGAATTCGAGCAGATTGAAGTTGGCCGGAATCGCGCTCGGTGCCCGGTAGAACGGAATGGCGAGCCATTCGCGGTTGTGGAAAAATTGGTTTGCGCCGGGAAAGGCGCGGGCATAGGCTGGGAGGCCAGGGTCAGGATTGGGGACGGTGACACGGACCATGCCCGCCGCTTCCGCCGATCGGATCAGTGCTTCGGTATCGGGGACCCCGGCCAGCGGGTCGGCGATCTGGGTGTCGGAACAGGCGGCGAGCGTCAGCGCGAGGCTGAGGGCGACGAGGCGGGGGCGAATGGACACGGAAGACTCCGATTGGTGTGGCGCCATCCGCAAGGTGCGTTTGGCGATCGGAGTGTGGCATCGCTGTGTGAACTGACCGTGATCTGCGTATGATCTGCGAGTGATTTGAGGTGCCGCCAGCCGGATTCGACGACACCTCACACGCACCTGCGGCAAGGGAGCACAGGCCGCCTACTGCGCCCGCTCCACCCGCTGGATCCGAACCACGGTCGTCATCCGCTGCGGCGGTCGCGGCTCGCTGGACATCCGTTGAATGCGCCGCACGACATCCATTCCTGATACCACTTTCCCGAAGGCGGCAAACCCCTGACCATCGGGGTTCCGCTTTCCACCGAAGTCGAGCGCGGGCTGATCATTGATCACGAAGAAGAACTTACTTGATGCGCTGCCTGGCGCGCCGCGCGCCATGCTGATCACGCCATCGGTGTGCTTGATCCTCGACCGCTTGTTCGTCTCATGCGTGATCGCGGGCAATCGCTTGGCCGAATCGGCATCGATGCCGCCCTGAATGACCTCGATCTGCGGCTGCTGGGCCGCCGGTAGCTGGTTGGTCGGCGTCACCGCACGATAAAACGAGCCACCGTCGTAGCGATGCTCGTCCGCATACCGGAGAAAGTTGGCGACCGTGATCGGCGCCTTGGCCGGTTCGAGTGCCACCACGATGGTCCCGGAGTCCGTGACGATCCGCACCTGCACCGCCTTCTGGGCGGAGAGCGCCGAGGCGGTGCCAACGAGCGTCAGCGCGACAAGTGCGGCGACGTGCCGCCACGAGCGGGGCCTCACTGTTCGAACCACAGCGGCACGTCCTGCAACGGAACGGGATTCGGCGTGTTCGGGTTGGCAGCGATCTCTTCGCTGCGATAAAGGAGTCGCCGCACCAGACCGCCCACCAGTGCGCCCTGCGGGACGGTGAGAGCGGGGTACTCGTTGCCGATCGTGCCGCTGCGGCGCCACTGTACCCACGCTTCGATGGGCCGCATGAACAGATCGACGTACTGCTGACGATTCAATTCGAGGCGGAAGTTGCCGGCGGTGAGCGTCGGCAGGGTCGCGACGAACGCGTCGACCTGTGAGGAGCTGATGCCGAGCACACTCATCGACTCGCGCACGCCGGAGCGATACCGAGTGTCCGCCGCCGACACCCCGCCGGTCCAGAATCCACGCGCCAGCGCCTCGGCTTCCAGCAGTTGCTGCTCCGACCAGGAGAACGACATCTCCGGCAGGTCGGGCCGAAGCAGGGTCAGGCTGACGAGCGATGACGCCGGCGTGAACGATTCGACGGAATTCAATGCGATGAATTGCCCGGGCGACGCCGCCGGACCAGTCTGGAAGAAGGCCGACAGTCGCGGATCGTTGAACGGCACCAGCTGTGCGAACACGACGTTCGATGCATACCAGTCCTGCTGCACGCCGCCACGGAAGATCTGCGTGAACGAGAACCGCGGATTCTGGCGACCGGCCTGCGCCGAGTACTGCACCTTCATCTCGTCGGCGCGCGCCGCGATCATCGGCAAGCCTTGCAGTGGCCCGAGCAGCGCTGCCTTGCTGGGATCGGCATCGACCATCGTCATCAGGATGCGGAACTTGAGCGAGTTGGCGAAGCGTCGCCACTTCGCCATGTCACCCGCGTAATACAGGTCGTTCGGAGCGCCGATCGATCGTGAGTTCTGGTCGATGAGTGCGATCGCCGAGTCGAGCAGCGCGATGCTGCCGTTGAGCACCGCCTCCTGTGAATCGAAGCGCGGACTGTCGACATCGCCGCTGGCAGCTTCGGTGAAGGGAATGTCACCCCACAGATAGGTGGTCTGCGAGTACACGAACGCGGTGTAGATCTTGAGCTGTGCGATGGTGTTGTTGGGCCGCACGGTTGCGGCCTCCGACTCCCGCGTGGCAATCAGCAGATTCTTGAGGACGTCGGTGTAGATCGCTCCCCAGGCACTGCGTATGCGTGTCTGATCGTACTGCGCCTGTGCCAGTCCCCAACGCGCACCGGAGGACCACATCTGTGTCGACAGCGCGATGGGCCAGGTGAGTTCGCCGGCACGCAGCAGGGAGAACTTGAGTGCGGCGCCGGAGAAGAGCTGCGCTGCATCAGCCGACGTCGACCGGTTGGGATCGACGTTCAGGCTGCCGTCGCGGAAGCAGCTGGCGAGTGAGAGCGCCATCGCCGCAGCAACGGTACGTCGGACGATTGTATGTGAAATGGATCGCATGGATCGGTGCCTCAAAAGACGAGCCGAAGGTTGAACCCGAAGGTGCGGGTGGACGGCAGCACATTACGCTCGATGCCTTCGCCAATGAGGCCGGTTCCGAGGACGTTGGCCTCGGGATCGACATGGGGCACCTTGGAAGAAATCAGCCAGAGGTTGCGACCCTCGAGCGACCAGACGCCGGACGCAGCACCAAGCTTGCCGACCCACCGCTCAGGGAGCTGGAAGGACAGCGAGGCCTCCCGCATCTTCGCGAACGAGGCGTCGAAGATGTTGTTCTCCGGGCTGATCGAGTTGTCGAGGTTGCCCCAGTACTGCTGCACGGAGGCGACCTGAACATCGTTCGGCCGTGTGACACCGGAGGCATTGCGAATCACACCATCCTGAACGAAGAGGTCACGATTTTCGGTTTCCGCCGCAAGACCGCTGGAGCGAAGCTGCGACGTGGTCTGCGACAGGAACACGCCACCCTGCCGGACATCGACGAGGGCCGACAAGGCCAAACGCTTCCAGCTGACGGTATTGGTCACGCCGCCGGTCCAGTCCGGGAAGATGTTGCCGAACAGGCGACGCTGACCCTGGATGCGCAAACCGTTGGCGGGATTGATGAGGTACTGCCCGGTCGCGGAGTCTCGCGCAAAACCCACGCCCTGAATGTTGAAGGTGGTGCCGGGACAGGCCACGATGAAGATGCCGAAGCCATCGCCGGAAATGACAACGAACTCGCTCAGCCCCGGTGCCAG
>JBBQXC010000159.1:0-11227 GCA_038210005.1 Gemmatimonadales bacterium
TTCCAGGCCACCACGTTCATCGAGTACAGCGTGTTCGGATCGCGCGGGTCCACGGTCACGGCCGCGAAGTCGTCACCGCGTCCGAAAATGCGACTGTCGGTCGTGGTCCGCGCCCACGTCGCACCCGCATCGTCGCTGCGATACAGGCCGCTCATGGCACCGGCCGTCGCCGTCACGTAGATGCGCCGCGGGTTGGTGGGGCTGATGCCGATGCCCAAGCGTCCGAGCCCATCGGCGGTAGTGGGTAATCCGCCCGCCAGCTGGGTCCACGTGGCACCGCCGTCGGTGCTCTTGAACAAGCCTGAGTTCGGGCCGCTCCACGCTGCGTTCTCCCATGGCCCTTGCCGCGCTTCCCAGAGTACGGCGTACACCGTGTTCGGATCATTCGGCGAGAGTACGACATCGGCGCCGCCGGTGTTCTCGTCTTTGTACAGCACACGTTCGAACGACTGTCCGCCGTTCGCCGAGCGGTAGATGCCACGCTCTGCGTTCGGTCCGTAGGGATGACCCAGCACCGCCACGAATAGGCGCTCGGGGTTGGTCGGGTCGATCGCGATGCGGGGGATCTGCTGCCCGTCGCGGAGCCCCAGATGCGTCCAGGAGCGACCGGCGTCGTTCGACCGATACATCCCATTGCCGGTACTCAGATCGGGGCGCTGCAGCCCTTCTCCGCTGCCCACGTACAGGATGTTCGGATTCGACGGCGCCACTTCCAGCGCGCCCACCGAGCCGGTGTTTTGCGCATCGAAGACGGGATTCCACGTGCGACCGGCGTCGTTGGTCTTCCACACGCCGCCGTTGGTGGCCGCCATGTAGAACACATTCGGCTGCGACGGCACGCCGACGGCGCTTTTGGTGCGGCCGGCACGAAACGGACCGATGTGTCGCCAGCGCGGACCCTGCACGGCGCCAGTCGGGAACGTGGCTTGGGCGCTCACCGCGCTCGGCGCGGCCAGCATCGAAACTGCGGCCGCCAACGATGCCGCGGCGAGCATCAACCGACCTGAACGGTGCACGATCGACTCGGGAAAGGGAGCGACGAAGGACGCGCCTGTTAAAATGTTGGTTCGTTGCGCAGACGTGACGCGATCTTCAAGTGAGCACATAAACCTGCGTGACAACAGGGTCTAGCTTCCGACGTTCACCTGTTCCAGGGTCCTCCTCATCCTTCCCCCTATGCTCACGAATATCAAGCGCGCCGCGGCGCTTGCGGTACTGGCGCTCCTCGGTGCTTGCGTGGAGTCCACCCCGTCGGCGCCGACACTGGCGATCGATCAGTCCGCACGACGCGACGCCGTCGGCAACGCGCTGCCCGCCGTTCGCATCAGCGAGTTTCACTACGACAACGCCGGCGCCGACGTCGGTGAGGCCATCGAAATCAGCGGCCCGGCCGGCACCGATCTGAGTGGCTGGCGCATCGTCCGGTTCAACGGCAACACGCCGGGCGCTGCGGTGGAGTACTCCGGTGGCCTGTTTTCACCGCTACCGGCGGGCGCCATCTCGGCGGTTCCCTTTCCCGCCGGCACGCTGATTCCCGCGACCTGCTCTGATCGCGGTGTTGTCGTGGTGGCATATGCTGCGAATGGACTGCAGAACGGACCCAATGATGGGTTTGCGCTCGTCAACGCGGCGGGCGCAGTCATTGAACTGCTGTCGTACCAAGGCGTGTTCACCGTGGGTGCCACGCAGACCGTCGCCGCCGGGCTTACGTCCATCGACGTCGGTCAGAGTGAAGGCAGCGCAACGCCGTCCGGCCATTCCCTCCAGCGCACGTCCGCCGGTACCTGGAACGCACCCGCCTTCAGCACGTTCGGCGCGTGCAACGACAACGGTCCCGCTGCACCGGCCCCGGTGGTGGCCACGGTCTCCATTGAGCCTGATCCGGCATCGGTGACCGTCGGCACGACACTCGCCCTGACCGGCACCGCACGCGACGCTGCCAACACGGCGATCGCCGGCACGACGTTCATCTGGAGCACCAGCGACCAGACCATCGCCACCGTCTCCACCACGGGTGTTGTGTCCGGCGTGGTCGTCGGCAGCGCCACCATCACCGCCACGGCCGCCAACGGCGTCGCGGGTACACGTACGGTCACCGTGACGGCCGCCCTGCCACCGGTGGTCGGCGGCACGGTGCGATTCACCGAGATCCACTACGACAATGCGGGCGCGGACGTCGGTGAGCAGCTCGAGATCGAAGGTCCCGCTGGCACCGATCTCACCGGCTGGCAGGTCGTCCTGTACACCGGCAGCACCGGTGCGTCGTATGCCACGCGAACACTCTCCGGCGTGATTCCGGCCACCTGCGGCACACGCGGTGTGGTCGTCGTGCCGATCGTCGGCATTCAGAACGGCGGTCCAGGCACCACGACCGAGGCCGATGGTTTTGCGCTCATCAACGCCCAAGGCGCGGTCTTGGAGTTCCTGTCGTACGAAGGGCCCGCGGGCGGCAACACGTTCACCGCCACCAATGGTCCCGCCGCTGGCTTGACCTCGGTGAACATCGGCGTCGCGCAGGACGGCGCTCCAGTGGGCCTCTCACTGCAGCGAAACGTTGCGGGGACGACGTGGCGATCGGACGCCGCGGCATTCGGCAGTTGCGCCACCGATGGAGCGCCGCCTCGGTCCAGCATCAGCATCACCGGGCGCAACGTCTCCGACGCCCCGCTGCCGGTTGGCTTCCAGGACCAGCTCTTCGCAACGGTGCGAGATGCGAACAGCGTCGTAGTCGTCGAGCCGATCACGTGGACGACCGAGCCGTCGACCGTCGCCACGATCGACGCGCGCGGTGTCCTGACCGGCGTGAGCGCCGGCCAAGTCACGGTGCGGGCCACATCGCCCAGCGCCACGCGCACGGTGGTGCTGCCGATCATCGATGCCACGCCCAGTGCGACCGCATCGTACGAGGGTAACACCGCGTTCGGCGATCCGGTGGACGCCTCGCCTGATGACGACTACATCCTGCGGCGCACCGAGTTCACCACGTCCTGGAATCGCAATCGCGGCATTCCGAACTGGGTGAGCTACAATCTCGAAGCGACGCATTTCGGCAGCCAGGATCGCTGCGACTGTTTCACCTTCGATCCGCTGCTACCTGCGGAGTTCCCGCGCTACACGACCGCCGACTACACCGACGCGGGAAGCTTCGCCGGCTACGGCATTGATCGCGGTCACCTGGCCCGCTCGTTCGATCGCACCAGCGGAAGCCTCGACAACGCGCGCACGTTCTACTTCACGAATATCATTCCGCAGGCCTCCACCGTGAATCAGGGGCCGTGGGCGTTGTTCGAGAATTTCCTCGGCGCATTCGCCCAGAGCGGCACACGCGAGGTCTACATCATCAACGGCGCAACCGGCAGCAAGGGCACGCTCAAGAACGAGGGCAAGATCACGATTCCCACCCATGTGTGGAAGGTGGCCGTCGTACTCCAGCGCAATCAGGGCCTCGCCGACGTGGACACTCGCAACACGGCCCAGCTGTTCGCGGTGATCATGCGGAACGATTCCGATGTGGGTGGCGGGTGGGAGCAATATCAGACCACCGTCGACGCCGTCGAGGCACTCAGCGGCTATGACCTGCTGGCGTTGTTGCCCGACGATATCGAAACGCAACTGGAACGTGGCAACCGGTTCCCCACCGCCAACGCCAACGGCAGCTACAGCGCGATCGAAGGCAGCCTTGTCGGCTTCTCAGCGGTGGGCTCCAGCGATCCCGATCCGTCGTCCACGCTGACCTACAGCTGGAATTTCGGCGATGGTACAGCGGGATCCGGTATCGCTCCCTCGAAGAGCTACCTGCAGAACGGTACGTATACGGTGTCGCTCACCGTGACCGATCAGCTGGGCGCGTCACACACCGTGCTCACGACCGCTACGATCACGAACGCTGCACCAACGGTGATTGTCGTGCCGCCAGCCAGCTGGACGGCCGGCACGCCGCGGACCCTCGGCGTGCGCTGGACCGACCCCGGTGTGCGCGATGCGCCCTACACCGTTCGCATCAACTGGGGCGACGGTTCGCCGATCACGCAGTTCTCGTCACTCGTCGCTCCGGCCAACCCGCTCTCGCGCAGCAAGAACTACGCAGCCCCGGGTAGCTACACGATCGTCGTCACGGTCACCGACCGCGACGGCGGCATCGGATCCACCTCTCTCACCATCACGGTGAACTAAGCGTATGACACATTCGCACACGTCACAGCGCGGTCGCCGCGTCGTCGCAGCGATCGCCATCGCCGCCATCACGATCGCGTCGGCCCTCACGATCGGTGCGTCGAGCGCACAGGCGCAGACGATCACGCAGGGACCGAATGCATCCCCGCTCTACGGCATTGGCACCCCCCCGTACTTGGCCACCGTCGGGCAGACCTTTCTGGCGCCGACGACCGGGTCGCTCGACAGCTTCAGCTTCTGGCTCTCCAACGAGGGCAACGCGCTCGCCAGCAACACGATCGACGCCGATCAACTGCAGTTTCAGGCATACGTGATGCAGTGGGATGTCGCAACATTGCGGGCGGTCGGTCCCATTCTCTTCAGCAGCGTCGTGTATTCGGGGCCTACGCAGATCTCGCAGGAGTTCCAGTTCGCCACCGCAGGAGTCGCAGTCATGGCGCGTACGCCGTACGTTGCGTTTCTCTCGGCGTCGGGCCTCTTCGGGAACATGCCCCCAGAAGTCATGGCAGCGCTGCTGCTCTCCGATGACGCGACCGCCGATGGCTCGCTCGTGTTCCTCGACAGCCAGAACGACGTCTCGATGTTCAGCAACGCCGAGTGGCTGGACGGAGCCGGATTGCAAACACAGTTCTCCGCCACGTTCTCGACCACAGTGCCGGAACCGTCCTCCGTCGTGCTGGTGGGCATCGCGTTGATCGGGCTGGCCGTCTCTGCGCACTACCGCAAACGTCAGGCGTAACGCGTACGGGCTGAACACCGTAGATGAAGCAACGAGGGCGCACGGATCAAGAAGACTCCTGACACCGTGCGCCCTCGTGAATTGTACGACCCGACGCGGCGATCGGCCCACGCATGGTGCGACGCGCCATCGTACCACGCGTCCGGTGTCCGGACCCTGGCGAGCGAAAACCGCGCAGGACTGCGCGGTGTCGTACGCCCTAATCGATCGGCGTCAGCGCCAGTGTCATTCGCCACGATGCCAGCACGGTTTCCGGGACATACGCGCTCGTGGCCCGCGCGTCGGCCCACGGCAGCAACGAGCGCGCCGCATCGGTACATAACAGCTCCGGCCTCGGTGTGATGCCCACGCGGCCGAGGTCGAGTCGGTCGGCATCCCAGCACGCCAGCAACGTCGGATCTCCGGTGGTGTGGCCATCGGTGTGCAGGAGGCAGGCCTCGTACAGCAGGTCGAAGCGTGCGTCGTCGAGATGCACCAACGTGCCGCGCAACGAACGGGCGAGCTCCCCGCCCCGTTGGCCATGCCCGTGATCGCGATGCTCGTTCACCCGACGCGCATCATGAAACAGGGCGAACAACATCACGACGTCCGCGTCGGCACCGTTCGATTCGGCCACCCGCAGGCCGTTCTCGATTACCCGCGCCCAATGCACCACGCCATGATAGCCGTGCACAGGCAACGCGTAGCCGCGAAGGATTTCCTGCAGAATCAACGAGTAATCATGCATCATGCGCGCCACCTCACGAGCGCTATTGCTTCGGCTTCTCGACGTCGGCCAGAAACGCGCGAACGGCCGCGATGTACTCCGCCGGCTTCTCACGCATCGCCGCGTGCGCGCCGCCCGGAATCACCACCAGACGTGCGTCGCGCATCGTCTTACGATACTCCTCGAGCGTGGTCGGACGCGCTTCATCGAACTCGCCCGCAATGAACAGCGACGGCGTGGTGATCTCGTCCATGTCCGACGAGCGTGTCCACGACTTCAGCGATCCGTTCGAAAGAAACTCCGTAGGTCCCCACATCTGCCGATAGATCGTATCGTTCGACGTCACGCCGACACAGCGCGCGATCGGCACCACCGGCAGCCGCTGCACGTGACGCGCGTAGAACGAATCCGTGGCCGCGGTATACGCCGGTGAATTGAGCGTGCCCGCCGTTTCATGCTCGTCGAGCACGCGCTGAATGGATGCCGGCAGCTGCTCGCGCAGACTGTCGGCGTCGGCGATCCATCGCGGCGTCGAAATCAGCGGACTGCTGAAGATCACCGACTTCACGCCCGTCGGCTTGGTGGCAATCATGTACTCGGCCGCCAACGCACCGCCCCACGAGTGACCGAGCAGATGAATGCTGTCGAGCTTGAGCGCGCGGCGCACAGCGTCCACTTCCTGCACGAAGCGCGGGAAATTCCAGAGCGCCGTGTCCGTGGGATGCTCAGATCGGCCGGAGCCCAGCTGATCGTAAAAGATGATCGGTCGCTCGTTGGCGAGTGGCGCGAGCACTTCGAATCGACAGGACGTGCCACCCGGACCACCGTGCATCGCCAACAGCGGGATACCGGGGCCATTGCCGATCTTGCGATACCACACCTTGCCGCCGGGCACATCGATCATCCCCTCTTGCGACGGGAAAGTGTCCGTCGCGGCCGCCACGACGGCCGTGTCGGCCACGATGTCGGACTTCGGGCGACAGGCGGTGAGGGTGCACGTGGCGGCGAGCGCACTCGCGGCAACCACTCGGGCTACGACATGCGGAGAGTTCATCACTCGAACATGCGACAGTGGCCGCCACTTGTCGAGCGAGCGGCGGCCACCGTGGTCCATCGGCAACTGCAGTTACATCGCCAGTGCCCGCAAATCCTGCAGTGCCTTCTTCAGCATATCCACCTTCGGCTGATCGCAGCTTCGGCTGCCTTCGACGTCGGTCACCAGCTTGCTGAGCGCGCTGTTGCGTGCCGCGCCGCTCGCCTTCTCGGCGTTCGCGATCTGCGACCGGATATCACTGATCTTGGCCGGCGCCACGCAGCCCTTTCGCTCCAGCTGATCCGTGAACGCCTTCGCCAGCGCAAAGCTGGGCGGCCACGAGATCTTCGGCTGGCCTTGCGCGTTCAGATAGTCCCACTTCACCGTGTTCGCGGCATCGATCTCGTTCTGCGAAATGAATTCGCTCGGCACCAACTGCGCCACGTCCAAACCACGCGCAATTTCCGAGCTCACGATATTGCCGTTGTACCAGTACACCGACCATGAACCGCCCATCTCCATGCGCGTGCTGTCCACCGGACCACGGTCGAAGCTGGCAATCTCCTTCGGGTGCGCCCCATCGGTCCAGTCGAACACCGAGATTCCACCCTGGTACCACGACTGCACCATCACGTCACGGCCGGGAATCGGAATCAGCGAGCCGTTGTGCGCCACGCAGTTCTCGTTCTTGGTCTGGTACGTGGGAATCTTGTAGTAGCTCTGGAACACGAGCTTCTTGTTCACGATCGCGAAGATCGCGTTGGCGCCCCACTCCGGCTTATCCAGCGCGCGGCACTTCGGCGAACCACCACCGCCCCACTCGTCGCTGAACAGCATCTTCGTGCCGTCGTTGTTGAACGTGGCCGAGTGCCAGTAGGCAAAGTTCGAGTCGGCCACGGCGTCGAGGCGCACCGGCGCGATCGGGTTGCTGATGTCGAGCAGCAGGCCGTGTCCTTCGCAGGCGCCGCCAGCCAGTCCGAGCGCGGGGTACACCGTGATGTCATGGCACTGCGATCCTTCGCTCACCGACGTCGCGGCGGCCGGCGGCTTGTCCATTCCCTGCGCGGCGAGCATGCGCGTCACGAACGCGTTGACGACCGGGCGCGCTGCGGCGGTATCCGCCGCCGTCGCCACCGTGGCACCGCGCGCCTTCGTGATGCTGTCCAGCACGGGCTTCACCAACTGATTCGGCAGTACAATCTCTTCGTTCATGGCCGGAATCATGATCGTGAACGCGCCCTTCGCCTTGGCCGCATCCATGTCGGCCTTGTCGGCGGCCGATGCCCCGTGGCTCTTTGCTGCGCCCAGACCCGCGAAAATGTTCGTGCGACCGACCACCGCCGCGGCCGCCGGGTTGGCAAGCGGGACCTTGATGATTTCGATGCGCAACCGCGACGAGTTCGCCTCGCCGCTGGGCGCGCTCACGCACTCGGCCAGCTCACCGGCCGGCCGGATGCCCGACGAACCCGACACGTAGATGTAGACGTTGTTCTTGTCCTTCGGATCCTCGAGCACCGTGTGCGTGTGTGAACCGCGGCACGTCTGCACGTTGGCCACCAGCTTCGGCTCACGGATATTGGTGATGTCGAAGATGCGCACACCACGCACGCGGTCCTTGCTCACGACATCCTTCACACCACCGGGCTTGCAATCCACGCGGCCGTTCATCGCTTCGGCCGACAAGAACATCAGGTTCTTGTACACGCTCACGTCGTTCTGCGAGGCCGGGCACTCGTATGCCACCACGAGAGTGGGGTTCGACGGGTTGCTGATATCCCACACCACGGGGCCGTTGTAATTGCCCTGAATGACGTAGTTGCCTGTGAAGGCGAGGTCGGAGTTGGTCTCGCCGAGGAACCCCTTCGGCGACGCAACCTTGGCCACGACCTTGAGGTTCGACGTGTACTCAGCCGCGTCGAACAGACCGGCCTTCAGGTTGTTCCGGGGATCGCTCGCGGGGGACGGCGCGGTGACCGGCTTTGGTGGCGCGCAGGCGGCAAAGGCCGTCGCGGCGGCAAGGGCCAGCACGGCGCGGGCGGGAAGAGCGTGCATGCGGATTCGCGGGTGGCGGGAGGAAAGAGCGTGCGGATCGACGATAGACGGAGTCTATCGCCCCTCACCGGGTTCGGTAGGGCTGGACGGACCGTACGGCGTGGTGGGCGGATCGTTTCGCGTCGCGTTGGATCAGGTGTACGCCGCGGCGGCCGGGCTCCGGCGGCTTTGTGCCGGCCAGGAATCCGCCAGTCGTCGGGTGAACGGGAGCGCCGCGTGGGGCTTTCGCTGCGACAGCAGCTCGACGCCGTAGATCAACAACTCCGGATCGGAGGCGCCCGTGCACTTTCGCGCACAAAACCGTACCAATGCCGCATTCACGTCGATGTCCGGATGGGCCGCAGCACAGTCGAGCAACGCGCGCTGCACACCGACATCCGCCTCACCACGCAGGCCGGCATCGAGTGCCGACGTGGACAGGCCAGCAGTGATACCCGCCCATGCCCGCCAGGCCGCCGCACGTACACAACCGTGCGGATCGCCGACCGCGTGATGCAGTGCACGCAGTGCGGCGGGTGTCTCCAACTCACCCAACGCCGTCACCGCGGCTCGGCGCACGCGAGAATCCTCATGCGACAGTAGTACACAGAGCGCCTCATCGGCCGTGGTGACCCCACCTTCTCCGAGCAGTGCGGCCGCGTTCCGTACCACGAACCACGACGGATGACCGAGCGCCGTAATCAGGTGCGAGTAGCCATCCTTGATCGCGAGAATCGCCTCGTACAGAGTCCGGCGCTGACTACCACTGGTCGCGGCGACCAGCAACTGCAGCAGCGACTCCGTGGCCTTCGCCCCTGCAGCCCGAAGCGCATTTCCCAATGCCGTACTTTCACTCACCAGTGCCCCGGTGAGCACTTCACGACACAACAGGCAGAGCTCATCAGCGTCGACCTCACGTGCATCTCCAGCGGAGGCGAACTCGGCCAGCAGGCGCTTGACCTCCGGAGAAGTGGCGGACGACGCCTCGGGTCCGTCCGATTCGACCGTCGCGTGAATTCGCCACGCACCGAGTTCGCGCCACAGATCTGCGAATGATCGCGTCGGAGTCGAGGTCGGGGTCGGGGTCGACGGCGATGTGACCAGCAGCGCCAGGAATTGGAGCAGTTCGCGCGTGGTCGCGTCGGCCGCGAAGGTGACGCGCTGAACCCGATGCTGCGTCATGAGGGCATGCCACGTGCGATGCGTGCGCGTGCCGAGATCGGTACCGTTGGCCTGCACCCTCCCGTCTTCGGCAACGAGCGCAATCTCCCCGTGCTGCAGCGGCACCATTGCGCGCTGGAGATACGCTCCCAATCGCGAGCCGGATGCCCCTGCCGACATCAATTCCAGCAGTTGCGCGCAGGCGATGGCGAAGTCCACCGCAGGCGGAGCGGGCGGTGTGATTTCATCCGAGGGTGGCGTGAACGGCTCAGACACGACGTACCGCCGATCGTGCGCTGATCTCGGCCATAGCAGCTGCCGCCAGATTCTCGAGAAGGGTGAGGTCTTGGCCCGTCCAGGCGCGAGGCGTGGTATCGATCGCGCAGAACGCGCCGAGCGTCTGCCCCGCGGCGTTGCGCAACGGCACACCAGCATACGCCACGACCCCCAGATCGCGGCGCGCCAGGTTGTCTCGCACCAGCGCACTGTGCGCCGCATCCTCCACGACAAGAGCACAGTCGCGCGTCACGACGTGCTGGCAGAACGAATGCGAGAGCGGCGTCCCGCGCTCGTCACCCGCGGAGCCCCCGAGGCCGGCCAGTCCGGGAAAGTGCTGTCCGCGATCATCCACGAGCGAGACAAGCGCAACCGGCACCGAGAGGAGCGCACTCGCAATACGCGAGAGCCGGTCAAGGATCTGAAGCCCGACGCCGTCGAGGAGGAGCGATGCGTCCAGCGCCGCGAGTCGAGCGGGATCAGTGAGCCGCGCCAGGTGCACGGCGGGCGCAAGCGGGACGGAGTCGCTGAAGAGGGGCATATGCTTCTGAGGGAAGACCTCATGCACCATCCTGACACCCGTACGGGAGCCACCATGATGCCACACCGTGGAGGACTCCGCAACGGCCGCTTCGTCACGCCGGAATGACCGCGCCGACGGCTCGAATCCGTGCAGCCGCGATCACGTCCGTCGACCGGATCGAAATGCCGATGATTCATGAACGTGCTAGCTTGCAATATCGTGAGCGAGACCATGACACCATTCGGCGGCGCAGCCTCGCGCAGTGAGCGTCGGCTTCGCGCCATCGCGACCCTGACGGCATGCGCGAGTCTCTCCGCATGTCACTGGGTGCGCACCGGTGATCCCGCGCCGTTCCGCCCCGTCGCGTCCACGCAGATCAAGGGTGTCGGTGACTGCGCGACCACCAGCAGCTGTGGTGACTCCGTCGACATCGTGGCCATGGGAGTCAGCGGCTTTCTGATCGTCCCGTGGCGCGACAGCGCGCAGGTGGTGATGACGCCACCGTCGATCACGAATCCCACCCTCTGGTGGACGGTGTTCGGGAACTGGCTGTTCGGATCGTCGGTCAACGCCGCGCGCATCGAT
>JBBQXC010000160.1:0-11119 GCA_038210005.1 Gemmatimonadales bacterium
GAGAGGAGGCGTCATGCCGCGTGGCGACGAGATTGGGAAGCTCCATCTGATGGATGACGACATGGATGATGTGGGCTACGGCCGCTCGTCGTACGACGAAGAGGAGGACGATGGCTACGGCCTCCCCTCCGAAAGCGGCGACTCCCTGTGGGATAGTGCCGACGACGACGACGAGGACGATGAAGATGAAGACGAGGGGGACAGCTTCGAGGAGGAGCTGACCGAAGACGAGGACGACGAAGACGACATCTTCAGTCGCCCCGTGCGTCGTGGTCCCGGTCGTCCGCCCAAGAACCCCGGCGCGCCGAAGCCGGCCCCGAAGCCGAAGGCACCCAAGCCGGAGCCCAAGGCGGACGTACCGGTGGTCATCGAGGCGATCGACGACATCGAGGAACTCGAGGACGACGAGACCGAGCCGGCTGCCGAAGCCCCGGCCCCGGGGAAGGCTCCCAAGCCCCCGAAAGCTCCGGCCACCCCGAAGCCCCCCACGACACCGAAGGCGCCCGCGGCTCCCACCGGTGCAGCGCCGACGGCACCGGCGGCGAAGCCGACTCCGAAGGCCCCGACGAAGCCGGCCGCCAAGGCCCCGGCCAAGAAAGCGGTCGTGAAGGCACCGGCCAAGGCACCGGCCAAGGCACCGGCCAAGGCACCGGCCAAGAAGGCGCCCGCCAAGGCCGCCAAGAAGGCCGTCGCGAACACGGCACCGGCGAAGAAGGCGCCGGCCAAGAAGGCACCCGCCAAGGCCGTCAAGAAGGCATCGGCGACGAAGGCGCCCGCGAAGTCCGTCAAGAAAGCGCCGGTCAAGGCAGCTCCGAAGAAAGCGGCCAAGAAGGCGCCGGCAAAAGCCGTCAAGAAAGCCGCCAAACCCGCCAAGAAGGGCGCGAAGCGCCGGTGACGCTGCACGACGAGCAGCCGCCGTTCGCGCGGCGGCTGCTCGACGCGCTGCCGCTCACCATCTGGTCCGTCGATCTCGACGGACGCATCACGGCGGCGAACAGCGCATGGTCCAAATTCGCGACGGACAATGGAGCGCCCGGTATCGCCACGGAAACGGCGGTGCTCGGGCGTTCTGTGTTCGAAAGTGTCTCCGACGACCCGTCGCGCGAGCAGATCGAGCGCGCCATGACGTTGCTGCGCGAGCGGCGCGTCCCGGTCGTCCGCTGGGAATTCCCCTGCAGCTCTCCCAACGAGGAACGCGTGTTCCTCATGCAGGTCACCGCCATCGACGACGGGCAGGAAGTCTCCGGCTTCGTTTTTTCAACGGTCGACATCACGCCCAGCCACCGCTCGCGTGAAGCGCTGATCAACACCGGCATTGCGCTCGCCGAAGCGATCTCGCTCGATCGCGTCTACGAGGAGGTCGCGCACCAGCTGCTCCGCGCCGTGCCCTCCACCGGCTTCGTCATCGCCTTGGCCGACGACGACACCGCCGAGTTCCGCATCACCCACCGGCAGGGCTACGACACGCACACCAGCACGCAGCTGGAAGTCCGCCTGCTGCGCACGTGGCTCGATGCGCTGGCCACTGGCAACGTGACCCGCCAGTCCACCAACATCGGCCTCGAGATCACCGCCCCGCTGATCACGGCCGAAGGCGTGCTGGGGGCCATCACCCTCTACGCTGAACCGATCGAGTCCGAGCAAGCCCTCGAGGAAGCGGAACGCGTGCTTGCCGTGATCGCGGCGCAGACGGCCGTCGCCATCGAGCGCGCCTGGCTCGTGCGGCGCGTGGAGTCGAAGCGTCGACTCGAAGCGATCGGGGAAGTCGCCGCCGGTGTCGCTCATGAGCTGCGCAATCCGCTGTTCGGCATTTCGTCCGCCGCACAGCTGCTGCAGCTCCGATCGAGGGAAGATCCAGTCGTCGAGAAGAACGTCGGTCGCATCCTGCGCGAAGTCGAACGACTCAACCGCATGGTCACCTCGCTGCTCGATTTTGGCCGTCCCAACGCCGCGCACCTGGTGCCCGCCGATCCGGAAGCCGTTTGGGATGACATTCTCGACGGGGAACGCGCCCGCCTCGAGGCGCGACAGCTCACGATCAGCCGCGTGCGCCCAGAGCATCCGGTGCGCAGCCTGATCGACCTCGAGCAGCTCGGGCAGGTCTGCCGCAACATCCTCGTGAACGCCTGCGATGCCGCCCCCGAAGGCTCGGAACTCATACTGGCCTCGCAGGTTTCGCCGGCAGGTGGCTGGCGCTGCCGGTTGTCGAATGGCGGGCCTGCGATACCGCCCGACGTCCTGCCGCATGTGTTCGAGTTCTTCTACTCGACCAAAACGGGCGGGACCGGCATCGGCTTGGCCCTCTGTCAGCGCATCATGGACGAACACGGCGGCACGATCAGCATCGACAGCGTGCCCGAAGCGGGCACCACGCTCACGCTCACGCTTCCCCCCACGGCGGCCACGTGACGTTGTCGCTGCTCGTCATCGACGACGACGAGACGGTGCGTTCGACACTGGTCGAATTCTTCGAGACGTTCGGTTTCACCGCGCGGGGCGCCTCGACCGCCACCGAAGGACGGCGACTGGCGGCGGAGCATGCCCCCGATGTCGTGCTGCTGGATCTGCGCCTCCCCGACGCCGACGGCGTGCGCGCCCTCGAAGCGTTGCGGGCGGATGATCCCGACCTCGCCGTCATCGTGCTCACCGGCTACGCCGACGTGCGGACCGCCGTCGCCGCGATGCAGCATGGCGCCGCCGACCTGCTCGAAAAGCCGGTCGACCTCGAACTGCTGGCCGCCGCCGTCACCCGCGCTGCGGAACGCGGCCGCCTCCGACAGGAAGTGGCCGTGCTGCGGGCCCACGGGCGCGGCCACGCAACACCACCGGTGATGGCACCGACCGTCTCCGATCTGATCGATCTGGCCGCCCGCAACCCCGACGCGCCGATCCTGTTGCAGGGCGAAACAGGTACAGGCAAAGGATACATCGCACGACAGATCCATGATCGTTCGGTGCGAAACCAATCACCGTTCGTCGAGATCAATTGCGCCTCACTCTCTCCGACCTTCTTTGAAAGTGAATTGTTCGGGCACGAACGTGGCGCATTTACCGACGCCCGTCAGGCGAAGCGCGGCCTGCTGGAAGTGGCCGGCGAAGGCACCGTGTTTCTCGATGAGATCGCCGAACTGAGCCCCGAGGTCCAACCGCGATTGTTGAAGGTGCTGGAGGAACGGACGTTCCGGCGCCTGGGCGGTACCACGATTCTACGATCGTCGGCTCGAGTCGTCGTGGCCACGCACCAGTCGCTGGCTGACGCGGTCACCGAGAAGCGCTTTCGGGCCGATCTGTATTACCGATTGCAGGTCCTCACGATCACGCTGCCGCCGCTGCGGGACCGGCACGACGAAATCCTGACGATGGCCATGGCGATGCTACCCAAAGGCAGTTCGCTGACGAACGAAGCAGAGGACGCCCTCGCTGGTTATGACTGGCCGGGCAATATCCGCGAGCTCAAAAACACCATCTGGCGGGCCGCGATCCTCGCTGAAGGCCGGCCCATCGAGGCCACGCACTTAGGGCTTACCCGACCGTCGCCCGCTCTCGTGCTGGCCAACGCGCCGACGACTGAGCCGCGCACCTTGGCGCAAGCCGAGCGTGAGGTCATCCGCGACGCGCTCACCGCGAGTGGAGGCAACCGCACCCACGCCGCCCGCATCCTCGGGATCGCCCGCTCCACGCTCCTCGAAAAGCTCAAGCGCTACCCTGCCGATTTCGCGTAGCGGTCGCTCACCAAAGCTTCGCTCCCGCCCGGATTTCACTGACCGACATCCGGGCGAATCCATCCTCTGCCGACCGGATTTCCGACAGGCGCAGCGAGCACTTGTGTGATATGCGAGTCGGCTAAACAGTTGAAGGACAACGCGTTGAAATCCACACCCTGATCCCGGCCCGCTTCTCGCCTTCGTTCTGCTCATGATCAAACTGCCTGACGCCCTCAAGTCTGTGCTCATCGTCGAGGATGAGCAGTCGATCCGCGACGTCCTTGTGGAGCTCTTCGATGTGGAAGGGAACGCCGTCAGCTCGGCGGAACTGCTGCCGGAAGCGCTCGAGCGACTGCGCACGCAGCGCTTCGATCTGGTCGTGACCGACCTCCGGCTTGGCGGGAAGCGCGATGGCGGTCTTCAGGTCATGGCGCTTGCCGGTATGCTTTCGCCGGATGCCATGGTCTTGGTGCTCACGGCGTATCCCGACGACTCCAACCGTCAGGCTTCCTTCCGCCTCGGCGCGCTGCATTTCCTCGAAAAACCGGTCGACCTCGCTACGATCGCACAACACGCCGCGACCGCCGGCGTGCGTTCCGCCTTCGCGTCGGCAATCCGCGAGTAGAACGATCCACTCATCGACACAACGTACGTGAATGGGTAGGGCAGGCACGGTCACGCGACGGCGCCGACACCAAAGTAAGGGAGTCCCGGTGGGTGGTGGGTGATACTGGGGAGTGTCACACGGGCGGCCTGGCGAGTCGGCGCAGTCGCGTGATCGGTGTCGAAACACCAATGCCGGAATCGGTCTCTGCACACCGACGCCGTGGTCGGCGAATTGATGTCAGCACACGGCGACGATGCAGCGTATATTGCCCTGCCCATGGCCGAGTCTCCCGTCCCACTTCTGCGCGCTCACGCGCGAAATGCCCCGTGGAATGCCCGCGGGCTCGCGGCGCATGCCGCTGCTCTGGTGGATGCTGCCGGAATGAAGCCGACGAATGCGTCGGCGCGGGCCATGCCCAGCGCTCGCGCGGTGCGCTTCTACGTGGCCAACGGGCTGCTCGATCGACCGGAAGGCGCCGGCACGGCTGCCACGTACGGCTATCGGCACTTGCTGCAGCTGCTCGCCATCAAGATCCGTCAGCGCGAAGGACAGACGCTCGAACTGATCAAGAAGGAAATGCGGGAAGTCACCGGTGATGCGCTCGAACGGCGCGTCGCCGCGTCACTCGCGCCGGCGCTCACGTTGCAGATGGATTCCACGGCGCCGAAGCAGAATGGCGTGGCCAGCTGGCGACACGTGCCCATCGCCGACGGCGTCGAGTTGCATGTGCGAGACGACTCGCCGGCCTCCCGAGACGACCTGCTCGTGGCGCTCCGCGACATGCTTCGCAACACGCTCGGCCGGAACGACTTCGGGATCTGATGCACGGCGCTCGTGGTTGATCCAGTAGGTCCGCAGCGTCCTCTCCGCCGTGTGTGATGCCCGTCCGGGCACGAGCCACGCGGTGTCTCCTTTGGTGTGTACTCATGGCATATCGCGTTCTGGTCACCGACGATGTCGATCCGGAAGGACTCGCCCTGCTCGCGGCCGAGTCCGAGCTACTCGTTGACGAAGTCCCCACGCTGCCGAAGGACGAACTGCTGCAGCGCATCGGCGAGTACGACGCCATCGTCGGACGCAGTGCCACGAAGATCTCGGCCGAGCTGCTGCGTGCGGCCAAAAAGTTGCGGGTCGTGGGGCGAGCCGGCGTCGGCGTGGACAACATCGCACTCGATGTCGCCACCGAACTCGGCGTCGCGATCATCAATGCGCCCGCCGGCAACACCGTCGCGGTCGCTGAGCTGTTCTTCGGCACCGTCATCGGCCTGCTACGCCAGCTGCCGGCGGCGGCGCTCTCCATGCAGAACGGCACGTGGGACCGTTCGAAGCTCATGGGCCGCGAACTCAAGGGCAAGACGCTCGGCATCGTCGGACTCGGTCGCATCGGCAGTGAAGTCGCCACGCGCGCGCATGCCTTCGGTATGACCGTGGTGGCCTTCGATCCGTACATCGCCGACGAACGCTTCACGGCACTGCGCGTGCGTCGTGCGCCGTCCCTCGATGCGCTGGTCGCCGAGAGTAACATCCTTACGATGCACGTGCCGCTCAACGACGAGACGCGCGGCATGATCGGCAAGCGGGAACTGGGCCGTCTGCCCGCCCGCTCGATCGTGGTCAACATGGCCCGCGGTGGCATCCTCGATGAGACGGCGCTGCTGGCCGCCCTCGAAGCCGATCAGCTGCGCGGCGCCGTGCTCGACGTGTTCATTGCCGAGCCGCTCGCCGTCGATTCGCCGTTGCGCACCGCACCGAACCTGTTGCTCACGCCGCACCTCGGTGCCAACACCGTCGAAGCGCAGCGCAACGTGTCGCGCGATGTCTGTCTCGCGGTACGCGACGCGCTGCTGCACAACGATCTGTCCAAGTCGATCAACGTGGCGGGCGGGTCGGGCGAGTGGGGAGACCTGCAGTCCGCGATGCTCGTGGCGCGTCGCGCCGCCGCCGTGGCCCGCGCGGTGCTTGCCGATCAGGGCATGCGCGCCGTACGCCGGCTGGCACTGCGCATCGGTCCCGATCTCGCGCATGGCGCCGGTCCGCTGCTCGCCGCCGCGGCCGCCGGTGTGCTGGAAGGGGTTATTGAAACGGACCGTCTCAATCTCATCAACGCGCGCAGCCTCGCCGAAGCACGCGGTCTCGAGTTGTCGGTCGGTGAGTCCAGCGACCTCGGACATCCCCGCGCCATCGAAGTGGCACTCGCCGGCGGCATGCAGCAGTTGTCCGTGGCCGGCGCCGCGCCGGAAGGCAGCAAGCCGCGCCTTACGCGGATCGGTCAGTTCCACGTGGATGTCAATCCGCGACAGACGCTGCTCATTCTCACGAATCACGACGTGCCCGGTGTCATCGGTCGCGTCGGGACGCTGCTGGGTGAACGCAAGGTCAACATCGCCGAGTATCACCAGGCGCGACTGGCCCAAGGCGGCGACGCGCTCGCGGCCATCTCCGTGGACGGCACCGTCAGTGAAGAGACCCGCAAGGCGCTGCTCGAACTGCCAGACGTCCTGACCGCCAGCGTGGCGCACTTCGGCGCCGAGTAGGCGAGCGACCCGATGACTCTCGCCAGCGACGTCACGACCGTCGACATCGACATCCGCAAGGCGTTTGCGCGCGACGCCTCGGGACTCGAAATGATCCCCGATGCCGTGGCGCGTCCCACCGGCATCGAGGAAGTCACGGAGCTGCTGCGCGAGGCCACGTCCGCGCGTACGGCGGTGACGCCGGCCGGATGGCAGTCGAGCACCACGGGGGCGTCGATCACCGACCACGGCCTCCTGTTGTCCTTGCGCGGATTGGCGTCGATCGGCGACGTGGACACCGACACGCGCCGCATTCGTGTGGGACCGGGCGCGATCGTGGCCGATGTGCGCCGGGCCGCTGAAGCGGCCAGACTGCTCTTCACGCCCGACCCGACCAGCGAAGAAGAGTCCACCATCGGCGGCGCGATCGCCTGCAACGCCTCGGGTGCGCGCTCACTGCGTTACGGGGCCACGCGGCCGCACGTGCGGGCAATCACCGTGCTGTTGGCCAGTGGCGAACGGCTCGACCTGCGTCGGCCGCAGCTCGAGAAGAACACGGTCGGCTATCCGATCGCTCACGATCCGGTCGATTGGTTCGTGGGCAGTGAAGGCACCCTCGGTGTGATCGTGGAAGCCGAACTCGCACTCCATGCGCTTCCGCCGCAGGTGCTCGGCCTCATGATTCCGTTCGAGCGTGAAGACGATGCGCTGGCCTTCGTGGTGTCGGCGCGCCGCTCCACGGCCGTCCATCCGCGCTGTCTCGAGTTTTTCGATCAGGGCGCGATGGATATCGCGCGGGCGGCGGAAGGCAGCACGGGGTGGGCGACGAGCGCGACGGCGATGGTGTATGTCGAAGAGACGGGCGCCGACGAACCACAGTCCGACGATGAACTGCCGCTCGAAGCATGGCTTGAACTGGCCGACGCGCACGCCGCGCTGAGCGCCGACATCCGCGTGTACGATTCGGCCACCGCACTGCGTGACGCGCGCCATCTGCGGCATGCGGTGCCGGCCACGATGAACGAACGTGGCGCCGCGCGGCGGCCCTTCGGCGGACGCAAGGTCAGCACGGACTGGGCCGTTCCGTATCCGCGGCTCGCCGAGGCGCTGCACATGGCGCGACGCTACGCCGCCGACGCCGGCGTCACGTCGGGTATCGCTTACGGACACGCCGGCAACGGGCATCCGCATCAGAACTTCATCGCGCAGGATGCCGACGAGTTACATCGCATCGAGCGCGTGGTCGAGGCCACGTTGCGCGAGGTGATCGCGATGGGCGGCACGGTGGCCGCCGAACATGGCATCGGTAAGCTCAAACGCCGCTGGCTGCCGATGCAGGCCAGCCCGGCACAACTGCGCGTGATGCACGCGATCAAGCGCGAATTCGATCCCCTCGGTCTGCTGGCGCAAGGCAACGTACTGTGAACGCAACGACACTTTCTCCGCCGGTCGACCTGCGCCGTCCGCGATTCAAGTCGGTGATCTTCGACGTCGACTCCACGGTGTGCGCGATCGAGGGCATCGACTGGCTGGCTGCGCGACGAAATCCCGACATCGCGCGAGAGAGCGAAGCGCTCACGGCGCAGGCCATGGCGGGGGAAATCCCGATCGAAGCGGTGTATACGCGGCGTCTGGAGCGCATTCGCCCGACCGCCGGCGAGTTGATCTCGCTGGCCGAAGCGTACCGGGAATCGCTGCAGCCCGGCGCGCAGGAGTTGATCACGCTGCTGCAGCGCGCCGGCGTTCGGGTGCACCTGCTCAGTGGCGGACTCCGCAGCGCCATCGTGCCGATCGCGCTGCAGTTGGGTGTGCCCACCGATCATGTGCACGCGGTCTCGCTCATGCGTGACTCCGACGGCACCATGAGTCTGCTCGACGGCGATCAGCCGCTCTCCACGCAGCGCGGCAAACCGCTCACGGTGCAGCGTCTCGCGCTGGACACGCCCACGGTCATGATCGGCGACGGTTCAACCGATGCGGCCGTACGCGGTGTCGTCACGGAGTTCATCGCCTACACCGGCGTCGCGCGCCGCGAGCATGTGGTGGCGGTGGCCGACGCCGAAGCCGACAGCTTCGCCGCCCTGTATCCCTTGCTCTTTCATCCCGCCTCGTCGAGGTAAGGCGCCATGTCCGACTTCGGTACGTTCTTCCTTCCCGGACCCACCGAGGTACGGCGCGAAGTGCTCGAGGCCATGCTGGCGCCGATGCTGCCGCACCGCGGCGCGATCTTCGAAGCGTTGTTCGCCCGCATTCAGGATGGCCTGCGTCCGATTTTCCGGACCACCCGACCGGTGTATGTCTCGAGTTCGTCCGCCACCGGACTCATGGAGGCCGCGATCCGCTGCGCGGCACCGGGGCCGATTCTGTCCATGGTCAACGGCGCGTTCAGTGAGCGGTTCGCCAATATCGCGCTCGCTTGCGGACGCGAAACGCGCGTCGTCGGCGGCGACTGGCATCAGGCAGTCCCGCTCGATGTCGTCGAGCGCGCGTTGCGCGAGCAACGTTTCTCCGCAATCACCGTGGTGCATTCCGAGACCAGCACCGGTACCCTCACTTCGTTACCGGAGTTGGCGGCACTCGCGCATGAGTACGGCACTGCCGTACTCGTCGATTCCGTGACCGGTCTCGCTGGCGTGCCGGTGGAAACCGATGCGTGGGATCTCGATTTCGTGCTCACCGGCTCGCAGAAAGCCCTCGCGCTTCCACCCGGCCTCGCCTTCGGCGTGGCGTCGAAGCGGTACATCGAGCAGGCGCACCAGGCCACCGCGCGCGGTCTCTACTTCGACATGGTCGAGTTCGAAGAGTTCGTCCACAAGAACCAGACGCCGAGCACACCGGCGATCTCGTTGTTGTACGCCACCGCCGTACAGGGCGAGCACATCGCGCGCGAAACGATCGAAGCGCGCTGGGCACGTCACACCGAGATGGCGAACATGACACACGCCTGGGTACGACGTCTGCGTGACGACACCGGCGAAGCGTTCTGCGTGTACGCCCCGGAACACGCGCGCAGCAGCACCGTGACGGCGGTCGCGCTGCCGGCCACGCTCAAAGGCGACGACATCGTGAAAGGCGTCGCCAAACGTGGCTTCGTGATCGGCGGTGGCTACGGCAAACTGAAGAGCAGCACGTTCCGTATCGGTCACATGGGTGATCACACCCCCGATCGCCTCGCCCTCTGCCTCGAAGCAACGTCCGATACCATTCGCGAGTTGCTGGCCAAGTAGGCAACAGCAACGACAACAACAGCAACTGCAACAACAACAGCCGGAACACGGATGACACCGATTGACGGAAACCGCACGGGATAAGAGTGAGAAGCGCAGCGCGGTTCATCTTATCAGTGTTGTTTTCGTGTGATCCGTGGTCTCCGTGTTCTGGCTGTTGCTGTTGTTTGGTGTTTCTTGTGTGCAATCCCCGCACCCTCCACACACATCCCAATGACCAACCCTCTCGATTTCAGCGGCAAGCTCATCGTGATCACTGGTGTTGGTCGCGCCGGTCAGGTGGGTGAGGCCGTCGCGCTCGCTTTCGCACAACGCGGTGCCACTCTCGCGCTGCTTGATGTGCAACCCGCCGAAGTCGAGGCGCGCGCGGCGTGGCTCACCGCACAAGGCTTCGCCGCCACCGCGCACGTCGCGAACTTGGCCAACGCGGACGCCGCCAAAGTCGCCGCCGATGATGTCGTTGCGCTCACAAGAGCGCAGTTCGGGGGACAGGTACATGCCGTGATCTGTGCGGCCGGCGGCTTCGGGATCACGGGCCCGATCAGCGATGCCGACCCCGCGGCCTGGAGCAAGCAGTTCATGATCAATCTCGACACCGCCTTCGGGGCCACGCGCGCGTTTCTTCCGGCCGTGCGTGCGGCGAAGGGGAGCGTCGTGTACTTCGGCTCCGTCGCCGCGCTACCGGATGGTTCGCCGAAGGGGATGGCCGCGTATGCCGCGGCCAAGAGTGGCGTACTGACACTCATGCGGGCCGTGGCCGCCGAGGAGAAGACGTATGGCGTCCGGGCCAATGCCGTGGCACCGACCGCCGTCCGCACCGCGGCCAACCTCGCCGACATGGGCGACAAAACCGAGTACGTCGATCGCGAGTCCGTTGCCGACGTCATTGCCTTTCTCGCCAGTCCGCTGGCGCGAAACGTCTCGGGTCAGGTGATCACACTGGCCTGAAGACTGGCGCCCGTACCGTCGAGTGGACAGCTTACTCCTCCGATGACACTCGCTGCACGCAAGCGCCCGGCGGTACGCGGGGTGATCCTCGATCGTTCCCTCGAGGAACTCCCGCTCTTT
>JBBQXC010000161.1:0-10905 GCA_038210005.1 Gemmatimonadales bacterium
GAGCATGGCGCGCCCCTTGAGATACCACTCGTACGCCGCGATCGACTGCGTCGCGCGTTGCGAGCGCGCCGCCGTGCCGAGGATGAGCGTGGTCTTGAGCTTTCCGGCGATCGCGGCCGCGATCTCGTCCTGCAAGGCGAAGACGTCTTCTATTTCGCGATCGTACTTCTCCGACCACAGTTGGTAGCCGTCCGCCGCGTCGGTGAGTTGCGCCGTGACGCGCACGCGTTTCCCCGACCGGCGCACCTGCCCCTCGAGTACGGTGCGCACTTTTAGCTGCTCCGCCACGTGTCGCAGCTCGAACTTGTGTCCCTTGAAGGAAAAGCTCGAGCTCCGCCCCGCGACGGTGAGGTCGCCTACCCCCGAGAGGGCGGTCAGAATCTCGTCGGTGATCCCGTCCGCCAAGAACTCGTTCTCGGGATCGGTGCTCATGTTGGTGAAGGGCAACACGGCGATCGAGCGCTCGGGAATCGCGCTCCGCGCTGCAAGTGGCGCGGCCTCGGCTTCCTGCATCGCGATGACGAATTCGGCGGCCGTGTCATACCGATCGATCGGCGTGCGCGCGAGCGCCTTCTGAAGCGCGCGCGCCACCGGCCGACGAATGCCATCGCGCAGCGCCGTCACATCGGCCGGTGTCTGCACGAACCGCTTCGCGATCACGGCCTGTACGCTCGGGCCCGTGAATGGGGGTTCGCCGACGAGCATCTCGTACAGCACGCAGCCCAGCGAATACAAATCGCTGCGCCCGTCCACCGCTTCACCCACGGCTTGCTCCGGACTCATGTACGCCGGCGTGCCCACGCTCATGCCCACCTGCGTAAACGCATCCCCTTCCACCGCGCTCAACGCCTTGCCGATGCCGAAGTCGGCCACGAGCGCGTGGCCGTCCTGCAGCATGATGTTCTCGGGCTTGATGTCGCGATGTACGACGCCATTGCGATGCGCGTAGTCGAGCGCGCCCGCCACTTCACTCGCGATGCGCACCGCTTCATCGACTGGCAACTGTTTGGTGTCGTCCAACCGATCGCGCAGCGAGATTCCCGCCACGCGCGGCATCACGTAGTACAGCGCGCCGCCCGCATCGCCCGAATCAAACAGCGGCAGGATGTGCGGATGACTCAGCTTGGCCGCGAGTTGGATTTCGCGCAGAAAGCGCTCAGCGCCGAGCGTCTGCGAGAGGTCGGGCTTGAGCACCTTGATTGCGACGTCGCGGTCGTGCTTGAGGTCGCGCGCGAGATACACGGCGGCCATGCCACCCTGCCCGAGTTCGCGCTCGATGCGGTAGCGGTGGGCGAGGGCCTCGCTCAGACGGTCACTCATGCGAACTCCTGAACGATGCGGCGCACGCAGCGTTTATCGTTGCTCACGGGCGATACACCTCGCGTCGGTGACCAATACGCACCACGACTACGACCAGCACGTGGTCGTGAATCTCGTAGAGGATGCGATAGTCTCCCTGACGCACGCGGTAGCGCTCCTGCCCTGACAGCTTTTCCGAGCCGCTCGGGCGCGGATCGTGCGCCAGCTGCTCGATGCGGGCAATGACGCGGAGGCGGTCCTGCTTTGGCAGCTCGGCCAATTCCTTGGCGGCCGAGCGCTTGATCTCGATGCTATAGCTTGCCACGTCGTTTCAGGTCCTTGAGGACGTCCTCAAAGCTGAGCGACGGTTCGAGCTGGCGCGCCTCGAACGACGCGAGATCGTCGGCGTCCTCGACCAGACTGGCCCGCACCGCGGCGTTGACCAAGTCTGAGACGCTCACTTCGGTGGACGCCGCCTTCACCCGCAACGCTTGATGGAGGCTGGGGTCGAAGTACACAGTGGCGCGCTTGAGGGAGGACATAACGAACGGTACGAGATGGCCGGTCTGACGTCAAGACGTTAAGACGTTCGCGCGAAGTCTAGCCGCTCTGACGCGGTCCGAGCAGGACGACCGCTGGGGCATGGCGCAGCCGATCCGCTTTTATTCCCGTCAAGTACTAGAGACTAAGCCAACGCCGGGTTCACACCCTGATCCCAGGCATCGAGCAATCGAGCTACCTCAGCATCGCGGCGGAACGCGTCGAGAAACACGCCCGTGACTACCCACAAGCTGAACGGTGGCGTCACTTCCTCCACTGCGAGCGCGAGCTCGCGCCGCACGCCGGCCACGTCGTCGAGCCCCACGTGAATGTGGAGTCGCGCAAAGGCGGGCACGTACTCGCCGCGCGCCGCACGTTCGTCAAGCTCACCGAGGACGCCACGGACTTCCTCAACGCGACCGGCTCGCGCGAGCGCAAACGCGAACGCGCCGAGATAGAACGGCGCCCGCGACACCGCAATCGCCTTGCTGAGCGCCTCGATCGCATCCTCGTGCCGCTCGAGTGCTGACAAGGCCAGTCCGTGTGTCCACAGTCCCAGCATGTGATCCGACTGCAGTTCGCGCGCGCGCCTCGCCGAGCGCTCGGCCTCGACGTGGTCCCCCATGATGAAATACGCGCACGACGAAAGCCCGTGCACGAATGGCGAGAGTGGATCGGCCTCACATGCAAGCTGAACGTGCACCCGCACCGCCGCGTGCTCACGCGCGATCGCGAAGAAGAGCGCCGAATAGATTTGGATGAGCGAGTTACGCGGCGCGAGCTCGCGAGCCTGCGCGAAGTGCGGCGCCGCCGTTCGCCAATCCCGTTCGAAGTAGAACTGGAAGAATCCCTTCGAGAAATTCGCCTCAGCCATGTCCGGTGCCAGCGCGATCGCCTTGGCGACGGCCTCGGCCGCCTGCGCCTGGTTGTCCGCACGGCGCGTCCAGCCGTACACGCGCAGGATGCCATAGCAGTCCGCGAGTCCGCAGTAGGGCAACGCGTACGCCGGGTCGAGCCCGATGGCCTGTTGGAAGTGAGTGATGGCGAGCCGCACGGCAGCCGGCGAACGCTGGTGCCAGAGGTGGCGGCCCTTGAGGTACAACTCGTACGCCTCGAGGTTCTCCGTCGCACGACGCGACGACTTGGGCGCCTTGCCCATGAGCGCCGGTACCAGCGCCCGCACGATGGACGCTACGATTTCGTCCTGGATCTCGAACACGTCGGTCATCTCGCGGTCGTAGCGCGCTGACCAGAGTTGGAAGCCGCTCGTCACGCTCACCAGCTGCGCCGTGACCCGCAGCTTGGTGCCCGAACGCCGCACGCTTCCTTCGAGCACACTCGCGACACTCAACTGTGCACCGATGTCGCGAATATCGAGCTCGCTGCCGCGGAATCGGAACGCCGAGGTGCGAGAAGCCACGTGCAATCCGTCAACGGCGGTGAGCGCGTTGATCAGGTCTTCCGACAGTCCGTCGCTGAAGTACTGGTTGTCCGCGTCGCCACTCCGATTCACGAACGGCATCACCGCGAGCGATTTCTCCGGCGCCGAGGCAGGCAACACGACCTCGATTTCGCCGAGGGACTTGGCGAACGCCGCTGCGCTCTCGTAGCGGTCAACTACCGAGCGCGAAAGCGCGCGCGAGACGGCCCGCGACACGGTACGGGGCACACCATCGCGGAGCGCTGTGACATCCGCTGGCGTCTGCACGAACCGCTTCGCGATCACCGCCTGCACACTCGGGCCCGTGAACGGGGGTTCGCCCACCAACATCTCGTACAGCACGCAGCCCAGCGAATACAGATCGCTGCGCCCGTCGACCGCTTCGCCGACGGCCTGCTCGGGGCTCATGTACGCCGGCGTACCCACGCTCATGCCCACTTGCGTGAACGCTTCGCCGTCGACCGCACTCAATGCCTTACCGATACCGAAGTCGGCCACGAGCGCGTGGCCGTCCTGCAGCATGATGTTCTCGGGCTTGATGTCGCGGTGCACGACGCCCTGGCGGTGCGCGTAGTCGAGCGCGCCCGCCACTTCGGTCGCGATGCGCACCGCTTCATCGACCGGCAACTGCTTCGTGTCGTTCAATCGGTCGCGCAGCGAGATCCCCGCCACGCGCGGCATGACGTAGAACAGCACGCCGCCCGCGTCGCCGGAGTCGAAGAGCGGCAGGATGTGCGGGTGACTCAGCTTCGCTGCGAGCTGGATCTCGCGCAGAAAGCGTTCGGCGCCGAGTGTTTGCGACAGGTCGGGCTTGAGCACCTTGATCGCGACGTCGCGCTCGTGTTTGAGATCGTGCGCGAGGTACACCGTCGCCATGCCGCCGGCACCGAGTTCACGCTCGACGCGGTAGCGGTCGGCGAGGGCGATTGTGAGGCGCGCGAGGTCGGTGCTGCCGCTCATGGCAAGGTGCCCGGTTTCGTGGTCGCGGCGAGGATCGCGGCTGCTTCCGTCCACCAGTTGAGTACCACGTTGAGTTCCGCGCGACTCGGTGGCGTGACGAACAGGAACCGGCCGTCTGCTGACACGTCGAACGATCGGGCATTGGCATCGAAATAGAACCGTGAGGCATCGAACAGGGCGCGTGACGCGCCGATCGGATTTGCCGTACCGGTGTTCATGGTGGTGGCGATCAGCATGCCCTTGTTGTCACGGAAGAAGAGCTCGCGTCCGTCGCGCGACCACACCGGACTGCGCCCGCCATCGGCGGACACCTGGAGCTTCGCGCCGCCGTTCGGAAATGGGGTGACGTAGATCTCGGAGCGCCCTTGTGCGTCGGAGGTGTACGCGAGCCAGCGGCCGTCAGGGGACACGGCGGGATTCGACTCGTCGGCGTTCGTCGCCACCACGGCGCGCGCGGCCGTATCGCCCGGCACCATCGCATAGATGTCGCGGTTGGTGGCGCCGTCGCTCCACCCCTCACGAAATCCGAACCATCCGCCGGCTGCCGGCCAGCTGATCTCCTGCACCAGTCGCACGCGCGACACGACCAGACGCGCGGAATCCCCACCATCCGGAGCGAGCGAGTAGATGCGGCGCTGTCCCGCGCCGCCACGATCGCTCACGAACAGCACGCGCGAGCCATCTGGTGTCCACGATGGGCGGAATGATCGCTGCCCTGCCGGCGTCATGCGCGACAGGGTGCGCCGCGTCAGGTCGTAGAGCCAGATCGCTTCGTCGTTGGTCGACTCGATGATCGACACAGCGATCTGGTCACCAGCCGGTGACAGCGCCAGCGCGCCGAATTGCCGCGTCATGGTCGAATCCACTTCCGACGCGGCGCCCGCACGGGTCACCCAGCTCAGCCGCGACACGGTGCTGGTTGCCGCCTGATAGACGATCGACCCGTCCCGGCCCACGGCCATGAGCGGAAACAGGTCTGCCTGATAGACGTCGGACAGCACGGACACGGCGGGTCCCACCAGCGCTTGCTGTGAGACATCCAGCCGTTGTGCCATCACCGACCCATCGATGAGCGAATACAACAGCACTCCATCGTGCACGCCAATGACCGCGGTGCCGCGGCCGAGGACGTAGGACGTTTTCGTGTCGACGTTTACAAGAATGATGTTCCCATCCGTGCGTCCGGCACCCCGTGTGGCACTGAGCAGCCACTTCGCGTCATCGAGCACAACCAATGACGACAGCGCGCCCTCGCGCGTAGCCTTCACGTTCTCCTTCTGGAGACCCAGCACCACTTCAGGCGCCCCGCCATTGACCGGCATCCGAACGATCTGCGTGAACTCGACCAGATACACATATCCGTCGCGGCCCCAGGCCACGCCGCGCGAGTCGAAGCCGATGCCAATACGGGCCTTGGTTCGGCCGTCGAGGCCGACGGTATGCACTGCGGAGGGCCTGTCCGCGGTCACGTACACCAGGGCGCTTCCGTCAGGAGAAAAGGCCACATCCTTCGCACGCTCCGTCCCCGTCAGAATCTCGATGGCGCCGCGATCGATCCACCGCACGCGAATACCGGGATTCACGTCCCCGGGATCGGCATACGCGATCGTCCGGCCATCGAGGGAAATCGCTGGCTGCGAGGTGCGATTCACATCGAATGTCGGTGCCGGCAATGAGAAGCGCACGATGCGCGTCGTGGCCGCCGCGCCGCGCAGCTCGGGGAACATCCTGACGCTCGCCGCCGCCAGTGCGACCAGTGCGACCAGGGCCGCCGCAAGGCCCTGCCAACGGCGCAGTGTGCCTCGACTCACATCCCCCGGTTGCCCGGTTACGCCGGACTGGGCGGTCGACTCGGAGAGCATCGTGACGAAGGCGGCCGCACTCGCCGGACGATCGGCCGGCAACTTGGCCAGTGCGGACAGCACGGCGCGCTCGATCGACAGCGGTATGGTGTCGCGTACGGTGTGGAGCGCGGTGGGACGCTCGCTGAGCACCTTGGCCACGATCGCCTGCACGCTGGGGCCTGTGAACGGCGGCTCCCCCGCCAGCATTTCGTAGGTGACCGCGCCCAGCGCGTAGATGTCGGCGCGCGCGTCGATGGTGCGCTCACCCATCGCCTGCTCGGGGCTCATGTACTGCGGGGTGCCGAGCGAGAGTCCCGTTTGCGTCATGCGCGCGCCGCCGGCCTGCTGCACCGCGAGCGCGATGCCGAAGTCGGCCACCAGTGCGTGCCCGTCCTGCAGCAGGATGTTTTCGGGCTTGATGTCGCGGTGGATGATGCCCAGGGCGTGCGCATGCTGCAGCGCGTCGGCGACTTCACGCGCGATGCGCAGCGCGTCGGGAATCGGCAACTGTCGCTCGCGTTCGAGGCGCTCGCGGAGCGTCTCGCCGCGCACGAGCGGCATCACGTAGTACAGCAGGGTGTCGGCTTCACCGGAATCGAGCAGCGGCAGGATGTGCGGATGTTGCAGCCGCGCCGTGGTGCGGATCTCGGTGAGGAAGCGTTCGCCACCGAGGGCCGCACCAAGATCGGGATGCAGCACCTTGATGGCGACATCGCGCTCGTGCCGCAGATCATGCGCGAGGTACACGGTGGCCATGCCGCCGGCGCCGAGTTCGCGCTCGATGCGGTAGCGGTCGGCGAGGGCGGCGGAAAGCCGAGTGGCGACGTCGCTCACCGTTTCACCTTCGCACGCAGCTCGGTCAGCCAGTGCTCCGCGTACACAATCGACGAGGTCGATGTCGGCTCACGGATCATCAGGAAACGCTGACCATCTGGGGCCACATCGTACTGCGGGCGATTGCGTGCGCGGCGATAGCCGGTGAGCGGGAAGAGCGGGCGCGGTGGGCCGGGGGCCAGCGCGGGCCCGGGCGGTATGGCGAGCACCACGAGTTGGCCGCCGCTCTCGAAGAACAGCTCGCGGCCATCACCGGACCAACGGGGTTGCATGCCGCCGCCTCGTGACACCAGCCGCTTGACTCGCATGTCGGGGAACGAAACGATATAGACCTCATGGCGGCCTCCCGCTTCGTTCGACACGTAGGCGAGCCAGCGGCTGTCCGGCGACAGCGCAACTCCGAGCGTATGGGTCGAGTCCCGGAGCAGCGGAAAAATGGTGGTGTCCCCCGAAAGTCGGCGTGCGTAAATATTGGCGCTCCCCTTCTCGTCCGCGCGGAAGACCAGCCACGTGCCGTCACGCGAGAGCTCTGCCTCCCACACGTTGAACGGAAACTCAAGCAGCGGGCTCGTGCCGCCGTCCGTGCGCGACAGGCGTACCGTAGCGCTTCCCCGCGAACCTGGTGCGATCTGCACTGCAATGAACGCGAGCGACGTTCCATCGGGGGTCCACGAGGGACGCCAGCTGGCGGTCCCGCCTGTGATGACCTGCTGGACGGTGCCGTCGGCCCGCCGGATCCAGAGGTCGGTCGTCTTGCGCTGCACGCTCACGGCGATGTTGCGGCCATCGGGCGAGATCGCCGGGTATACGAACAGTTCGCGCCAGTTGGAGTCTACCGGAGCGGCGCGGCCGTCGCGCGTGACCCACATCAAGGACGACGGTAGCTGCGTCGATCGATTGACCGAGTAGAGCGCCGCGCCAGAAGACGAGAGGGTGAAGCGGCTTGGCTCGACGTCGTCGATCACCGAGAGCGCGCTCCCGGTGATCTCAAGCCGCTGAGGATCGAAGGGCACGGCGAATAATCCGCCGTCGCGGGCCGTGTAGAGCAGATGACCCGTTGGTGCGTACCACGCCCCAATCGCTTGCGGCACGAGCAATCTCACGCTGTCCCGTGCGAAGTCGAGCACGTACACCGCTGAGCCGAGCGTGCAGTTGCCCGGACACGCGGTGAAGAGCAGGCCCCGGCTCCCTGGCAGCGGCCACATGGAGATAAACGCGTCCCCGTACACGCCTCTGAGATTCAGCGTGGTCGGCGTGCCGCCGTCGGCAGCCACGACCTTGAATACGTCGTTGCTCGCGCCGTACACGATGCGCCCGTCGTCCATCCACGCCCCCGCGCGGTAGTCCACGTGGCTGTCTTCGGCGAGCGTGATGGCGCCTCCTCCTTCGGCGGGCACTTTCCTCAGGCGTCCGTCACTCGTGAAAAATCCCAGCGACTTGCCGTCCGGGGAGAAGAAGGGCGACACCCCGCCTTCAGTGCCCGCCATGGACACGGGCGTGGCCGTTCCACGCACCTTGCGCATAAGAATCCACCCAGCCGGCGACGAGTCGCTGAACACGATGTTCGAGCCGTCCGGCGCGATCGCGGCCTGGCTGGCGGTGACGAGCGTTGCCGCGTCGAGCGGCGATTGCAGCGCATGCTGCCAGAGCACCACGTGCTGACGGCTCGTGCTCACGTCGGCGGCAGGACGCATCGACGCGATGACTCCGCCGAAGAGCAGTGCCGAGACGGCCGCGACACTGATCCACGTGCGCACGTCGCGCCACACGGGGCGCGACGACGTGGAGGAACTTCTGGCGACGAATGTGCCGCTGCTGGTGCCTGACAACGCGCCGGCGAATTCTGCGGCCGAGGCGAAGCGATCCGCCGGCAACTTGGCGAGCGCGGTGAACACGGCCCGCTCAACGTGTGCAGGGACGGTATCGCGCAGTGTGTACAGCGCGGTCGGCTTCTCACTCAGGACCTTCGCCACGATGGCCTGCACACTGCTGCCGATGAACGGCGCATCGCCGGCGAGCATTTCGTACGTGACCGCACCGAGTGCGTAGATGTCGGATCGGGCGTCGATGGTGCGTTCGCCCATCGCCTGCTCGGGGCTCATGTACTGCGGCGTGCCGAGCGAGAGCCCAGTCTGCGTCATCCGCGTGCCACCGGCACTCTGCACCGCGAGCGCGATCCCGAAGTCGGCCACCAGCGCATGGCCGCCCTGCAGCAGGATGTTCTCGGGCTTGATATCGCGGTGGATGATGCCGAGCGTATGGGCGCTTCCGAGGGCGTCGGCGACTTCGCGCGCGATGCGCAGCGCATCGGCGATGGGCAGCTGGCGTTCGCGCTCCAGTCGCGCCCGCAGCGTTTCGCCACGCACGAGCGGCATCACGTAGTACAGCAGGCTGTCGGCTACGCCGCTGTCGAGCAGCGGCAGGATGTGCGGGTGCTGCAGGCGTGCCGTGGTGCGAATCTCCGCGAGGAACCGCTCGCCGCCGAGTGCAGCGCCAAGATCCGGATGCAGCACCTTGATCGCGACGTCGCGCTCATGGCGGATGTCGTGCGCGAGGTAGACCGTGGCCATACCACCGGCGCCGAGTTCGCGCTCGACACGGTAGCGGTCGGCGAGTGCGGCGGTGAGGCGGGCGATGCTCATGTGTCGTTCTCGATTCCGAGGATCCGGAAGCCTTCCCGGTGGGCCGCTTGCTGCAGTCGGGCATCGAACGTTACGAACTCCCCGCGGGCCGGGGCACCCGACCATTCCAGCCCGGCGGCCAGCTGGAGCGCGTCAGCAGCACGGAGTGGATGCAATCTCAGGAGCCGGAGTGCCTGGTCGCGGACCGCGTCCCCCGGTTGAATTTCATACCAGCTCATTCGGAGTAGTTCGAGCAGGTCCCGGGCTTCTCGCTCTTCCGCCGTGGAGAGGAGGCCCTCGCGATGCAGTCGAGCAACGGCCGAGCTGATCTCGATCGCCGACCCCCACCAGACTACCATCTCGGAGTTGTCCGCGCAGAGTGCGCGAGCCGACTCGGTTCGCGGTTGCCGGAGACAGAGCGGGACCAACGCCGAGGAATCCCAAAACCTCACAACCCTTCGCCCCGCTCCTCGAGCAGCACCGCCAGCGATAGTCCGTCGGGATCGAGAGGCAGGACCCGATCGAAGAAGTCGCCCGGGAGGGGGGCGGATGGAGCCCGCAATTGTCCACTCCGGAGCAGCGCTTCCCGACGACCCCCCTCAAAATCGCTGTCATGCACGGGGGTCAGGCGCGCGATGAGGCGGCCACGGTCGGTCACCAAGACGTCGTCTCCATGGCGAACGACGTCGAGAAAGGCGCTCAGTTTGGCCTTGAGCTCAGAGATCGAAGCGGTCTTTATCATATGACCATTATAGTCATGACACGATGACTAGTCAAACGTTCGCTGGCTGATTGCTGCGCCTATCGGCAGTACCGGCTCGGAAGCACCGGCTCGGCTGATGTCACTGACGTGACGTATGCTCGGCACCACCGTTTCACCAATCCAGGCCAATTGGTTCACGGCGCGGTCTTTTGGTTGTGAAGAAGATTCTCGAAGACGTGCTGCATGCCGATCAGCGTAGACCGCCCCGCGCCACCGCCGAGCATGATGAAGTGGTCGCCATCCGGCGTGACGTCGTACTCTCGGTACCCGGCGCCCGCCAAGTAGTTTCCGCGAATGACGAGGCTCCGCTTTAACACAGCCAGCGCGACGCTGGCTTCAACCGTCGCGACCATGAGGCTGTCGCCGGCGCGATAGAATAGTTCTCGTCCGGTCCTTGACCACGCTGGCTCCGCCCCGCCGCCGAGTGAAATCGAGACCCGCGCTCCGGCGGCTGGGTAGGGTCGCACATACACTTCCGTGCGGCCGGTTTCATCGGACTGATACGCGAGCCAGCGGCCGTCGGGCGATAGTGCGGGGGAGGACTCGCCGAACCGGCCGGTGAGGACCGACGCTGAGACCGGTGCAGAGTCGAACCGAAGCCGG
>JBBQXC010000162.1:0-10671 GCA_038210005.1 Gemmatimonadales bacterium
GAGTGTGCGCACCACTTCGCCCTGCAGTCCCGACGTGATGGCACGGAACGTCGTGCCGTAGTCGGTACTCATCCAGACATACGGTTCGTAGTCGTTCTGCCGATAGTTGGCGACGGTGATGTAGACCGTGCCCGACTCGAAACGTGACGGCACCACTTCCGACACAAACGCGTAACCGGCCGGGAAGCCAGGCAGATTCTTGGTGATATTCTGCCACGTGGCGCCGTTGTCCTTCGACATACTCACGGTGCCGTCGTCGGTGCCGGTGTAGAACACGCCCTTCTCCTTCGGCGACTCCGACAGCGATACGATGGTAGGCCACTGCGAGATGCCGTCGTTGCGCGAGATCGCGATCTCGCTGCCCTTGAGACCCATCGTCACGATGCTGTCGCGCTTCTCGTTCTTCGTGAGGTCGGGGCTGATCGCCGTCCACGAGTCGCCGCGGTCGGTGCTACGGAATACGCGATTGGCGGCGGCGAGCAACACGCCGGGGTCGTTCGGCGAGAGCATCAACGGCGTATCCCAATGAAAGCGATATGCTTCGCCCGCGGTGGCGTTCACCACGTTCTGCGTGGTTGGGCGAATCGACTTCGACTCGCCAGTGACCTTGTTGCGACGGACCATGTTGCCATCCTGCGACTCGGTGTACACGATGCGCGAGTCACGTAAGTCGGGAATAGCCACGAAGCCGTCGCCGCCAAGAATCTGGAACCAATCGTAGTTGAAAATGCCGCGATTCATGCGCGACGCACTGGGTCCACACCAGTCGTAATTGTCCTGCATGCCGCCACACACGTTGTACGGCGTTTCCATATCAAAGCCGACGTGATAGAACAAGCCGACTGGCACGTTCTCGATGAACTGCCACGTGCGCGCCATATCGTACGACGTGGCCAAACCACCGTCGTTCCCGATGATCACATGATCCGGATTCTTGGGATCAATCCAGATACCGTGCACGTCGTCGTGCGTCACGAGCGCCGCATCGGTTTCGAACGTGCGTCCGCCATCGACCGAGAGGTGCAGGCCCACACCGCCCATGTAGATCCGCTCCGGATTCACCGGATCGATGCGCAGCTGGCTGAAGTACATCGGACGCGCATTCGTGTTGCTCTGCTTCGTCCACGAGGCGCCACCATCGGTCGACTTGTACAGCCCCGACACGCCGGCCACCACACCACGCGTCGGCGGCGTCGCCGGTGCCGCTTCCATGTTCTCCGTGGCGGCGGCCGCACGCTGCGCCGATGGCGCCGGGCCTTCCACCGTGGCGTACACGATGTTCGCGCTCTGACGGAACACATCCACCGCGATGCGCCCCAACGGACCGGTAGGGAATCCCGTGCCGGTGACTTTCGTCCACGTGTCGCCACCATCGGTCGACTTCCAGAGCGCACTGCCGGGCCCACCGCCGTTCATGCAGCAGGCCGTACGACGACGTTGATACATGGACGCGAACAGGATGTTCGGATCGGTCGCCGACATCACGAGTTCGTTCGCACCCGTTTCGTCGTCCACCTTGAGCACCTGCTTCCAGCTCTTGCCGCCGTCGGTGGTCTTGTACACACCGCGCTCACCACCAGGACCGAACAGTGGCCCCGTGGCCGCCACCAGCACCACGTCATTGTTGGTGGGATGGATCACGATGCGATTGATGTGTTTCGACTGCGGGAGTCCCATCAGTGCAAACGTCTTGCCACCGTCGGTCGACTTGTAGATACCGCCGCCCCACGATGTGCTCTGCCGATTGTTCGACTCGCCGGTGCCCACCCACACGAGGTCGGGGTTGATCTGCGACACGGCCACATCACCGATCGCGATCAGTCCCTGATCCTGAAACAGCGGAGTGAAGAGCGCGCCGTTGCTGGTGGTCTTCCACACGCCGCCGTGCGCGCTGCCGACGTACCAGATGGCCGGATTCGCCTCGTAGATGGCGAGATCGGCAATGCGCCCCGACATCGTAGCGGGTCCGATCGACCGGAAGTGCAGCTTGTCGAATTCCTGCGCCACGCCCGTGGCCACGGGCGGGGTGGCCATCGCATTCTGCGCGGAGGCCGCGACCGGTGCACACAGGTAGGTGAGCGCCGCCAGCGAGGCGGCGCGTCGGTGCAGTGTCCTGGACATGGAGGGGATCAACGGGAGGAGGGGAACGGACAGAGGACTATCGGCCTAACGCGAAGCGTGTGACGAACGCTGCCTCCCGCAGGCAGCGTGTGCCATTCAACGCGTGTCGGGCGCGATCACGTCCAGCATCGACCACGCGTTGGGAATCAGCAGCTGCGGCCCGCCGCCTCGCACCAAAAAGCCGATCTCACCCAGCTGCGGCGATACGGAGTTCTGCCGGTGCCACGCGCTGCCCGGCGGCAGCGAATCGTAGCGCGACCAATGGTCGGTCGCGCCCGTGGTGTAGCTGTGCAACGCCTCACCGTTTGCGCGGGCGCGAAACTGTACGCATTGCCGACCATCGGGCAGGATGCCACTCTCGTACGGCGAGCCGCCCGGCAACGTGTAGAACAGCTTGAACTCCGCCTCCGCCGGGAAGCGAAAGGCAATCACCTTCGCGCCGATGTGAATCGGATACAGCGACACGGGCTTCGACAGATCCATCGCCTTCAGGAAGCCCATGGCATGCGCCACGGGAAGCCCACGCATCGTGCGATCGAAGAACGCCAAGGCGAACCGTACGTTCTCACGTGGAATCGGCGCGTCGGTGATGCCCAAGAGTGCGATCCAGCGGGCAAGTCGCCTCGGCGACGCGTGATCATCGAGTCGGAGGTCGCTGAGACGCGGAGTATCTGGAGCCATCGGTCTTGTTGCCTCGCTAGCCACGGACATCGCAGCGGTTACCCAATCGATCGACGATCGGCTAATGTGGCGAGTCGCTCCCGTGCCGTCCATGGCTCGCGATCGTGGAGTCCGAAAAAGCAAACAGCTGGAACACGGAACCGACGGAGTACACCGAACCGCACAGATAAGCAAAAAGCGCTCGTTCCTCAGCGCTTACCGCATGTAATGGCAGTTGTAGCCGTACGGATTCTTCTGGAGGAAGTCCTGATGCTCGCCCTCGGCGGTCCACCAGGTAGCCTCGGGCGCGATCTCAGTCGTGATCGGCCGCTTCCACAGCCCCGACTGCGCCATACGCGCCTTCACCAGCTCCGCCGTCTCACGCTGCGCCGGCGTCGTGTAGAAGATCGACGAGCGATACTGCGTGCCGACGTCGTTGCCTTGGCGGTTCAACGTGGTCGGATCGTGCAGTCGGAAGAACCAGTTCTCAAGCAGCGACTCGAAACTCAGCACCGTGGGATCGAACACGATGCGCACCGCTTCGGCGTGTCCCGACGCGCTGTCATGCGTGTCGTCGTACACCGGATGCTCGAGCCATCCGCCGGTGTAACCCACGTCGGTGTCGAGCACGCCGGGTACCGCGCGCAAAATCTCTTCCACGCCCCAGAAACATCCACCGGCCAGAATCGCGACCTCGGTCTGTTTCGCGCTCATGCAAACAACCGGCGGAACTCGCCATACCCTTCCGCGTCGAGCTGCTCGAGCGGAATGAAGCGCAATGACGCGGAGTTGATGCAGTAGCGGAGCCCACCGGCTTCGCTGGGCCCGTCGGGAAACACATGGCCGAGGTGCGAGTCGGCGTTTCTCGACCGCACCTCCACTCGACGCATGCCGTGTGTGCGGTCTTCCTTCTCGAGCACCTGCGGCGCCACTGGCTTGGTAAAGCTCGGCCAGCCGCAGCCGGAGTCGAATTTATCGAGGGACGAAAACAGCGGCTCACCACTCACGATGTCGACGTAGATGCCGTCTTCGTGGTGATCCCAGAATTCATTGCGGAATGGCGGCTCGGTTCCCGACTGCTGGGTCACCGTGAACTGCTCGCGTGTGAGCGTACGAGCCAGCTCGTCTGCAGGAGGCTTGATGTAGTCGGACATAGTAGAGGATATACACAGAACTGGTGCCGGGAGTGCCCGGCACGGGAGTACCGCGAGCGGAGTACCGCGAGCGGAGTACCGCGAGCGGCGCGTTTCCGTATCTTACATAGGTGCAGAATCTACGCTTCGACAATCGCTTCGTGAACGAACTGCCGGGAGACCCGGACCAGTCGAATCGGCGCCGGCAGGTACTCGGCGCCACGTGGAGCGCCGTCGCCCCGACCCCCGTGGCCGAGCCCCACCTACTGGCCCACGCGCACGAGGTCGCCGCGCTCGTGGGTATCGCCGAACACGACGTGCAATCGCCCGCCTTCGCTCGAGTCTTCGGCGGGAACGAGCTCCTCGCCGGGATGGCACCCTACGCCGCCTGCTACGGCGGGCATCAGTTCGGCAATTGGGCCGGTCAACTGGGCGACGGACGGGCGATGTCGCTGGGGGAAGTGGTGAACGCCGCCGGCGAGCGGTGGGAGCTACAGCTCAAGGGCGCCGGTCCCACTCCCTACTCACGTACCGCCGATGGACGCGCCGTGCTGCGTTCGTCGATTCGCGAGTTCCTCTGCAGCGAGGCGATGTATCATCTGGGCGTTCCCACCACGCGGGCGCTTTCGATCGTGACCACCGGCGACCCTGTGGTGCGTGACATGTTCTACAACGGCAACGCGGCACCGGAACCGGGCGCGATCGTCTGTCGCGTGGCGCCGTCGTTCATTCGCTTCGGCAACTTCGAAATTCTCGCCGCGCGTGACGACCTCGCGCTGCTTGCGCAGCTCGTCGACTTCACGATCGCCCGCGACTTTCCGCAGCTGGCCGGTATTGCCGACACCACCGAACGGCGCGTGGCATGGTTTGCCACGGTCTGCGAAAGCACGGCGCACATGATCGTGCACTGGATGCGTGTGGGCTTCGTGCATGGTGTGATGAACACCGACAACATGTCGATTCTGGGACTCACGATCGACTACGGTCCGTACGGTTGGCTCGACAACTTCGATCCCACGTGGACGCCGAACACCACCGACGCCAGCAATCGACGCTATCGCTTCGGACAGCAGCCGGCGATCGCGCAATGGAATCTCGTGCGCCTCGCCGAAGCCATCGCGCCGCTGTTCGAATCCGCCGACGTCCTCCAGGGTGCGCTCGAGCGGTTCGGCGATGTGTACCTGGCCGAGTATGAAGCGATGAACGCCGCGAAGTTCGGCTTCGTGGCGCGTGGCGAGGCCGAACAGCTGCTGGTGCGCGAGGGCTTTGCGTTGTTGTACGAGGCCGAGGTGGACTACACGCTGTTCTTCCGCGCACTCGGCGACATCGGCGAGAGCTTGCCCGCGGAGAATCCCATCGATCTGCTGGGCGACGTGTTCTACGACGACGCGAAGCGTGACGCCAAGGCGGAGGCACTCAACGCGTGGTTGCGTCGCTGGCACGCATTGGTGCAGCAGCACGGCCGAAGCGCGAGTGAGCGGCGTGCGGCGATGCATGCCGTGAATCCGCGCTACGTGCTGCGCAACTATCTCGCGCAGCAAGCGATCGATGCCGCCACCGAAGGCGACGCGTCGGTTGTGCACACGTTGCTCGAGGTCATGCGCCGTCCTTACGATGAGCAGCCGGAGTACGCGCACTTTGCCGCGCGTCGTCCGGAGTGGGCTCGGGTGAAAGCGGGGTGTTCGATGTTGAGCTGCAGTTCGTGACTGCCTGCTCGACGGTGCACGAAGTGCGCTCTCGGTTGGGTAGCCAGAATGGTAGCTTCGGCACCACCGTCGAAACACACAGCGACGCGTAGAGAGCGCCGACTACGAACCACTCATAAAATCCAACGAGGCCTAGCCCGACGGGGAGAAGCCAGACTGCACCGTAGGCGATTCGCAACGTCCTCAGCCGTGCGCCAGTCGCCGCCTTGAAGGGCTGAGCATCCCGATTCGACCTGTAAGCTCCAAAGGTGACAGGGCACATCCTCACCAATAACAATGAGCTCCGGCAACTGCGCAGTCCAACCCCCTAGCGACCCGCGTTCTCCAGCTTGGCCTGATTGCGCGTCACGCCGGAGATGAACAGCAGCGCTTCCTGCTGACTGATGGCGGCGCCCTGCTCGGTGCCGTCGCCCACGTCGAAGATCCGTACGCCCAGTCCGCGGATGTCGAACCGGAGTCGGCCGGCGGCGTACTTCATGTTCTCGATGTAGGTGGACGGCACGCTCACCCGGCTGCCCGGCATGTACACATGCACGGAATCGCCGATCAGCTCCAGTGCGAAGCTCTTGTCCGACGACACGAGCTGCATGTCTTCCGGGCCGAGCGTCTGCGCTTGGGCCACATTGGCGGGCTTCTCTCCGCAGGCAAGGCAGCCGAGCGTCGTCAGCAAAAGCAGAGTGCGGGACACGTGTGACATCAACGATCGGGCGTAGGAAGACAGGGAGTAGTCGGCAGGCGCTTCGTGCCGCATCTTCAGTACAATATGACGCGGAGCCGATGAGAACATGAAACGCCGTACCTTTCTCCTCGCCGGGCTGGGCACGGGCGGAGCCCTGTTCATGGGCTGGGCACTGCTACCGCCTCGCCAACGGCTGGTCGGGCATACGCTCCCCGACACCCAAGGCAAGGCCATCGCGCTCAATGGCTGGGTCACCATCGCCCCCGATGACACCGTCACCGTGGTGGTGCCCAAGGCCGAGATGGGTCAGGGTGTGCACACCGCGCTGGCCATGCTCATGGCTGAGGAGCTTGCGTGCGACTGGGGCAAGGTGCGGGTGGAGCACAGTCCGATCGACAAGATCTACGGCAATGTCTCGGTGTTCGTGGAAGGTCTCCCGTTCGCCCCTGAAGCCCACGGGACACTGGTCCGTGGTATTCGCTGGATCATGGCCAAGACCGCGCGCGAGATGGGCATCGTGATGACCGGTGGATCATCGAGTGTGCGCGACTGCTGGATGCCCATGCGCGAAGCGGGCGCGTCGGCGCGCACGTCCCTCATCGCCGCCGCGGCCGCGACGTGGGGCGTGGCGGTGTCGACCTGTCGCGCCGAACAGGGTGTCGTCGTGTGCAGCGACGGTCGTCGAATGCGCTTCGGCGAACTGGCGTCGCTCGCCGTGCAACATCGACCAGACACCATCACACTCAAAGCGGCAGCCGACTTCACGATACTCGGCACGCCGATGCCGCGCCTCGATTCCCCCGCCAAGTCGAATGGGACCGCGACCTACGGCATCGACGTCATGCTGCCCAACATGCTCTACGCAGCAGTGGTGATGAGCCCGTTCGGCGCCACGACGGCGCCGTCGGTGTCGGATACGCAGCTGCAGCAGTGTCGCACCATGCCCGGCGTGCGTACGGTCATTTCGCTTCCGGGCAGCAAATACGGCGACCCGCCGGCGCTGGCGGTCGTGGCCGAGTCGTGGTGGCAGGCGCGGAAGGCGGCGAATGCGCTGGCGGCGTTCGAGGCAGCGGGTGGCAAAAGTGCCAGCACGGTGTCGACGGTGTCGGTGATGCAGGATATTCGCAACACCCTACGCAACGACGACGGCATGCCGATCCGTTTCTACGGTGGCGCGAAAGACGCGCTCGCGGCATCAGCGCGTACGGTAGACGCCACGTACGAAGCGCCGTTCCTCGCGCACGCCACGATGGAGCCGATGAACGCCACGGTGCGGGTGTCGAACGATCACGCGGAACTGTGGACGGGAACGCAGGTGCCGGGGCACGCTCGTGCCGCCGTGGCGCACGTGCTCGGTCTAAACGACGAGCAGGTCACGGTGCACCAGCACATTCTTGGGGGCGGTTTCGGTCGGCGACTCGATGTGGACTACGTCGCGCAGGCAGCAGCGATCGCGAAGTCCGTACCCGGTGTACCGATGCAACTGATCTGGTCTCGCGAAGACGATATGCGCCACGACTTTTACCGTCCCGCTACAGTCTCGCGATTGCGCGCCGGACTCGACGCCGATGGACGCGTCACGGCATTCGTGGCGCACTCAGCGGGCCAGGCGCCGTTCAAGGCGTACAGTAAGCGCGCGGGATTCCTGCTCACGCGGTGGGGGGTCGATCGCACCGCGTCCGAGGGGACGTGGGATCAACCCTACGCGTTTCCCGCGCTCCATGCGTCGCACAGTGAGACCGAGAGTGCGATTCCCGTCGGCTCGTGGCGCAGTGTGGGGCATTCGCATCAGGCGTTCTTCGTCGAGAGTTTCATCGACGAACTCGCCGTCGCCGCGAATCAGGATCCCGCGGCGTATCGCGCGGGGTTGCTGCAATCGCATCCGCGCGCGCTGCGTGTGTTGCAACTCGCCGCCGCCAAGAGCGGATGGAGCGAGCCGCTGGAACGTGCCGCCGACGGTCGCCCGCGCGCGCGCGGCATCGCACTGCATGCGGGTTACGGATCGATCGTAGCCGAAGTGGCCGAGGTGTCGCTGGCCGCCGACGGACGCATTCGCGTGCACCGCGTCGTGGCCGCGGTAGACTGCGGACTTCCGGTGAATCCGAACATCATTGCGCAGCAGATCGAGAGCGGCATCATCGACGGACTCTCGGTAGCCCTGAATGGCGAGCTCGTGGTCGATGGTGGCACGCCGCGCCAATCGAACTTCCACGATTATCGTTTGCTACGTATCGATGAGTGCCCGACCATCGAAGTGCATATCGTGCCGAGTCTCGACGTCCCGTCGGGGATCGGCGAGCCGGGGCTGCCGCCGATCGCGCCGGCTGTGGCGAACGCACTGTTCACGCTCACGGGCCGACGTTTGCGATCGCTGCCGCTGCGCATGCCCAACGAGACTGCATCATGACCGCTCCCATTGCGCTGCTCGTGAACGGTGCATCAACCCCGGTGACGGTAAGCGAGGACACGCCGTTGCTCTGGGTATTGCGCCAGACGCTTGGCTTACCCGGCACGAAGTTCGGCTGCGGCATGGCCATCTGTGGCGTCTGCACCGTGCATCTCGACGGCGTGCCGGTCCGCGCGTGTGTGACGCCGGTGTCGGCCGCCACCGGTAAGGCGATTACGACGATCGAAGGCATCAGCGGAGCGGTGGCCGACGCGGTGCAGGACAGTTGGGCCACGCTCGACGTGCCGCAGTGCGGCTACTGTCAGTCGGGACAGGTGATGTCGGCGGTGGCGCTGCTGGAGGCGAATGCGGCGCCCTCGGATGGTGACATCGATCGCGCGATGCAGGGGAATCTTTGTCGGTGCGGCACGTATCCACGTATTCGCGCCGCCATTCATCGCGCCGCGGAGTCGCTCTCTACACGTCTTCAAGGACCGACATGATGGACAGCATCAGCCTGTTGCGCGTTGCGCGCGCACGCCTATGGCGTGCAGTGGCCGGCGCTCTCGTGCTCGTCGGCGCGGTCGCCACGACGGCGACGGCCCAGGCCGACGCCCCCGTGATCGGGCGATGGGATCTCACCGTGCAGGGCACGAACGGACCGTATCCGTCGTGGGTGGAAGTCTCGCTGTCGGGGAATCGCACGCTGGTGGGTCGCTTCGTGGCGGGCGGCGGTAGTGCCCGCCCCATTGCCAAGGTCACGTACGCGGACGACACCATGCGCTTCGCCATCCCGCCACAGTGGGATGCGGCGAAGAATGACATGACGTTGGAAGCAACGATTGCGAACGACAGGCTCACGGGTACGATCGTGACGTCGGGCGGCCAACGTGAGGCGTTCACGGCCACGCGCGCGCCGGCATTGCGTCGCACCGCGCCTCCCGTGTGGGGCACGCCGATCACGCTGTTCGACGGCCGGGATCTCAGTGGGTGGACGTCGTTCGGCGGCGCGAACAACTGGAAGGTGGTGAATGCCATTCTCACCAACACGAAGCCGGGCGCCAACCTGATGACCGACGCGAAGTACACCGACTTCACGTTGCACCTCGAGTTCCGCTATCCGAAGAACGGGAATAGCGGCGTCTATCTGCGCGGTCGGCACGAAGTACAGGTGGAGGACATCAGCGACGCGGAACTCAACTCGACGCACATTGGTGGCGTGTACGGTTTTCTCGTGCCCAACGAGAACGCGGCCAAGGGGCCCGGCGTCTGGAACACGTACGACATCACGCTCATCGGTCGTCGCGTGACCGTGGTGCTGAACGGCAAGACCGTGATTGCGGACCAGATCATTCCCGGCATCACCGGTGGCGCGCTCGATAGCGACGAAGGCGCGCCCGGTCCGATCTATCTGCAGGGCGATCATACCACGGTCGAATACCGCAACATCGAGATCACACCGGTCAAGCCGTAACCCGCGTGTCACCCACGGTGCTGTCCTCGATCAAGGCGCTGCACGTGTTGGCGGCGATTCTCTTCGTCGGCAACGTGATCGTGACCGGGATCTGGGCGGCCCTCTTCTTTCGCGCGCGCCGCACCCATGATTTCCAGGTCGCGGCGCGCGCGATCGTGGTCACGGATTGGATCTTCACGGTAGGCGGCGGCGCGATGCTCACGATCACCGGCATAGCGCTGGCCATCGGCCGTGGGCACCCGGTGTGGGGTACGCCGTGGATCCGTCAGGCAATCGTCGCGCTGGTGATTTCGACGATCATGTGGCTCGTACTGCTGGTACCGGCGCAGCGCATCATGCTGCGCACCGTTTCCAGCGACGCCGATGAGTCACGTCTGGTGCGTGCCTACTCGCGATGGAATCTTGCCGGCTGGACGGCCACGGCGCCGCTGCTGTACGCCGTGTGGTGCATGGTGACGAAGCCGGCATGACATTGGGCGTGGTGCCACGCGAACGACGTTCGTCGACGTCGG
>JBBQXC010000163.1:0-10641 GCA_038210005.1 Gemmatimonadales bacterium
TTTTAAGGCTATGCAGATTCGTAACGTCGCCATCATCGCGCACGTCGACCACGGGAAGACCACCCTCGTCGACAAGATGCTCCGCCAGGCTGGAGCCTTCCGCGAAAATCAGGTCGTAGAAGAACGCGTGATGGATTCCAACCCGCTTGAAAAAGAGCGCGGAATCACCATTCTCGCCAAGAATACGTCGATCCGCTGGAACAACACGAAGATCAACATCGTCGACACGCCGGGCCACGCCGATTTCGGTGGCGAAGTGGAGCGCATTCTGCGCATGGTCGAAGGCGTGTTGCTGGTGGTGGACGCGTTCGATGGTCCGATGCCGCAGACGCGGTTCGTACTCCGCAAGGCGCTCGAACTCGGATGCACCCCGATCATCGTGATCAACAAGATCGACCGCCCCGGCGCCGATCCTATGCGCGTCCATGACGAAGTGCTGTCGCTGTTCATCGCACTCGAAGCAACGGAAGAGCAGCTCAATGCGCCGGTGGTGTACGCCAGCGCGAAGCTGGGGCTCGCCACGATGGACATGGATGTCACACCGGTCGATCTGACGCCGTTGTATCAGACGATCGTCGACACCGTGCCGCCGCCGCCGTCGGATGCGGAAGGGACGTTCCAGATGCTCGTGTCCACCATCGAGTATTCGGCCTACCTCGGTCGTATGGCGATCGGCCGCGTGGAGCGTGGCATCGTGCACCTCGGGGATTCGGTCACGCTGTTGCCGTTCGAAAGCGACAAACCGATTCAGCGCGGTCGCGTGTCCAAGCTGTACGGATACGAAGGCCTCGAGCGCGTGGAAATCCAGGAAGCGTCGGCGGGCGAGATCGTGTTGCTGGCCGGCTTCGCAGACGTCGATATCGGCAGCACGCTCACCGATCCCGATCACCAGGAGCCGCTCCCCGGCATCAGCGTGGAGTCGCCCACGATCAGCGTCGACTTCGTGGTGAACAACTCGCCGTTCGCCGGGAAGGAGGGCAAGTTCGTGACGTCGCGTCAGCTGCGCGAGCGCCTGTACAAGGAGCTCGAGCGCAATGTGGCGCTCAAGGTCGAAGACAGCGAGTCCACCGATGCCTGGACCGTATCGGGACGTGGTGAATTGCACCTCTCCATTCTCATGGAGACGATGCGCCGCGAAGGCTTCGAGTTCCAGGTGTCGCGTCCGCGCGTGATTCTGCGCACGGATGAGAACGGCGACAAGCTGGAGCCGTTCGAAGAGCTCGCGATCGACGTCCCCGAGGCATACCTCGGCACCGTGATCGAGAAGCTCGGACCCCGTAAGGCCGAAATGATCGAGATGAAGAACCCGGGTCAGGGGTTGGTGCGTTTGCTGTATCGCGTGCCGGCGCGTGGTCTGTTCGGGTTCCGCAGCGAATTCCTCACGGACACGCGCGGCACCGGCATCATGCACCACCGGTTCCTCGAGTACGGGCCGTGGGCGGGTTACCTGTCGGGTCGCTCGCGCGGTGTGCTCGTGTCGATGGAAAACGGCACCATCATCGCCTTCGCGCTGTTCAGCCTGCAGGAGCGCTCCACGCTGTTCGTGCAACCGGGCGCGGGGGTGTACGAGGGCATGCTGATCGGTGAGAACTCGCGTCCGGGCGACATGGACGTGAACCCGACCAAGGAAAAGAAGCTCTCGAACATCCGCACCAAGTCGACCGACGAAAACATCACCCTCGAGCCACCGCGGGAGATCACCCTCGAAGGCGCACTCGAGTACATCGAAGACGACGAGCTCATCGAGATCACCCCGCTCAGCATTCGGCTTCGCAAGCGCTTGCTCTCGACCAGCGACCGCAAGCGTACGAGTCGCGAATCGAAGCGGGAACGGACGTCGGTCTAAGCGACCGTGCTGGCGTGAACGGTTCGTCATCGGACCGTTCCGCCCGAGTTCGTACAATTTCTTGATAGCGCGCGCACACTTTTGGGTTGCGCTCCGGCGAGCGTCTGCCGATACTCCCGTTCAAGCCGTCTTCAAGACCTCGTTGCCGTTCGGCCATCCGCAGCATGTGCGCGCGGAACACCATCACCACTCGCAGGAGAATCGTCTCATGTTGGAGAAGTTCGGGTCGTCGTCGCTGGACGCGCTCGAGAAGTTGCCGTCTTCGGTTTTTGCGCTGGCTGCCGACGACGAGGATTTCGACGATGAAGGTCTCGACGACGATCTCGACGAGGACGACGATGAGGATGATGACGTCGACTTCGATGATGACGACGATGATGATGACGACGACGATGATGACGACGAGGACGATGATGATGACGACGATCTGGATGACGACGTCGATGGCTTCGACGAGGAAGATCCCGACGCGTGAGTGAGACCGACGAGCGACACTGTCTTGGTGTCGCTCGTTTGCGTTCGGGCCGCCCTTGCCCCGAATACCACGGCGGGATACATTATGCGGCTGTGGTGGAGGTGTAAAACCTCCTTCGGGCCTTTAGCTCAGGTGGTTAGAGCGCACGCCTGATAAGCGTGAGGTCGTAGGTTCAACTCCTACAAGGCCCACTCAAAAGCGGCGACCGTATCGGACTCTCGATGCGGTCGCCGCTTTCTCGTTCCTCGCGATGATACTACTCCTGCTGTAAGGCTGATCGTCCGTCCCGTCACCCTTTCAGCGCCTGGATCATGACTTTGTCCCCTCGCTCCCCTCTGCTCAGGCTCGGCCTGCTCGGCACGTCGCTCGCCGCCTGCGGTGGGGACACGAGCAAGTCGGCGTCCCCGGCCAATGAAGTCGTGCCGGATACCGCTGCGGCTGTGTCGGCCACCCCTGAGACGGTCGCGTGGACCGTGGCGGAGCTGGACCAGCTGAAGTAGCAGCGCTGCGCCCACACGGCGGCGCCCGCCTGTTCAAGGGGGTCGCGGATCCCACGTGGCTGCGCGTGATGAATGCGCTGGCTGCCGGCTGCCTCCGTGCGGTGTCCCGTCGCCTCGGTCAATGCCCCGATCCTGACGCGACTATCCACCCTCGATCGCTTTCTACCGATCTGGATGTTTGCCGCGATGGCCATCGGACTGCTCCTCGGGCGACTCTCTCCCGACCTCGGCGCATCGTTGGATCGTGTGAAGCTCGCCGGCGTGTCGGTGCCGATCGCCGTGGGACTGCTCTGGATGATACATCCGGTGCTCGCCAAGGTGAAATACGAAGCGATCGGCGCCCATCTCGGCGGCACCAAGTTGCTCGGTACCTCATCTGCGGTGGGGCGTTTCGGCCGAGATTCACCCACACGAAATCCCGAAGAGCCCAGTTTCGAGCTGGCGATCGCCGTCGCCGTCGCCACGTTCGGCATTGCGTCCGGCGAAGCGTTGGCGGCGGTCATCGGTCCGCTCATCGAAGTGCCGGCGTTGGTGGGACTCGTGTATGCCTCGCGGTGGGTGCGGCGTCGCGACTCCCCTGAGGCCCGGTCGTGACGCGTGTCGCCCTCCTCTCGGATATTCACGTGAATCTTCACGCGCTCGACGCGGTCCTGGCCGACATCGATGCGCGCCGTGACGTGGATGCGATCGCCGACGCTCAACACGGTGTACCGGACGGAGGATCGGAGCGACGACTTCTGTCTCATGATGGCGGCGAGTGTGGCACTCCGATCCGGTGATGCGATGGCGTTCGGTCATACCCACAAACCGTGGCCTCGTGTGGTCGAAGGCATCCACGTCATCTACACCGGTAGCGTGGGGCGCCCGAAAGACGGCGACTGGCGCGCCGGCTATGTGCGTCTCGATTCGGTGCGGCAGAAGCCCGCGTCGAGTGGAGTCGGCCGCTCGTGCGGTGATCAATGCGGGGCGGCCTCCGGAGTTCGCGGACTTCCTGCGCACAAGCGGGAGACCGGAGCCGATGTAGCGCGTGGCAACAACGAATCGCGACCGGTGTATGTACGTGCATATGCAAATATGCGTATATTTAGAACGGGGCGTGGGGATGACGGTAAGGCCGCCTCGACGGAAGGATCCTGCACACTTCGCGAGGGAGCATCCGAAATATGAGTGAGATGATCTCCCAACCGGCCGGGTATGTGAACGCGCTCGAGACGCCGCCGCTCGCGCGTGAGATCATCGACGGCAGTATGAGTCCGTACTGCCCCGGTCTCACCTTGGCCGCATGTCCGAGCCCGTCGGCCGACTCCCTGCGACAGGCGATCATCGCCCGGGTGAATCGCGGTGAAACGCGTGAGCATCTGCTGGCGGACCTCGAGCACAGCTACGGGGCCGCGATCCGGGCGTCGCCGTCCACGACGGGCTTCGGCCTTGTCGGCTGGGCTGTGCCCGGGATTGCGTTCCTGATCGCGGCGTTCGTCGTGTATCGCTGGTTGCGTCGCGCCACGGTCTCTACCAGCGCCTGAATCGCGTCTTGCCGTCGCGAGTCGCTAGAATGCAGGGATGACCACATCGACCGACACCGCCCCCGACCGCTACGCCTTTTGGCAGAACGCCCCGCTCTCGATCGCGGGCTCGCGGGTGCTGGTGGCCACCAAGCCCGGGGTTTTTGCGCATGGCACGGTCGATCCCGCGTCGATGATGCTGGCCGAACAGGTGGCGTCACTGGGGCGGAGCACGTCGGTCCATCTGAATTGCGGCAACGGCATGGTGCCGGCGGCGGCAGCGGTGGCTGGTGGGGCGTCGGTGCTCTGGTGCTCGGATCGTTCGCTGCCGTCGGTGCAGGCCACCGAGCGCACCATGGCCGCCAATGGCATCGCCGGCACCCATGTGGTTCACGCTCACGGCACACACGCGTTTCCGCTGGCGCTGGCCGCCGACGTGGTCACCATTCGCGTGTCCACGGACAAGCTCGCGCTGCAGCAGCTCATCTGGGAGGCGTTCCACGCGCTCCGTATCGGCGGCAAGTGCTACGTCGCCGGTGCGAATGACGAAGGGGTGAAGCCGGCCGTGCGTCTGCTGGAGTCGATCTTCGGAGCCGCCCGTTTGGAGGCGCAGCACAGCGGGCACCGGATGGCGGTCGCCACCAAGGCGCAGATCGCGCCGTCGTCGCTCGCCGAGGGCACGTCGCCGTACCTCGACCCCGACCACTTCCGCGACGTGCCGGTGACACTGAAGGGGATTGCCCACACCCTCTTCTCGCGTCCCGGAGTGTTCTCCTGGGAGCATCTCGACGAGGCGACCCAGATATTGGGGGACCTCATGGACGTCCGCGCCGGCGAGTCGGTGCTTGATCTTGGCTGTGGCGCCGGCGCGCTGGGGCTCACGGCCGCTTCGCTCTCGGAGACGGGTCGCGTGCTGATGGTGGATGCCGATGCCGAAGCGGTCCGCTGCGCGGCGCGTGGCATGGCGAAAGCCGCGCTTGCCAACGCTGAGGTCCGGGCAAGTGACGTGGGTGGAGCGGTAGGCGATGAACGGTTCGACGTCGTGGTGTCCAATCCGCCCTTTCACCAGGGGAAGGCGACCGACCTCACGGTCCCGCAGCAGTTCATCGCCGATGCCTACGCGCACCTGCACGTGGGCGGCCGATTGTATCTGGTGGCCAACCGCACGCTCCCGTACGAGAAGGTGATCGCTGACCGCTTCGGTAATGTGCGCACCTTGCACGACGGCCGGCGGTTCAAAGTGCTGGGTGCCACCCGATAGCTGCGCCACCGGATAGGCGCGACGCCGAGAGAGCGAAAGCCTGAGGTTGCGCGTAGACTGACAAAGGAGCGGCCGTCCGGCGTCGCTCCCGACGGCATCCCGAATCCAAGACCATGTGGATTGTTGAACTGGCGCTCAAGCGCCCCTACACCTTTATCGTCGGGGCACTGCTGGTCGTGCTGTTCGGGGTGTTGTCGCTGTTCAGGATGTCCACCGACATTTTCCCGGAAATCGACATCCCTGTGGTGTCGGTCATCTGGTCGTACAACGGTCTGCCGCCGGAAGAGATGGAGCGGCGGTTCGGTACCGTCTATGAGCGTGCGATCAGCACCACCGTGAACGACATCGAGCATATCGAGTCGCAATCGCTTCCCGGTGCCACGGTCATCAAGATCTTCTTTCAGCGTGGCGCGCGCATCGAGGCGGCGGTGGCGCAGCTGGCCGCGGTGTCTCAGACTATTTTGCGGATTATGCCGCCCGGCGCGACCGCACCGTTCATCATCCGCTACAACGCGGCGAATGTGCCGGTGTTACAACTCGCCCTCGGCGGCGAGTCGCTCTCGGAGCAGGAGCTCGCGGATCTTGGCACCAACGGGGTGCGGACACGGCTCGCCACGATTCGAGGGGCGAGCGTACCGCAGCCCTACGGTGGCCGCTCACGTGTCATCAATGTCGATCTCGACCCGGCGCAGCTGTTCGCCCGTGGCCTGTCACCGACCGACGTCAGCGATGCGATCAATGCACAGAACCTGATCCTCCCCTCGGGCACCGCGAAGATCGGCGAGCGCGAGTACTCGGTGCGACTGAACAGCAGCCCGAACGTGGTTGACGCGCTCAACGACCTTCCGCTTCGCACGGTCAACGGCGTGCTCACCCGCATTCGTGACGTGGCGCAGGTGCGCGATGGGTATGCGGTCCAGACGAATATCGTCCGACGTGATGGCGTGCGCGGTGCGCTCGTGACGGTACTCAAGTCGGGTGGTGCGTCCACCATTGATGTGGTGAACCGGGTACGCGCCGCCTTGCCCAACGTGCTGTCCACGTTGCCGCCGGCGTTGCAGATCGACATCCTGGCCGACCAGTCGTTGTTCGTGAAGGCCGCGCTCACTGGCGTGCTGGTCGAGGCGTTGATCGCGGCGTGTCTTACCGCCGCCATGATTCTGCTGTTTCTCGGGACGTGGCGTGCCACGCTCATCGTGGCGCTGTCGATTCCGCTCTCGATTCTGTGCTCGGTCATCGCGCTGTCGGCGCTCGGGCAGTCGCTGAATGTGATGACGCTGGGCGGGCTGGCGCTCGCCGTCGGCGTGCTGGTCGACGACGCGACGGTCGGTATCGAGAACATCTACCGGGTGCTCGAGCACGAGTCCGATATCGAGAAAGCGATCCTCGCCGGCGCGGGGCAGATTGCCATCCCGACGCTCGTGTCCACGATGGCGATCTGCATCGTCTTCGTGCCGATTTTCTTCCTCAGTGGCGTGGCGGGTTCGTTGTTCGCCCCGCTGGCGATGGCCGTGGTGTTCGCGATGTCCGCGTCCTATCTGATTTCGCGGACGCTGGTCCCCACGCTGATTCGCTATGCGCTGGAGCGGGAGCTTGCGCAACGTCGCATCGGCGCCGCAGCTGGGGCCTTCGCGCGCTTCCACCATGCGTTCGAGGGCTGGTTCGAGCGGCAGCGAGAGGCGTACCGTGTCGGGCTCACCAACGTGCTCGCGCGTCCGCGTGGTCTCGTGGTCGCCTGCGGCGCGGTCGTGCTGCTCGCCGGCACGCTGGTCCCGTTCCTTGGTCAGGACTTCTTTCCCATCGTCGACGCGGGACAGATCCGGTTGCACATCCGTGCGCCCCTCGGCATGCGCGTCGAAGAAACCGCCCGCGTCGTTGCTCGCGTTGAAGAATCCGTTCGTCGTATCATCCCCGAGCATGAGATCGGCACGATCATCGACAATATCGGCATCCCGTCGTCGATCACGAATCTCGCGTTGAGCGACAATCCGACCACGGGTGTGACCGACGCCGACATTCTGATCGTGCTCGATGAATCGCACGGACCGGTCGATGCGTACCGCCGCGAGATCCGGATGATGATGCGGCGCGACTTCCCCGATGTCACCTTTTTCTTTCAGGCGGCGGACATCGTCGGCCAGATTCTCAATTTTGGCCTGCCGGCACCGATCAACGTGCAGGTGGTCGGCAGCGATCGGGCGAACAACTTCAAGGTCGCGCAGTTTCTCGAACGTCGCTTCCAGCAGATTCCCGGCGCCGTCGACGTCTATCTGCATCAGCGCCTCACGGCGCCGGAACTCTTCTTCGCCATCGATCGCGACCGGGCGTCGAGCTTGGCGCTCACCGAGCGCGAGGTCGCGAGTGACCTCCTGGTTTCGCTGTCGTCGAGCGGACAGACCGCGCCGAGTTTCTGGTTGAATCCGCAGAATGGCGTACAGTATGCGGTGAGCGTGCAGACGCCGCAGCGGAAGCTCTCGACCCTCGACGCGGTCGGAGGTACGCCCTTGCTCGGGGCGGCGGGTGGCTCGCCGCAATTGTTCGCGAATCTGACCACCATGACGCGACGGAACGCCGCGGCGGTGATCAGTCACTACGACGTCGCGCCGGTCTTCGACATCTACGCCAATGTGCAGGACCGGGATCTTGGCGGCGTGGCGCGCGACATGGACGCCGTACTCGACTCGATCCGGCCCACGCTCCCGCGTGGCAGTTCGCTGGTGATTCGCGGGCAAGTGGCGAGCATGCGCAGTTCGTACATCGGCCTCGGCGTCGGCCTCGTGCTGGCGATTCTGCTGGTCTATCTCGTGATGGTGATCAACTTCCAGTCGTGGCTGGATCCCTTCATCATCAGCTTCGCGCTGCCCGGTGCCTTGGCCGGTATCGCTTGGGCGCTCTTCGCCTGCGGCAACTCGCTGACGGTCCCCGCGATCATGGGGGCCATCATGAGTATGGGCGTGGCCACCGCCAACAGTATCCTGGTGGTATCCTTTGCCAACGAGCGAATGGCGGACGGGCGAAGCGCCCATGAGGCGGTGCTGGAAGCGGCCGTGACGCGTCTGCGTCCCGTCATCATGACCGCGTTGGCCATGATGGTCGGTATGCTGCCGATGGCGCTCGGCTTCGGTGAGGGTGGCGAACAGAATGCGCCGTTGGGGCGTGCCGTCATCGGCGGACTGTCCTTCGCGACGATCGCCACGTTGTTCATTGTGCCGATCGTGTACAGCCGATGGCGTACCCGCACCGCCACGCCTGCGCGCGTCGCGCTGGAGACTGCATGACCCGTATGACCGTTTCGTCCGCGAAGGCGCGAAGTGGGCGCGCGCTCCCCATTGTCCTCGCCGTCGTGTTGGTTGGCGCGGTTGTCATCGGTACTCTGCCGCGGCTCAAGCAGGCCAAGGCGCGCGAGGGGGAAGTCCGCGCGAATACCGGTGCACCCACCGTGTTCACCGAGCGCGTCTCGCGCGACACCGGTGCCACCGCGCTCGAACTGCCGGGGAGCATCGCCGGATTGCACGAGACCGGCATCTACTCGCGAACCAACGGCTTCGTCAAATCGCTGCGGGTCGACATCGGCTCGGTGGTCAAAGCCGGTGATACGCTGGCCCTGCTCGACATGCCCGACATCGCCGAGCAGCTGCGGCAGGCGCGCGCGTCGCTGGAGCAAGTAGAGGCGACCGCGACGCTCGCCCGCAGTACGTTGGCCCGCTGGCGGACCATGCGGGAGCAGGAGGTTGTGACGCCGCAGGAATTCGATGAGCGGCAGGCGGCGGCCAATGTTGCAGACGCCAATGTCCGTGTGGCGCGCGCGAACGTCGCGAATCTCTCCGAAGTGCTGCGCTTCGGTGCGCTGATCGCGCCCTTTTCAGGCGTCGTCACCTCGCGGACGATCGACCTCGGCGCGCTCGTGTCCGCGGGTGCCGTGACCGGCAATCGCCCGCTGCTCACGCTCGTGCAGATCGACACGTTGCGCGTGATGCTGAACGTGCCGCAGAGCGCCGCCTCGAACATCGCCGTCGGGCAGGGCGCGGACATTGCCGTGCGCGAACTCGGCGACAGCACATTCCGCGGCCGCGTGGCGCTCACGTCGCGCGCCATCGACGCGACCAACCGGACGCTGTTGACCGAAGTCCGTGTGAACAACGCAGGACGTCGCCTCATGCCTGGTATGTTCGCCACGGTGACGCTGGCCATTCCGGCGGCTGGCGGCGGGCTGCGGATTCCGGCGATCGCGCTCATCATCCGCGCTGACGGAACTCAGGTTGCGCGGGTAGTCGACGGCAAGGTGACGCTGGTGCCGATTTCGCTCGGTCGTGATTTCGGGACGACGCTCGAGGTGCTCAGCGGCGTGCGCGAAGGTGACGCGCTCATCGTGAACCCCAGTGAACTGCTGAACGATGGCATGACCGTCAAGAGTGTCGCTCGCGAAGAGAAGGTGGCGAAGCCTTCGCCAACGCCTTGAACTCCAGCGCCGCCGCGCGAAGCGTGTGGATTTCACCGGCGTCGAGCAAGCGCCAGTGCCCCACGGCCACATCGCCCAATCCGAGCGGCCCGATCGACACCCGCTGCAGCGTATGCACGTGATTGCCGATGGCCGCCATCATGCGCCGAACCTGGTGGTAGCGCCCTTCGCTGATCGTGACCTCCGCGCTCCGCTCGCCGGTTGCGGTGAACACGGCGGGGAGCAGCGGCGCGGTCTCGCCCTTCAGCAACACCGTGCCGCTGGCCAGTAGGTCGGCCTCGTCGCCGCGCACCGGCTCCGCCAGCGTCATCGCATAGCGCTTGGGCACGTGAGATTTCGGTGATGCCAACAGGTGATTGAGCGGACCGTCGTCGGTAATGAGCAGCAATCCCGACGTATCCACATCGAGCCGGCCGATCGACGCCATCACCGGCGTTCGCTTCGGATAGTTCGCTGGGAGCAGCTCGTAAATCATCGGCGGCCGATCGTTCAGCGAGCACACGTACCCCGCCGGCTTGTGCAGCAGCACGACCGACCCCGGCGGCGCATCGAGCGGCGTGCCGTCGACGAACACATCCTCGTGCACGTACGCGTCCGT